>CAZSTV010000001.1:0-34722 GCA_964609665.1 uncultured Acidimicrobiaceae bacterium
TCTTGCACACCTCGCTCGTCCGGGTACACGGGGCCAACGCGGTCGGTGAGGACTTGGCCATTGACGCGCTCGAAACCTTGTTGAACGGGTAGCGGTTGGCATTGAACGATGGGCAACGACGAGCGCATCAGGGATTCGGGGTAGCCGGGACCACCGATCGCTAGATGGCCCGCCGCCAGGCACGCCCCTCTCATGTCAATCGAGGCATGTGGCTCACCATCAATCTCGTGTGGGGTCCAACCACGACCGTTGTCTGTCGGGTTTGCCCCTCGGCCCACCTCGGCGGTCTGGTGCTGAGCGTCGTCTCCACCTATCGCCGCCAGGACCTCGCTCTCCAACTCGATCTTGGTCGAGAACGGCGCCGGCTCGCGCACCGGCTGCGTATCAAAGACAGCCGGTCCCAGCCGGGAAGCCTCAGAACCCAACGTTCCCCTGGTCAAAGAACCACGCGCCGATCCCGACACGATGCTCAGATTCTACATTTCGTTGACGGATAGTCGTGGATATGTAGAATGACAGTTGTGACTGAGCCTTTCATCGATTTCAGGGTCGAGCGTGATCAGTACCGCCACTGGACCGTTAGCTACGACGGCCCGGTCGCCACCGTGACCATGGCGGTCGACTCCGATGGTGGGCTCCGCAGCGATGACTATCAGCTGAAGACGAACTCCTATGACCTCGGTGTGGACATTGAGCTGCACGACATCGTGCAGCGGCTCCGCTTCGAGCACCCGGAGGTCAAGGCCGTGGTGATGACCGGAGGGTTGGAGAAGATCTTCTGCGCCGGAGCCAACATTCAGATGCTGTCCACCTCGTCACACGCCCACAAAGTGAACTTCTGTAAGTTCACAAACGAGACCCGCAACTCCATTGAGGACGCCACCAAGCATTCTGGCCAGGCCTGGGTTGCTGCGGTGAACGGCACCGCAGCGGGCGGCGGCTACGAGCTCGCCCTGGCCTGTGACGAGATCCTGCTCATCGACGATCGAGCATCTGCAGTATCGCTGCCCGAGGTGCCCCTGCTGGCCGTGCTGCCGGGGACCGGCGGCCTCACCAGGGTGGTTGACAAGCGCAACGTCCGTAGGGATCGGGCGGACATCTTCGCCACCAGGACCGAGGGAGTACGAGGCCGCCAAGCCGTTGAGTGGGGCCTCGTCGATGCGATCGCCCCGGCATCGGAGTTCACCAATCTCATCGCCGAGCGGACCGCGGAGCGGGTAGCGGCGTCCGACCGGCCAGACGCCGCCTCCGGGATCGAGCTGACTCGGTTGGAACGCATGATCGACGGCGACGACGTCAGCTGGGGTCCGGTCGGAGCGGTGGCGGTCGCTATTGATCGTGGCACCCGCTCGGCAACCATCACGGTCACCGGGCCAACCGGCCCGCAGCCGAGCACGGCAGCGGAGCTGCGATCGGCCGGGTCTGCGGCGTGGGTGCTTGGCGCCGCACGCGAACTCGACGATGCCATCCTCCACCTCCGCTTCAACGAGCCGGAGATTGGTACATGGCTGCTGAAGACCGACGGGACCAGCGGAAACGGCGACGGGGTCGCCGCGGTCCTGGCAGCTGAGGCAGTCCTGCGCCCTGAGGCGGTACTCGGTCCCGACGGTTGGCTGGCGCGGGAGGTCCGTTTGCTGTGGGCCCGTGTACTCAAGCGGCTTGACCTTTCCGCCCGATCGATCTTCGCCCTGATCGAACCGGGGAGCTGCTTCGCTGGTGTGCTTGCCGAGCTGGCCTTGGCCGCCGACCGCAGCTACATGCTTGACGGCACCTGGGAAGACTCCGACCTCCCCTCCCCCACCCTGCAGCTCACCGACGCCAACCGGGACTGGTTCCCGATGAGTAACGGGCTCTCGCGACTGGAGTCTCGTTTCTGGGGTCACCCTGATGATCTGGAGGGTGCGTTGGCGCTCACCGGCGAGACCCTCGACGGTCCACGGGCTGAAGAGGTCGGCCTTGTCACCGCGGCGATGGATGACATTGACTGGGACGACGAGATTCGGGTCATGATCGAGGAGCGGGCCAGCTTCTCCCCTGACGCCCTCACCGGCATGGAAGCCAACCATCGTTTTGTCGGCCCCGAGACCACTGAGACCAAGATTTTCGCTCGGCTTACCGCCTGGCAGAACTGGATCTTCCAGCGGCCAAACGCCGTCGGTCCCGAAGGTGCGTTGCAACGGTTCGGCACCGGCGCCCGCCCGGCCTATGACCGACGCCGGGTCTAGATCCGTGAGCCACTCACACCCCCTCCACACGTCCGTTCCGAGCAAGTAGGAGATGCCATGACCAACGTTGACATCGACGCCAAGATCCCAAACAACGTCGACCTTGCAGGCGACCGCCGACTCCAGCGCGCCCTGGAAGGCTGGCAGCCAAAGTTTGTTCGCTGGTGGGAGGAGCTCGGCCCGGTCGCCTTCAAACGAAACCCGGTCTTTCTCCGCACCGCAATCGACGTTGGCCGCGGTGGCTGGGCTCACTTCGATCATGTCGAGATGCCTGACTACCGGTGGGGCATTTTCCTGGCCGAACAGGAGCAGGAACGCAAGATCGCTTTCGGGGACCACAAAGGAGAGGACGCCTGGCAGGAGGTCCCCGGGGAGTATCGGGCCGAGCTGCAACGGCTCATCGTGGTCCAGGGCGACACCGAGCCGGCCTCGGTGGAACAGCAACGCCACCTGTCCCTGGTCGCTCCGTCGCTGTATGACATGCGCAATCTCTTCCAGGTCAACGTCGAGGAAGGCCGCCACCTCTGGGCCATGGTGTATCTGCTGCACCGCTACTTCGGCAGGCAGGGTCGCGATGAGGCTGACGAGATGTTGGAACGTCATTCCGGCGACACGGACAACCCTCGAATCCTCGGTGCGTTCAATGAGGAGACGCCGGACTGGCTGTCGTTCTTCATGTTCACCTACTTCACCGACCGCGACGGCAAGTATCAGCTTGCGTCGATGCGGGAGTCGGGTTTTGACCCGTTGAGTCGAACCTGCGATTTCATGTTGAAGGAAGAGGCTTACCACATGTTCGTCGGGGCGACCGGGGTCGGCCGGGTGGTCCAGCGGACGCTGGAACTGATGGCCGAACACGACACCGATGACGTACACCCCCACGGCGGCATCAACCTGGACGTGCTGCAGCGGTACCTCAACTTCCACTACTCGGTCTCGCTCGACCTGTTCGGCGCCGAGACGTCGACCAACGCGGCGAACTACTTTGCCGCTGGACTCAAGGGGCGGTTCCAGGAAGAGTCTCGCGACGACGACCACATCCTTCGGGAGGCCACCCGCATGGTCCCCGAAGCGTCAGAAGACGGCATCGGTGAACGCGAGGTGACTCAGCTGGCCGCCCTGAACGAAACCCTCCGGGAGGACTACACCGTGGACTGTCAGAACGGCATCGATCGGTGGAATCGAGCGATCGCCGAAGCTGGGGCCACCGTCGAGCTTCGCATGCCGCATATCGGGTTCAATCGCAACGTCGGTACGTTCCGTGACCACCTGGTGTCCCCGGACGGGCGCCGGATCAGTGAGGCGGAGTGGCAGGCCAACGCCCAGGACTGGCTGCCCAACGATGCGGACAAGGCTCATGTGAAGTCCCTACAGGTCGGCGTGACAGAGCCCGGAAAGATGGCGGGATGGGTTGCGCCTCCGGCTCAGGGCGTCAACCAGAAGCCGGTTGATTTCGAGTACGTCCGTCTCTAAGAACATCGAAGGCCGAGCCGATGTCACTTGACCACAGCGTCAAGCAACAACCGCATGTGGAGTCCGAGGACCCGGCATCACTGGCTGGCGTCCTTGGCACCAACCGTGACCGCACCGACCCGGCCGATAGCAGCCGGGGTCTGCTCATGACCGTGCTCGGGGAGTACCTTCTCGCGGGCGACGGTGAAGCATGGACCCAAAGCGTGATCCAAGCGCTCGACCTTGTTGGCGTTCGCGACAAGACGGCACGACAAACCATGGCCCGCCTCCACCAACAGGGGCGCCTCGCCAAGCTCCGGGTTGGCCGCCAGACCCGTTGGAGCCTCACCGCTGACACCCGGTCCATCCTCGAAACGGGGGCGAAACACATCTACGGGTTCGGTCTCACCGAGCAACCGTGGGATCAGCGCTGGGCGGTGGTGCTGGCGAGCGTGCCAGAGAAGGACCGCAACACCCGCTACCGGATGTCGGTGCGCCTCCGCTGGGCGGGTTTCGGTACTCCCGGCAACGGTGTCTGGATCTCGCCGTGGACATCCCGAGAGGGAGAGGCCGCCCAGGTGCTCCGAGAACTTGATCTGCCAGCGACGTCGTTCGTGGCCGAAATCGGGCAGCTTGGTGATGCGGCAGAGCTGGCAGAGCGGGCGTGGGACCTCCCCCTCCTGAGCGACGGGTACGTGCGGTTTCTTACCGAGACCGATCGGCTCCTCGAGCGGGTGTCAGATGACCGTAGTGCGGCCGGTGAACTCACCTCGCTGGTCCACCGGTGGCGCCAGTTTCCCTTCGCCGATCCTGACCTGCCTGGCGAGCTGTTGCCGAGCAACTGGCCACGGGCCGACGCCGCTCGACGGTTCAGCGAACTGCGGGCCGAGCTGTTACCCGGCGCCACCCGGTGGTGGGCCGACACCGAGGCTGCGCACACCCCGAACTAGCAAACGCTCGGGTAACGCCGACGAACTAGAGACGCTCGGGGCGGATCGTCGAGGCCAGCTCTTCGATGTGGCTCGGCCCGATGCCGCAGCATCCGCCGACCATCGTTGCGCCGGCGGCGAACCAGGCCGGCTCGTAGGCCGCGTAGTCCTGTGGGGTGATGGCGTTGGCGAAGATCAATTCACCGTCGATGAGCACGGTCGAATGAGCGTACGCGCCGAGCGGACCGTCC
The DNA here is from genome assembly GCA_964609665.1 of uncultured Acidimicrobiaceae bacterium. Lineage (GTDB taxonomy): Bacteria > Actinomycetota > Acidimicrobiia > Acidimicrobiales > SZUA-35 > JAHELU01. The sequence continues at coordinate 4,858 of CAZSTV010000001.1, forward strand.
CAGACCTCTCGTATGGCGGCGACGCCGCGTTCGGTCAAGCGCACGTCGGAGTGCATCAGGCAGAACGCGTCGACGCAGTCGTAGGTCATCGCCAGCTTCACAGCGTCGGCCACGAGGCCGCCTTCGCTCAGCTCAATGTCTGGCCCAAGCTCGCTGACGTCGTGGCCCGCTTCCGGCCCGATTGTCAAGCCAACCCAGACCGGTAGACCGAGGCCGGACACCGCATTGAGGGTGGCGGTCATGCGTGGAATGTCGACCATCATTTCCAGGCTGAAGAAGTCGACGCCGGCCTCGGCCATGATCGTCGCTTGCTCCACCGTGTTGGCTTCAAGGGTCGACAGCGATGGTCGGTTACCAGAGAAGCTCCAGTTGCTGACGCCACCGGCAATGACGACATGGTCGGCAGGGGCGCCAGCGGCAGCGCGGGCCTCGATGGCCAGTTCCACGGCCCGGCGGTTGTGGGCCTCAAAGTCATCCTCCACCCCTGCGTCGGCCAGAATGTTGCGGCCGGTGGCGAAGGTGTTGGTGGCGATCATGTCGACGCCGCGGGATATGTAGTCGGCATGAACCTGGCGAACGATGTCCGGGTCGCTCAAGGCAGCACCGCCACTCCAGCCGTTCGACAGCTCGGTAGCGCCGCGCAAGATGCACTCGTTGCCGGTACCACCGTCGATCAGGATGCGCTCCGATCGTCGGGCCCTTTCGATCAAGACGTCATAGCGATTCACGGCAACTCCTAGCGCAAGGTGACTTGCATCAGGGTGCCCGGATCTGCGCCGTTTGCGTCCATGATCTACTCGATGATGTCTACCTCGGGGAGAGGATTGTGAATGAGCGCCCCGATGTAGCGCGCCATGTCGCCTTCGTGGTCCGATGCGAGAACCTGGGCCCGTGATCGTCGGCCACCGGTCAGGCGGAACATCTCCCACAGGTCGCCACGCACCTCCAGCTCGACATCGCCCTCGCCGTACTCCCAGGATCGGTCGCCGCACACCATCCGGAACGCATTGAGGTTGGCGCCCTGCAGGTCCTTGGCAAAGACCCGGCCCATCATTGACATGACGAGCTCTACGCCGGAGGAGTTTCGGTCAGACTGTGTGCCGATTGCCCCAGCGACGTCATGCTCATGGCTGATGAGGTCGACGACGAGGGCTTTGAGCTGGGGAGTCGAACGCAGGGTCTCTTCAAACGCAGCTCCGCTTTCGGACCACTGTTCGAGCTGTGTCGCCACCGAGAGGTCGGCCCTATCGATGACTTGCTGGTCGACCCAGGCCTGGGTGTCACCATCGGGTCCCCGGCCTGCGGAGAGATCGGCCGCGAGAGCGTTGACATGGCTGACAAGGTCTCGGACCCGCCAGTCAGGACAGGTGGGAACGATGCGTTGCTCATCGTCTGCGGAGATTCCATCGAGCAGCGCGGCGGTCCTGAGGCGTGAGGCGCGATACTCCTCGGCCAGTTGCTCGCCTGTCGGGCGAGTCGAGTCTGTCGTGCTCAAGGCAATTCCCCTTCTTTGGATGTCGTCGTCGGTGCATTATGGAGTGGTGATTCGCCGAAAACGAGGACCGGTAAGACCCGCTTCCTCAATTGCCATCACAACCCGTTGGCTGTAGTACAACGTCGAACTGCGGGGACCCGCAAGTTTGAATAGGTCAACACCTTCGATGACCTCAGAACGGAAGTCGGGGTAGATCACCGACTTGATGTTGCCGGAGGACTTGAACGTCGTCACTTCCGACCGGGGGCCAAGAGCATCGAGCACAAACCGAGGATTCAACAACCAGAGCGGACCATCGTCGTGCTCAAGCTTGAGCAGCTCGCCGCACGCCTCGACATAGCTCCCGAGAGCCTCGACAGCACGCTCGTTCAAGGCAAGAAGGTGTTCCCCGAGCCAGGGACGATCGACGACCAGCGTCTCGGTGGATTCGAACCGAGGCGGGACCCAATTATCCCGCACCGATTCGCCACCGAGATCCGCCAGCACGTTCCACGTGTCCGGGGCCACCGGCGCGATCGACTGCGTGTCGGACCACACCGTCTCGAACACACCATCTGACATCAGGGAATTGTTACACAGGGCATCGTCGCAACGTTGGTGGAGAAGGGTCCCGGCTTTTCCATGAGTGGGTCGTTGCGACCTCTGACCCGAGCACAGACCTCGCCGGAACGGGCTGAAATGTCCAACGGAATGGACAGGGCTGCGGTTCTGTCGATGTCGAACCGCCGCCCGTCCCCGTCGTACCAGTAGATCTGGTAGTCGAGGGCGGCGTGCGCCGTGAACCATGCGAAGGTCACCGTGTCCGCCTGCACCGTCAGCGCCGGAGTCGCGAGGTTGGGCTTGCACGGCTTGGTGTAGAACTGCCACGCGTTCGAGGTTCGAAGCATCTGACGAACATCATCGAGTGCCTCGATCACCTCTGCCTTCGTCGTTGCCTGACGTAGCAGCGTATTCACGTAGGTGAAGTACTTCGCCGTGTGGATTTTCGAATGTACGACGTGCCCACTGGGATTGGCCGAGTTGCAGTTCCGGGGAAGGAACACGCCGTTCTCTGCCGCGTTGATGTCGATCTGGAAGTTGATGAGTATGGCCCGAGCCTCGTCGATCAACGGATCGTCCTGGTCCCCCGCAACGATGTGGTGCGCTGCGGTCTGTGTCGGCTGTTGACCGACCGCCCGCAGGTTCCTGGCCAGAGTTGAAGAGCTTGGAGCACTCTGCTGCCATGCTGTACACCGAGTACTCCCGTCAATCTCGTACTCGGCGAACTCCCAGTCCGGGAAGTTGACGCACCAATCGTTGCGAATAAATGACTCAAGGTCGGGCCAGGTCTTTGTGTAGTTCCGGCTGCAGTTCGGGTTGTCGACGTAGTCGATCAAGTCGTAGCCGGCGCCCGATGGTCCACCGCCGCTGAAGGCGAAGATGACGAGGCACTTGCCCTGGCCCAAGCCGGCATCGAGTTCATTCAGCTTGGCTCTGAAACCAGTGTTGAGGTCTCCGGAGATCTGGTCGCACATCTGGGAGGTGACCCGGCTGTAGCGGTCGACCGCTATAAAGCCCGGCCAGAGTCCTACGGCTCTGCCGAACTCCTCGTAGGCGCCGCAGTTCAGCTCGACGTTGTTGCCGTGCTCGATGTCTGGCAGTTGACTCAACCAGAAGTAGCGCTCCGAGGTCAGGTTGCTGAACAACGCCTCACACCGTGTGCGGTCGGTCGCCCCTTTCACCTCGTGAAGTGTGCAAATGAGTTGACCGTCGGGGGCGTCAAGCGTGCTGCCATCCACAGTGACGGGTGCGGTGACAACGCGGGGCGTGCCGCATGGGATTGCATCGGAGCGGTTGTCACCGTCAGGCACGACCGCAACCTGTACCCATGCGTCGCGGTTCCACTTGGTAAGCGCTTCACGGTCGCGGGAGACAATGGTTCGTGTTCCCGAGTTGGCCGGGACCGAAGCGGAGTCCGGATGCACTGTCCCATTGACCATGACGTGGACTCGGCCCTCAGCGCCGGTGGTGTCAACTCGAATCTTGGCGGCATTGATATACGGCAGGTTGCCTGGAATCTGGCTCCAGGTGGATTTGCCGTAGCGGAAGGCGAACGACGTGTTGGTTGGGCAGAGCGCAATTTGATCGCTGCAGCCGAACGGAATGTTCTCCCGAATCGCTATCTGCGAGCCGTCCTCCAACTGCACGGTTGCGGTGTGGATGCCCTCGGGTATCTGGCGCAGGATGAAGGTGATGGTGGTGTTTGGCGGCACGCTGACCGGTTCATGGCTGCGCGGTCCAACCTCCACCCGGTAGTTCTGCGCAGTTCCACCAGAGTTGGTGATGGTGAACGCAAGCGTCGCCCCAAGCGCTGGGTCCGAGGAACACCCGGCCTGACCAATGTCCACTGCCGTTGAACTCGCCTCGTCGCAATTCGCCAGGTCGAAGAAGTATCTGCTCTCGGAGAGATCGACGCCATCGGCTACGACCACAACGTTGTAGGACCCGTTCGGGATTCCTCCGAGGCGGATGTTCCGCTCCCGTCCTGGCAGGAGTGAAACAACGTTGCTGGCGTGGACGAAGCTGCCGTCCACGATGCTGCGAACTTCGACTTGATATGAGGTGATCGTTATTCCGTCATTACGGACCAGCACGTCGATTGCCGGCGTGAAGTCGACGGCGCAGGTTGGCAGGTTTGGCCAGGTCACCGAGTCGTTGCAGTCGTCGCTGCTGAAGGTCATCCAGGTCGCTGGTGAGAGCGGCTGGCCGTTCTCCACCATGACAACCTTCCAGCGGCCTGGGCCTATGCCGCCAAGGGCGACGGTTGCGGTGTCACCGGAGGCGATTGTGTGAGCGTGGCTTCCGTGGACCCATTGGTTGGTCGCCGGGTTTCGCAGCTGGATCGTGTAGTCGGCCGATGCGCCGGTCTTGTTGGTTACCTGAGCGGTAATGCCGCTGGTGTCGTCCGGTCGACAGGAGGGTGCTGCGTCCCATATGACCGCTGAGTCGGTGGACTCGAGGCAGATGGACTCGCCGTTTACCCGGGCCGCTATCGGTGTTGTCTGCGGCTGCCCGCCACCGCGGGTGAACCAGGTTGCCAGTTCGAAGATGACGTTTCCGGCGCTGCTGTCGTTGAAGACCGTCGCCCCTTGCTCATCGACGTACGCCTCTCGTGTCCAGTAGAAGCCCTCGCTGGAATAGGTGCGACTGGTGATCTGATCGCCCGTCTCGGCGTCATAGAGGCGGGCACGGTAGTTCCAGTCACCGTGTCGCTGAAGGATGTAGCCATCGTCGTGCCACCCGAAGGCCCGTGAGTCCATGATGTCGAGATCCAGGCGACCGCTGGCGGGCATGAAGAACGGCTCAGAGCGCACAACATCACTGGAGTCGGCCCGCATGGCCGGCATAGTGGCGCAGGTGGCTGCCGGTCGCTCCGGCGGCGTGTGAGCCGAGACGCAGGTGGAGAATCCTGAAAGCTCGGTCCGTCCGATGATGTCGGTGGATGGCCGATTCCAGGCGCCAACGTGCAGCACGAATTCGGTCCGCGTCGAGTTCGACGGGTTGGTGTAGGAGAACACGCCGTCGTCGGAAAAGCCGTCCGCCTGCCATGGGCCATCGGCAGCGAAGCCCCTGCCGCGCACCGAGTCGGCCGGGAATCCGTCCGCTCGCAGGATCGAGAGGCCGGCTTCGCTGTTGAACCCGGTACGCCACGTGGCACCCGTTGGTTCCGAGGTCCAGTGTCGGACATTCGCTGTGAAGGTCTCGCCGGGTTCAAGTTGTACGGAGCCGAACTCCGAAGCCGTCTCGCCCGGGGTCTCGATCTCCAGCTTGTCAATGCAGCCACCGTCAGCGGCGGCCGCTGCCGTTCCAGCTGCCGCGGATATCGCTGTCACCACACTTGCGACGAGACCAACCGTCAGCCAAAGCGTCATATGTCGTGCCAGCGCTCGCGAACGCTCGCCCTTGCGGTGCTTGCCCATCTTTGCCCCTTTGACCGTCGCCGTCCCGCGTCGATTTGGAATCTACTATCCCAAATTTTGGTTCTGCAAGTACCAATTCACGAATTCGCGAAATTTGTCCAAGTCAGAAGATCGGCCGGGCTTTGCGCATCGGGGTCGGGCTCGCACCAGGTAACGAAGAGTGAGAGGGCAAGAATCGATGCGCCATTCCAGGGCTTGTCGGGGTCGCCGCTGTAGTCGATCGACCCGAACGACGGGTCCTCAAGCATGCGAATCGCCGCACCGTCGACCGCTGCCACCAGAATGCTGGCGAAATCGGTCCAGGTGAGACCCGGCTTCGGTCGGAACCCGAAGATCTCTCCCATGGCCTCGAACAGCGGTACGAAGCGGTCGCCAGCCTTGATCGCGGCCTGCGACGCTGTAGCGGTCCCATCAAAGTTCAGGGCCGCGATGGTGGAAATGTAGGCCCGCCAACTCGGCGCAGCCGAGATCTTCTCGAGGCGGTCGTTGAACCCGATACGAATCATCTCGCGGAACAGGTCGGCTTTTGCTGCGCCATCTCCCCCAGACACGATGTGGTCTGACTCGGCCAGCAGCTCAGCGACAAGATCGAACGACGGCTCGGCGTCCAGACCGATTTGTATGCGAGCGAGAAGCGCCTCGCGAAACACACTCAGGGAGCCCTCGGGGCCGCTGAACACGCGGTATGCCGTCGTCCGAGGGACCCCGCTGCGCTCGACCGCTTCCTGCAGCGTCACACGGTCAAAACCGGGCACCAGGCCGCGCTCTACGAGGATCTCCCAGCCTGCGTCAAGGAGCGCCGTACGAGCGTCGGCCGCCTTGAACTTTTCCTTACCACGGGTGCGGGCCACGGCTCTTTTATACCCAGCATTCGCCGGCTACGGCTGGATGAGCAAGTCTTTCGCGACCGACCCGCTCAGTCTTCGTCCGACAGGATTTGGGCCGCCAATTTCTTTGGAGCGACCAGGGTGTAGCTGATCATGATCCACTCGGTGACCTCGTCCCACCGCTCCTCGTCTGCGTCGAGTGGGAGCGAGAATGAGATCCAGCCGTGGCGCCCGAGCCCGTAGCCCATCGGGAAGACGGTTTCGTCGGTCGCTATCACCGCTTCGGCTTCGTCCTTGGTCAGTTTGAGGCTTAGCGATGTGGCGGTGTCGTCGCTGAAAACGAAGTTCTTGTTCCGGACCCGAAATGTCGGGTGGTCGTCCCACGCTTCAACGTTCACCCGGGTGGCTTCGGGCAGCCCGAGGACAATCTTCTCCAGCCGTTTCATATTCGACCGGGAACGCGACGGGCTCATGACAGGGTGTAGTTGATGGGCAGAGACTTGTGTCCGCCGACGAATGTGGTCTTCATCGTTGCAGGATCGCCAGCAAGCTCGATCTCGGCAAGGCGGGGCACCAGGTGTCCGAACAGCGACCGTAGTTCGTTTCGGGCCAGCTGGGCTCCCAAGCAGAAATGTACGCCGTAGCCGAACGACACCTGACGATCCGCGTTCGCTCGTTCGATGTCGAACGTGAGCGGGTCCTCGAAGACCTTTGGGTCGAGGTTGGCCGCCTTGTAGGAGAGGTACAGCCAATCGCCCTTCTTGACCTCTTGGCCGCAAACGACGGTGTCGGATTGAGCAGTTCGCATGAAGTGGCGCACCGGTGCGGTCCAGCGGATCATCTCCTCGACAGCGTTGGCTATCAACCTCTCGGGGTCGGCCTTCAGCTTTGCGAGTTGCTCTGGGTTCTCGATCAGGGCCTGGAGCCCGCCGGCCATCGCGCTGGAGGTGGTGTCATGTCCGGCCGTGGCAACGATGACGTAGTAGCCCATCGTCTCCAGGTCGGGCATTGCTTCGTCGTCGATCAGCCCGTTGGCGATCAACGTGGCCAGGTCATCGGTCGGGTCGGCCCGTCGCTTTGCCGTCAGCTCGGTGAAGTACTGGTAGAAGTCACCGATGACCTGGGCCTGCACCTCGGGGCTCGCCTCATCGCGCTGCAGGTCCGGGTCTTCCTGGCCGAACAGCTGCTGGGTCAACATCATCATCCGGGGAAAGTCGTCCTCGGGTAGTCCCAGAATCTTGAGGATCACCTGGAGCGGATACGGCATGGCGATCTGGGAGGCAAAGTCGCAGTGCCCGCCGGCCGCCTCCATGGCGGCGACGCTTTCCCGGCTCAATTCATCCAGTCGGTCCTGGAGGCGACGGATGCTTGCCGGTTTGAACCAGTCGTTGGTCAACCGCCGGTACTTGTTGTGATCGGGAGCATCCATGTGGATCAGCGTCTTGATTTCCAGCTGACGAGCCTCCAAGGCGGCATCGGCGGTCAAGACAGGTTCCGGCCCGTTGGTGAACAGCTCCGGTTGGCGTTCGATGTCGAGGACGGCTGCGTGGTCGATGACCGCCCAGAACGGTGTGAAACCTTCCCGCTCTATCCGGTGAATGCCACCTTGCTCATGTAGGGCGAGCGCTGTTCGGTTCCACTCGTCGAGGTCTCCCCACCGCTGGTTGTCGGTGAAGATGTCGTGGGGAGCCGGTGCTCCGATTCCGGTCATGTCGCGTCCTGTTCGTTGCGGACTTTTATCGGTCTGCAATACTGCCACATCAGACGAATGGACATCTCAGTCGCTGCGACGTCGGCCGTTGGATTGTTCCGACCCCGACCAGAGCTGGAAGACTGATGGCGACGAAACGGAGACTGTGGTGGAGCCGATAACGCTAGAGGTTTGGTCGGACTATCTCTGACCGTGGTGCTATGTCGGGACCGTGCGTCTCGAAGAGATCGCTGCCGAATACGGCGACGATGTTGAGCTAATCTGGCGCAGCTTCATGCTCCGACCGGAGCCGGAAGAGCGCTCGATGGAGAAGTTCACGGCGTACACCAAGTCCTGGGAGCGGCCGGGGTCGATGGAGCCAAAGGTGAACTTCAACGAGTGGTCTGGGACCTCCGAACCGCCGAGCCACAGCATGCCATCGGCGATTGCAGGCAAGGTAGCGGAGCTGTTCGGCCCCGAGGCGTATCGCTCTTTTCACCACGGTGCGTTGAAGGCCTATTTCACCGAGAACCGCACCATCTCCGACCGCGACGTCTTGCTCGACATCGCCGAAGAAGCCGGGATCGACCGCGCCGAGTTCGACAGGCAGTGGCAGGCCAAGGAACAGGAGCTGTTCAACCAGGTGGTGCGGGAACACAACGAGGCGATCGGCGCCGGAATCAACGCGGTGCCGTCTCTGGTCGTTGGCGAGAAGTACCTGGTAGCCGGTGCGGTTGACGTTTCCGACTACCGGCAGGTCATCGAGCGCTACCGCTCCGACGCCGCGGCGCAGTAACCAACCTGCTGCAGCGCCTTACCCGTCGCGCTCTAGGAGACCACGAGATCGAGCGCGGATCGAGACAGCCGCTCGCACCCGTCGTCAGTGACCACTACCGAATGCCCGAGGTTCATCGCCCGTCCACTGTTTGTGTCCAGCAGAATCATGTGGAGAAAGTAGACCTGGTCGACGTCGAACGTGAGCGGATTGCCGTGATACAGCATCGGCCAGTCGACCCAGATTGGGGCGTACACCGCGCCCATGCCGTACCCACAGGCGTTCATCCGGTGTTGAGCAAAGCCCGCATCGTCCAGCACTGCGGCGTGGACGTCAAAGACATCGCCGAGAGTGGCCCCCGGCCTGATTGTGGCCTCGCACGCGAGTAGCGCCGAGGTGCAGGCAGCATGCATGGCACGATGCTCGGGAGACGAGCTGCCGATAAGTAGCGTCCGCATCATTGCGGCGTGATACCGGCGCTGAACGCCGCACCATTCCAGGGTCAGTTGATCGTTCGTCGCCAGCGTCCTGCGGCCGGACGTGTAGCGCACCATGAGCGCTGCGGGGCCGGAACCGATGATGATCTCGTTTCCTCCGTAGTCGCCGCCGCCTCGCAGAATCACATCTTGCATGTCTGCCAGCACATCCGCCTCGGAGACTCCGGCGCTTGCTCGGGCCACCGCTGCATCCCAGGCGTCATCGGCCAGCGCCGCGGCCTGACGGATGTAGCCAAGCTCGGCCGGGCTCTTTGTCCGGCGCAGCTCCTGCACAATGGTCGAAGCGTCGGTCCAGGACGCGACGCCGTCGAGTGCTGCTTCCAAGAGCAGCCAGTTCGCCGCCTTGAGGCCGTAGCTGTCGAGTTCAATTCCCAGTCGTGCGCCACGCAGGCCGAGATCATCGAGCATGGCGACAAGGTCGAGTGCGGGGTTGGCTCCCGCCACGTCGGTCCAGATCCGTACATCGGTGATGTTCGAGGTGTATGCCGCGGTGCCCCGGTCAGGAGCCCTCGTCAACAGCGCGGTCCGACCATCGCTGGTCAGGACCAGGCATTGGAACATCGAGAAACCGAACGTGTCGTAGCCGGTAAGCCAGTACATCGACTCCTGTTTGAAGATCAGCAACGCATCCAGGCCATCGTTCGAGACCGCCGCTGCAGCTCGTTCCAGGCGGCTCGCCATTTCGCTAGCGTCGAAGTGGATCGGCATGGTGCTCCCTCGCTGTTGACCTTGTTCTGTTGACCTTGTTCTGTTGACCTTGTTCTGTTGACCTTGTTCTGTTGACCTGGTTCTGCTGGCCGGATCGGGCGAGATGGTACCAGGGCCAAAGCGGCTGGTCCGGCCCGCTGGAGGGCGGATGAACAGCGGGTCGGCCCAACGGCCATGCCTCGACGCGAGGACTGGTGATGTCACGCGCCCAAGCGCGCCGGCAGAATTGCGCTGGCGAATCACGCCATGCACCAACGACCATGGGAGAATCGCATTCATGACTGATCAAGCAGAATGGCGTTGGGTCCACCGGTACGCCCAACAGTTTCGAGCCTGTGCCCTCCAGCCTGGTGAGGTGGCGGTTCTGCTTTCCGAGGCGGCGAGCAAGCCGAAGATCGTCGAGACGGCTCGGATGGCCCTCGAAATGCTCGGAGCGTCCGTCGTGGATGTTCGTATGCCGACGCCGTCGAACCCCGGGCCGTTGCCGATCCGTTCGACCGGCGCTTCGCAGGCCCTGGCCGGAAACCGTTCCGCTGTGGCAGCTTGCGCAACGGCGGACTTCGTCGTCGACTGCACCGCCGAAGGACTGCTCCACGCTCCCGAACTTGGCGACATCCTCGGTGGTGGCGCCAGAGTCCTCATGATCTCGGCCGAACACCCTGAAAACGCCGAACGTTGGCCGCACGATCCGAGCTTGGAGCAGAAAGTCGCCCACGGCGTGGCGCTGCTGGAAGCCGCCTCGGTCATGACCGTCACGTCAAAGGCCGGCACCGACCTCAACGTGGACCTCACCGATGCCTTCCGTGCGGGCTCCCATGGGTGGTGCACCGAACCCGGCTCCATCGCCCACTGGCCAGGCGGGCTGGTCCTCGCGTTCCCCGCAGCGAAGCGAGTGAACGGCACCGTCGTCCTCGCACCGGGCGATGTCAACCTGACGTTCAACGAGTACATCCGGGAACCGATCACCCTCACCCTCGTCGATGACTATGTCACCGACATCGCGGGAGCGGGCCACGATGCGGAACTCATGCGCTCCTATCTTGCAGCGTTCGGTGAACCGGATGCCTATGCCATCAGTCATATCGGTTGGGGAATGAACCAGGCGGCCCGCTGGGAGTCGCTGGCCATGTGGGACAAGGCCGCTCTTAACGGCACCGAGCTGCGGGCCTTCGCCGGGAACGTCGTGTTCTCCACCGGGGCCAACGAGGTAGCGGGCAGGTTCTGTCGGGGCCATTTCGACCTGCCGATGCGGCACTGCACTGTCGCTTTGGATGGCGAGGTTGTCGTCGATGCGGGAGTCCTTCGCAGCGACCTTGCGTGACGGTTCAAGTAGGGCTTCCAAAACGATGTGATCCACCTACACAGGTGCAGGTGGATCACAGGTTCGGTTGGCTATGTGTACGTGGTGCTTCACATTACGCCGGACGAACGACCACCTCCGTCGGTGCGGTCAGGATGTCGAACACAGCGGAGCGCTTGGTCGAAGCAGCGATGAGCGCATCGAGATCTTCCCTCGACGCATCGCCATCAACCTCGACGGCGAGCTCGATGTTGCTGAAACCGTTGCGCACGTCCTGGTCGATGCCGAGAATGCCTCGCACGTCCATGGATCCTTTGGCAACGCTGTCAATCTTGGTCAGCGTGATGCCTCGGTTGGCGGCCGTGGTGGCAACGCCTGCACCGATGCACGCTGCCAGCGCGTGCAGCACGAACTCGTGAGGGGTGGCACCGTGGCCGTGACCCAAGGTGGGGTGATCGGCGGTTGCGGAGAACTCCGCAGCGTGGACCTGATCGGCGCCGGCGCCGTACCACTCGTGGATCGTTGACTTCGTAGCGGTGCCCTCGACCCAGGTGTTGCGGGCCGTGAACCGGAAGTCCGCCAGGCTGGGGTTTTCGGTCAGCTTGGCGATGGTGCCCTGAAGCTTGGCGACGGGAACCCCGTTGACCTCTGCCGGTGATGTCGTTTCGGTAGTCATTGTTTTTCCTTCTGTTCTTTCTTGGTTTTGGGTTCTTGGTTTTGGACTAGTTGCATTGGGTTTCGTGTTTTCAATTTGCTGTTAGCTCTTGCGGGCGATGACGTGGGTCAGTTCGTTTGTCATCACGTAGCTGCCGTCAGGTGCCCTGAAGGCGGCGATCGTGTCGAGCAAAATGGGCTTTAGCGCCTCTTCGCCCAGTTCCTCGAGGGCCGGCTGAGACACACCGGGTGAACGAAGGGCCCGCCAAGCGATCTCCTCGTCTGCCCACTCGAACTGTGCGGCGGTTGCGCCGCGTTCGACGACGGTCAGCCCCGCCTGGGTGAGCATGTCCTCGGCGACCCCGGGCTTGCCGATCGTGGCCAGATCCATAAGTTCCTCGCCGACGCTTGGCACCGATGTGCCGAGGGCAAGAAAGAAGTCTCGGAGATCGAGGTTCTTTCCGGGCCCCCAGAAGGTGATGGCGACCATGCCGCCAGGCCTGAGCACTCGGCCCATCTCGGTGACGGCGTCGGCGCAACCGCCCCAGATGCCATTGAAGGAAGTGACGAGGTCAAATGACTGGTCCGACCATGGAAGGCGGAACATGTCCCCCACTCTGATGTCACCGTTCGGGTCACGGCGACGGGCGATGTCGATAAGGCCGGCGGAAGCATCGATTCCGGCCGTCGTAGCTCCCAGACGTGAGGCTCGGGCCAGTGCCAGGCCGGATCCGCATGCCACGTCCAAGACATCTGATCCTTCGGCTATTTCCGCCGCTGAGAAGATTGTCTCGATGGCATCTCGGGCGTAGGGCTCAAAGAGGAAGGCCCAGTCGACCGCAGCGTGGGCCCAGGCCCGACCGGCCTCTTCCCAGCCTGATTCCCATGAATCAGGCTGTGGAACTGCTTTTTCGCTGATTGTGGTAGTCATCGTGTCCTCCTGGAGGAGCTGTTGGCTCCGGGCGGTGTTGCCCGGCTGGTGAGCGATAACTCCACGATGACGAATCCCCGTGGTCAGAACTTGAAGAGGACCTGACGAAGTTGTGGAGAACGTCCTCAGAGTTTCTCCATATGGCCTTCAAGACCTTTCTGGCTCGTTCATCCATCGTTGAAGACAACAAGCCGAGCCCACAGAGAGCGGGCCGGTCACCGTTCGCAGATGCGGACCAAAAACAAGGAGAAATGACATGAACATCACCGAAGCAAACGCAGTGGACAATGGCGTGAACGTCGATGCGCTCCTCGGAGCACGGGAAGCCATGACCGCCCAGCCCGCAGCCGCTCAGTTCCGGTTCGGGGCCAGCAACGAGTGGGTCAACGGCACCCACAGTCGCTCGACCGTCAAGGACTTCTTCGGCGTCGGCGAGGCCCAGTCACACCGTCAGGAATTCACCGTCGACACCGATCACCCCGAGATCTTCGCCTCCGAAGACAACGGCATCACTCCCCCGGAGATGGTCCTCACCGGTTTGGCCGGCTGCCTGACCGCAGGCATCGCCTCGGTTGCTCAGAACCGTGGCATCCAGCTTCGCTCGGTCAAAGCCACCATCGAAGGCGACGTCGACCTTGCAGGCATCCTCGGCATCGACAGCGACGTCCGCAACGGCTTCAACAACATTGCGGTCTCCTACGAGATCGACGCAGACGCCAGCCGCGACGAGATCGAGGCCGTCGTCGCCCAGAGCCAGAAGCGCTCCGCTGTCTTCGACATCGTCACCAACCCGACCACCGTCAGCGTGTCGGTGGCCTGACGATCAATTCAACGACGCAACCCAACGAAGCAAGCAGCAAGACAACGCAAGCAAACAGCATCAAACCATCCACCACCAACCAGAATGCGGAGTGAGTCCCATGCGGTCAACACGAAACAACACGGTCACCATCATCGGTGCAGGCCAGGCAGGCCTCGCCATGAGTCGTTGCCTCACCGATCGATCCATCGATCATGTGATCCTCGAACGCGGTGAGGTTGCCAACTCGTGGAAGACCGAACGCTGGGACTCGCTCCGCCTTCTGACGCCAAACTGGATGACCCGTCTACCGGCTCACCGCTACAGCGGCCCCGACCCCGATGGCTACATGACCGCCGCTGAGGTCGCAGGATTTCTCGGTGGCTACGGAGAGAGCTTTGCCGCTCCGGTGCACAACAACACTGCTGTGCACAGCGTGTCATCGGTCGACGACGGTCATGTAGTCACAACGTCAAACGGAGAGTTCCATAGCCGAGCGGTTGTGGTCGCAACCGGCGCCTGCAGCACGCCCCGCATTCCAAAGGTGTCCGCTGCGCTGCCAGCGAACATCCGCCAGCTCGCCCCGATCCACTACCGAAACCCCGCCGATATTGACTCCGGCAGAGTGCTCGTCGTAGGTGCTTCAGCTTCTGGAGCCCAAATCGCCGATGAACTGCATCGCTCCGGTCGTGACGTGACCCTGGCCGTCGGGGATCACGTCCGCCTCCCCCGCTCCTACCGAGGGATGGACATCCACTGGTGGATGGACACCATCGGGCTACTCGACGACGACTATCGCGACATGGTCGACATTCAGCGAGCCCGGAGGTTGCCGTCGCTGCAGCTGGTTGGCTCGCCGGAGCGACGGACCCTGGACCTGAACACGTTGAGCGCCGCAGGCGTGCAATTGGTGGGCCGGTTCTCAGGCGTCTCGGGAACCACGGGCCAATTCTCCGGCGGCTTTGCGAACCAGTGCGCTTCCGCTGACCTCAAGCTCAACCGGCTGCTCACCTCCATCGATGAGTACGCAACCGCCAACGGGCTTGACTCCGAACTGCAGGCGCCGACCCGCCCTGAACCGACGTCGGTCCCTGCTGCGGCGACCACGGTTGACCTAAAAGAGTTCGGCACTGTGATCTGGGCAACCGGGTTCCGCCCGAGCTACCCGTGGCTCGACGATGACCTGCTCGACGCCAAAGGCGCAATCCGCCACGACGGTGGGGTGATGGAGCGACCCGGGATGTATGTCCTCGGTTTGCCGTTCACCCGGCGCCGCAAGTCGAGCTTCCTCGACGGTGTCGGCCCCGATGCCCTGGAGCTCTCTGCCCACCTGGCAGGCCACCTGAGCTCGCTGACCACCGCTCGATAGCGGCAGCTGCTAGTCCTCGAAGAGCTCCGGCGGGAACCCGCCTTTGCTCACCGGGCTCCAGCGGGCTGGTCGGATACGGATGACCGACTTTCCCTGATCGGCCATGGCCTGGCGGTACTCATCCCAGTCGGGATGATCGCCCCGGATGCACTGGAAATACTCGACAAGGCCATCGCCGGCCTCCGGCATGTCCAACACCTCGGCGTCGCCGTCGATCTGGACCCACTCGCCGTTGAATTCCTCGCCCATCACCGCCACCGACACCAGCGGGTTGGTCCGGGCATTCTTGGTCTTCACTCGCTGTGGGTAGGTCGAGATCAACAGCTCGCCAGCTGGGGTGATGGTCCCGGTTACCAGACTCATCTGTGGCCGACCATCCTGTCTGGTGGTCGACAAGACCCAGCGATTCTTACCGGTGACGAACTGGATCAGACCGTCAGTGTCGACAACGACATTGCTGGACATGTGCTTGGCTCGGGGGTCATCCCGGGGAATTTTCTTCATTGTTGGTTCCTTGTGCAGTTGAGCGTTACGTGCGGCTCGACGTCGGGCCGTACAGTTTGCGCCGTTCGCATCGTTCCATAGGGTATGGGATCGATGCGAAAACGTGGAGCGTTTCGAGCGTGCATCGCCGCTGCACTTCTCGTGGTGGTCGCCCTTGGGCTCTGGCTGCGCCAAGACCCGGCGGTTTCTGACACGGCGGCTTCCGACACGGCGACTGTGGACACAACGTTTCCCGAGACAACTATTCCAGTGACGACTATTCCAGTGACGACGGTGCCGGAAACTACCGTGCCCGAAACGACTATTCCAGAAACGACCGTCCCGGACGGGGTCGACGGCGACGGGGACCTGGACGCAGACACGGAGATGGTCTGTTCGACCAACCTGGGGTGTCAGCGCATCGACCGTCCCTACGATTGCACCCAGATCGTTGGTGTTCACGCACCGGGGTTCTTCTCCACCGTCGTGGCCCATTGCCCGGATCCGATGCCAGACGTCACCGTGTGCACCAATGCACTCGACGACGAGGGCCGCCCCGTCGAAGGCCGTCAGGTCTGCGCACCGAAGTACCGAAGAACGCCGTAGCCGCAAGTCGCCCGCAAGCCCATCGCCGCGTCCGAGTAATCGCACCAAGCGAGTACGTTGGCAGCGATGGGTCGACGTGGAGTAATAGTGCTGGCGATGGCGCTCTTCGCTGCCGCCTGTTCGGTCAACCGAGGTTCTGACGCTAGCTGCGCCACGCCCTTTGAAGAGCCCACCACCCATCGCTACGCCACGATCGACGGGGTTGCATCAGAGCTCAACAGCCTGGACGTGTACGCCTCGCCTACGGCCGAGAACTGCCCGGTCCTGGTGTGGGTTCACGGCGGCGCGTGGCAGCTTGGCGACAAAGAGACCAGGGCAACCACGGTGAAGGCGGAACACTTTGTTACGCAGGGATTTGTCTTCGTCTCGGTTAACTACCGACTTGCAGCGAACGACAACGACGTCCGTTGGCCGGACTTTGGGGACGATGTCGCCGCCGCAGTCTCCTGGATCATCGAGAACGGCCACGACATCGGCGCTGACCCTGCGAAGGCCTCGGTCATCGGCCATTCTTCCGGCGCTCACCTCGTGAGCATCGTGGCCACCAACCCCGACCTGCTCGGCGCCAACGGTCACCGCCGCTCCGACCTGACCTGCATCATTAGCCTGGACTCGGTCAGCTATGACCTCACCGACGAACCGCGCTGGGAGACCGACATCATCGAGCTGGCCTTCCCAACGCTGGAAGCGAAACAGGACGGTTCGCCGACGCTGGAGGCCGTGGCCCATCCCGTTGGAGCTGACGGCCCACCGTTCCTTGTCGTCACACGGGGTCGTCCCCAACGACTCGAGAGTTCTCGTGACCTGGCCGAGGCCATCATCGACGGCGGCGGCCGGGCCGATGTTGTCGATGTCAGCCCGTACGATCACCGCCAGGTGAACCTGCAGCTCGGTGTCGCAGACGAGGCAGTGATCACCCCGGTTGTCGATGACTTTCTCCGCCGCTGCCGCTAGCCGAGGCGATGGCGGCGGACCTACGCAAGTGCTTTCACGGTCGGGATGACCTGTTCAGTCATGAGTCGGTGCGATTCTGTGGCGCTCTGGCGATCGGATCCGCTACTGGGTCCTGCCACGATCACCTTGTCAATGCCCAGGGCTTCGATGTCTCGCAGTTTCTCGACGCAGCGATCTACCGTGCCGACCGCCGCGTAGTCATCGATGAACTGTGGCGTGAGGATGCGGGTCTGTTCCGAACCGGACATGGTGTGCTGCTTCATGTTGTAGGCGCCGTGCAGCTGCTCCATGACCTCACGTTGATGGTCGCTTACCGGTCCCTGCACCGTGCCATGCATGACGGAGAAACGGGCGAACGTGGTCAGGCTCCCTCTTGACATCTCCACCGCAACCTCGGCGTCCGGGTGGGGAACCACGTTTACGTAGGCCCCGAAGCGGAGCGACTCGGGGTCCATACCTGCGTCAGCCCTGGCCTGGCGGGCCACGTCGATACCCCAGCGAAGTCTTGTGAGATCGGCGCCGATAGCGAACAGGACCCGGTCGGCCCCGACCGCTGCGGCGGCAATCACTCGCGGCCCGGATGACGCCACTTCCACCGGGACGATGGGGTCACCGTCGCGCCGCCAACTGAGTTGACTTCGCCCCGGCGTGTCGGACAGGCCCAGTGTGGAGACGTCCGGGGCCATGGATTCGTGAAAGTCGAGCTCTGAGAACTCCAGACCGTCGCCAGAGAGGTAGCCCCGCAGCGCGGCCAGGTAACGCTCAAGCGTCTTCACCGATGCCGGCGCCCGCCCAAGGTGGGCCAATGCCGAATCGCCACGGCCGATTCCGAGCGCCACACGGCCGCTGCCATCGGGCGCGGGAGACAACATATTGAGCGCATGTGCGGCTGATGCGGTGGTCGCAGGGTGACGCGTGACCGGGTTGGTGACCCCGGTACCCAGTTTCAATGTGGTGGTTGCGCCCGCCATCGCCGTTAGAGCCACCCAACAATCTCCCGCCAGGTTCTGGCTGTCCACCACACCGATGCCGTCCCAACCGTTGGCTTCGGCCTCGGTTGCGAAACGGATCGCATGGCGTGGTGACGATGTGACGTTCCTCCAGAATTCCATGACTGTCCTCCGGCGATTCTGCTGTCTCGGCAGTATTGGCCTCGGGTGGCAACTGCCGCAAACGGTCAGCGGATTGGTCGATCTGTCGCGCACCTGGCAGTCAACACCGTTGTCGTCGTAACCTACGTGCACTGCGCAGACATATGTCGCACCAAAGGAGAACAGACGCATGAGTCATTCGAAGGAACTACTCCTCGATCTGCATTGGCGCATGGTGCGGATTCGACTGTTCGAAGAGGCTGCGGGCAGCCTTGCCGAAGCCGCTCGTCTGCCGGGCTTTCTTCATCTGTACGTTGGCCAGGAGGCGGTTGCCGCCGGTGTGTGTGCGACGCTGTCCGACGAGGATCAAATCACTTCGACCCATCGTGGGCACGGCCACCTGGTGGCAAAGGGCGGCGACTTCAACCGGATGATGGCCGAGTTGATGGCGAAGTCGACCGGCTATTGCAAGGGCAAGGGCGGGTCGATGCACATCAGCGACCTTGACCTTGGCATGCTCGGTGCGAACGGCATTGTTGGTGCTGGCTCGCCCATTGCCGTTGGCGCCGGCTGGGCAAACAAGGTGGCGGGCAACGGCAACGTGGCGGTGGCATTCTTCGGGGACGGTTCCACGAACATCGGAGCGTTCCACGAGGCGGCCAACATGGCGTCAGCGCTGGCCCTGCCGGTGGTCTTCATCTGCGAGAACAACGAATACGGCGAGTTCACTCCCCGCCGAGACACGATGGCAATCAACGATGTCGTCGACAGGGCCGCCGGCTACGGAATGCCGGGAGCGATCGTCGACGGTATGGATGCTGTCGCTGTCTACGAGACGGCATCACTAGCCGTTGAGCGAGCCCGCAATGGCGACGGACCGTCGCTGGTCGAAGCGAAGACCTACCGGTTCTACAACCACCACGGCGTGCAAAACCTCGGACTCAAGTACCGCACCGATGACGAGGTCGAGCAGTGGAAACAGCGGGACCCCATATTCACCCTGGAGGATCAGATGGTTGAACAGGGAGTGGTTGATCGGGCGGCCGTCGAAGCGGTCTGGGAGCAGTTGCGCTCCGACATTGACGCTGCGATCGAGTTTGCCGAGTCAAGCCCCGAGCCCGACGTGGACAACCTCATCGACGATGTCTACACCAACTCTGGCGCCACTGCGGAGGTCCTGTCATGACGAGAGAGCTTGCATACGGTGCAGCGTTCAATGAGGCGGTGCGACTTCAGATGCGCACCGACGACACCATCATCTGCGCTGGCGAGGACATTGGTGCCTTCGGCGGTGTGTTTCAGACATACGCCGAGCTGCAGAGCGAGTTTGGCAAGGCCCGCGTCGTCGATACGCCGATCAGCGAGCAGGCCATCATCGGCATGGGGGTTGGGGCAGCGGTATCGGGCATGCGGCCGATCGTCGACATCATGTTCATGGACTTCATTGCCGTCGCCTACGACCAGATCATCAACCAGGCCGCCAAGATCAAGTACATGTTCGGCGGCGCGGCGTCGGTGCCGTTGACCATCACCACGGGCGGCGGCGCGGGTCTCTCTGCCGGTGCCCAGCACAGCCAGTCGCTCGAGGCGGTCCTGTGCCACATCCCCGGTCTCAAGGTGGTCATGCCGTCCAACCCCTACGACATGAAGGGTTTGATGACCTCGTGCATTCAGGAGGACAACGTCACCGTTCTGGTTAAGCACAAGCGCTTGCTCGGTGTCACCAGTGACGTGCCGGAAGAGGCTTACACCATTCCCCTCGGTGTCGCCAACGTTGTTCGGGAGGGCTCGGATTGCACGATCGTCGCCTGGGGTCGGATGGTGCATCAGGCCGAGGCAGCAGCGAAGAAGCTGGCCGAGGACGGGATCAGTTGCGAGATTATTGATCCGCGAACGCTGCAGCCGTTTGACATCGAGACGGTCGTCGAGTCGGTGCGCAAGACCAACCACGCGGTGGTCGTTCATGAGGCGGTGAAGTTCGGTGGTCTCGGCGGCGAGATCTCCGCCCAGATCACCGAGGAGGCGTTCGATTGGTTGGATGCCCCCGTCGGCCGCATCGCCGCACCGTTCAGCCCGGTGCCGTTCAGCCCAAAGCTGGAAGCGGCCTACCTGCCAAGTCCGGACACCATCGCGGAGTCGGTCAGAAAGACCGTCGCCCGACCATTTGCCGCCTGACCGATGGGAACGGTTGGCATCATCGCCAATCCCCACGCGGGGAAGGATCTGCGGCGGCTCACCTCCGCAGCGGGACAGGTGAGCGATGGCGCCAAGATTGACATAGTCCGGCAGTGCACACTTGGCGCGCTCGAAGGCGGCGCCGAGCAGGTGCTGATCTCGGCGGACCGCAGCGGCATCGCCGAGCGGGCAACGCAGCGCCTCGATGAACGGGTGCAGCTGTTCGAAGGCCCGGCGACCGGTTCACGTCTCGATACCGTTGACGCTGCCCGCCAACTTCGCAAACGAGACGTTGCCGCGGTCATTGGCCTCGGTGGCGATGGGACATGTCGCGACCTTGCGACCGGCTGGCCCCGGATTCCCCTAATCGCTATCTCGACCGGCACCAACAACATGTTTCCCCGATCGCTGAACCCAACGGCGTCGGGACTGGCGGCAGGTCAATTGGCGTCGAGCGCATTCACCGTGGACGAGGTCTCGGTGGAATCCAAGCGGATTGTTGTCGATGACGGCGTCGCGGAGCGCTATGCGCTGGTGGACCTTGCGCTTGTCGAGACCAACGCTGTCGGCGCCAGAGCCGTCGTTGATGAAGACTCGCTTCGGTGGGTGTTGGCCTGCTTGGCAACGCCCGCCTCGACTGGGCTCTCCAGCATCGCCGGTCAGACGACAACCATTGGCCAGGGCGATGCGGGCGCGGTGCTGGTCACCCTGGGCCCCGGCGGCACCGAGCGTCGGGCAGCTCTCTCCCCCGGCGAGTTTCGAACGTTCTCAGAACTCTCATCGCAGTTGATCGACGAAGGTATGACCATCGAGCTGGACGGGGACGGGGTACTCGCATTCGACGGAGAACGCGAGACTTCGCTGACCGCCGGCACGTCGGCTCACGTTGACCGGCTGGGTCCCCAGCACATCGACATCGATCGAACGTTGAGCCTTGGGCTCAACCGGAAAGGACTCTGAATGGCCAGGCCGTTCATCATGCCAAAGCTCGGCCTCACCATGGAGGAGGGCACGATCGCCGAATGGCTGATCGGCAACGGGGATGAGGTTGCCTCCGGCGACATCGTGCTGCGGATCTCCACCGACAAGACCGAGACCGACATTGAAGCAACCTTTGAGGGTCGCCTCCACACCGTTGGCGACATCGGTGAGACGTTTGCCTGTGGCGAGACGATCGCCTGGCTGCTCGACGACGGCGAGGAGCCTCCGGCGGCCGCTCCCGCACCACAAGCTGCGGGAGCCGCATCCGCCGCTGCCACCGCTGCCGCCGGTGCGACGTTGGCCCAGGCCAGTGGCGGAGCTGCACCGGTGACCGCCGGCGGCCGGATTGTGGCCTCACCGCTCGCTCGGCGCCTTGCCGCCGAGCGCGGTATCGACCTTGCGATGGTGCAGGGCTCCGGCCCCGGTCGCCGCATTGTCAGCGCCGACCTGGATGGCATCTCAACAACTCACGGTTCTCAGACAGCTCAGAGTGTTCAAACAGGTCAGGCTCTGCCCGCCGCTCCGGCCGGGCTCACTCAACACGGCGGTGGTTCACCTCAGCCGCTGTCGACGTTCGCCGCCCGCTCGTTGGCCGATCTGCTCGGTGTAGACATCTCCTCGGTGGCCCCCGACCCACGCACCAACAAGGTCACGAAGGAGCTCGTCGCTGCTCACGTCAGGTCATTGCTCAGCGGGCCTGCCGCACCCTCTTCGCCTGCGTCGACGGGGACATCAACGACGTCGGCCTCTCTGCTGCCCGCCCTTCAGAGCCCAAGCTCGGTCCGTCCGCTCACGGGGATGCGGGGGACCATCGCCACCCGCATGCACGGTTCGTTGCAGCAGATGGCGCAGCTCAGCCTGTTCATGGACGCAGACCTCGACGCGGTGGTAGCTGACCGGGCGGAGCGCAAGGCGGCGGGCGCCGCTCCTGGCTACACCGACTATGTCATTGCCGCCGCAGCGCGGGCACTCCAGGAACATCCGCACGTGAACGCACAGGTGACAGATGACGGCATCGCGCTGCTCCCCGAGGTCCACGTCGGCATGGCGGTTGCCTTGGACGACGGGTTGATTGTCCCGGTTGTGCGCGACACAGCAGGGCGTGACCTGGCAGACCTTGCCGCAGAGACGTCACGCCTGGCCGAAGCGGCCCGATCCGGCTCGCTGACTCTGCCCGACATCGAGGGCGGCACGTTCTCGGTCTCGACGCTTGGCATGTTCGGGGTCGACGGGTTCACCCCAATCATCAATCCGCCGAATGCCGCGATCCTTGGGGTCGGACGGTTGCGGGACGACCTTGTCCTCGGCGACGACGGAACCGTTCGGGCCGTGCCACGACTCACCTTGAGCCTGACCTGGGACCACCGAGTGTTCGACGGAGCGCCCGCCGCCGCGTTCACGCAGCGGATCGTCTCCCTGCTCGCAGACCCCGCCCTGTTGGACTGATCAGGCAACTAGGCAGCCTGGCAGCATGTCGCACGGCCGCGAGCGAGCTCATGCCTAGATGCAGGTGGCGCGCCCTGACCGCTGTTCAACACCCTCAGCGGGCGTCGGCCCAAAGATTTGGATGGTGACGACGGGCTTCTTTGTGGTCAGCATGTTCTTCGTGAGCACAAAGTCATGAGGACCCTTGTTTCGAAGCGCCCTTGTCTTGGGGTCACCATCGGCAAAGGCCGAAGTTGCCTCAGGCCCGAGCGGCCGGACGTGGCGTCTCTGAATGATCGACCACGGAGCTACCGGCCGGAACGCAAGCTGGGCGGGGTCGCCAACTGTTGCACTGTCGCCGGTAGTGATCTTGCACGGCGCTGGCAATGCATCTTCTGAGCGGGCACAGGTGGTCTCGGCCTCACCGTTTGCCAACGTCGCCGTCACCGTGAGCTTCTTGCCCTTGTTTGAGAACATCGAGTTGTCGAGGATGATCGGCACGGTCCGTCCATGCCCCACCTCTTTCGTGCCGGCAACACCGGGGAAGATCGCCGATGACTTGGCGCCTAGGACATCGACCGATGTTTTGTTGAGGAAGGCATACGGTCCGGAGAAGTCGAATCGTACGAAGGCGATCTCGCCGGCCAGTGGCGCTGCGCTGGTCTGCACTGTGCACGGACTCGTTGGCACCGGCGCGACCACCGGCTCGTCCGGAACCGGTGGCTCCTCACCCGGTGCTTCCGCTGCCGCTTCTTCCGAGACGGGGTCTCCGACTACGACAAATCGGGCGCTGGATAGCGAATCACCATCTTCGTCGGTGGCATCGGGAAGTTCCGCGTCCGCCTCGATCGGGGCCTGTTCGTCGTTTGGCACATCGACCTGGACGACGGGCACCTCATCTTCTGGATCGAACCCGACGGACTGCTCACCATCGCTTGCCGGAGAATTGTCCACCACTTCTACGGTGCCACCGGATCCCATAAGGAGTCGGACGCCAAGGACCGCAAGAACGATGACCGTCGCTGCAAAGACCACGGTGCGGAGCGACCGAAGCGCCCGCCGGTGCATTGCTTTGACAGCGGTTTCTGACCGGCCGGTCCGAGTGGCGGTCTCCTTGATCGACAGACCTGCGAGGACCCGCATCTCCAGGATTTCGCGTTGCTCGTTGGTCAGCTGAGCGAGAAGCTCATCAACCGTTGATCGAGCGACGATCCCATCGTCAAACGAGGAAGATGATTCGTCGATGAGCCTCGCCTCAAGATCGTGCGGAAAGTCGGCGAGAGTCTCGGGCTGGCGGGCCGAGCGGCGGTGCTCATCAACGATGCGCCGCCGCAAGATCTGGTAGAGATAGGCCCGGAACGCTCGTCGATCTTGGCCGCGGAACGATGGCAGATTCCGCAGACCGTCTGACAGCGTCTGATTGACCACTCCATCAGGGTCGGGAAGCTGGCGCTTGCGGGCGTACGCGGTGAGGTTCGGCTGGAACTCTCTTACCAGCTCCTCGACCGCCTGTGGTTCCGCGTCGATGGCGGCCTTGAGCCGGGCCAGAAAGTCGGCGTCGTCAATGTCAGTGGCTTCGCCGAACCGACCGGACTCTTCTGCCGAACTGTAGGTTCTCAACGAACGAGCTTCTCCTGACACGCTTCCCACCCTCGACAAAGCTCCTGTCGACTGGGCGATGCGGAAACACGAAACATCTCCCGCCTCTATGAGGTCGCCAGAGGCGACCCAAAAGATACGGGCCCACTAATTAAAATTCCCACCGTCCGCGCCGGACCTTTGAGAGAGTAGCTCACCCGAGAGGGCAACGGAATCAGGGCAACGGAATCAGGGCGATGGAAACCTGTTGCGGCTAGGAGATCTCTGACCCTTGGCCCGGCGTGTTCTCCGACCAGTGCCGGAGTGCCTCGAACGGAAAGATGCCGGTGGCGTGGCCATCATTCCAGGTCAGGTTGAGCCCCCACGCACCGTGCATTCGGGCATCGGTGATACGTAGTGGCTGTGGCGAATTAGGGCCGGGCCAGACCGACTGGTCTTGGTCACGCAGACTGCGACAGGTTGCACAGGGACACCCGAGGCGCAGTTCGACCATGCCGTAGACGCCAACGTGCCCGTCTGCGAAGGTAATCGTGACCGCCTCGTCACGCTTGACCACGATGTCGGCTGGTTCGTAGCGATCGCTCAAGACAACAGCATGCCGCGCCGCCGCAGCGGATGCGATGTTGATTGGCCGAAGTGATTTCTACATGGGAGATTCGTCTCCGTAGGTAAGAGGTGCCAGGTTCCCTCGGGTAAGAGGTTTCCAGGTACATGTTCTCCAACAGCAAGTGAGGATGCAGTGCGCAGTCCAATGTCGAAGAACGGACCCGTCGTCCAGACCACCGCAGGACCGGTCCGGGGGAAACGTCGCTCGAAAGGCCGCATCACGCTCTTTGCTGGCGTGCCATACGCTGCACCTCCGGTCGGCGATCTCCGGTGGCGGCCCCCACAACCGGTCACCAGCTGGAGCGAGACGCTGGATTGCACAAAGCCCGGGCCGATGGCCTATCAGCGCAAGCTGAACTTCGATGCCTTCTTCGCCAACTTGGTAGAGGGGCTTGGCCTCTCGAAGCCTCGACAGCGAACGCTGAAGGCGGCCCTAAAGGCGGTGCCGACCAAGGAGAGTGAGGACTGCCTGCACCTGAACGTCCGCGCCCCGACCGGCGGGACCGACCTGCCGGTCATGGTCTGGATACACGGCGGCGACCACTCCGATGGCTCGGGCTCGGAGCCGCTTTATCACTCGAGCGACGCGCTCCCGGAGCGGGGTTGCGTGCTTGTCACCATCAACTATCGGCTTGGAATGTTCGGCTTCATGGCCCACCCGGAACTCTCGGCGGAATCGCCAGAGGGCGTGTCGGGCAACTACGGCCTGCTGGATCAGATTGCGGCCCTGGAGTGGGTCAGAGACAACATCGCAGCGTTCGGCGGAGACCCATCGAACGTGACGATCTTTGGTGAGTCGGCCGGAGGGCAGGCCACCCTCAACCTGATGACCAGCCCTCGGGCTCGCGGCCTGTTTCATCGGGCAATCGCACAGAGTCCGAGCGACAGCGGTCGCTGGCTCCACCTCGACCTACCGGTGATGGCTCTGGACTCGGCACTTGACGCCGGCGTGGCCTTCGCCACCGCCGCGGTTGGTAGTTCTGATGGGCAACTCGGGCGAATGCGGGCGCTCGACCCAGAGGCGCTCAGCGAGATGTACCGGGAACGGATTGACCAGGCGCGCCATTTCTACCCTGTGGTGGATGGCGAGATCTTGCCGACCACTCCCCTGTCGGCATTTCTCCGTAACGCTCAGGCCCCGGTTCCGCTGATGATCGGCTACAACGCCGATGAAGGAACGCTGCTCGCACCGTTCTGCAACCCGGTCGGCGCTGAGTTTCCCCCGGATGCGACCACCGATCAGATCGCAGGCCACTACGAGATGTCCTATGGCTCGGCCGACGAGGTTGCCGCCGTCTTCGACGCCTACCCCGGCCTTGAGTCGGGTGAGCCACGGGCGGTCATCGACCACATCGGGGACCATATGTTTGGCGCACACGTTGACGTGGTCTCAAAGTGTCACGCCTTCGCCGGTCACCCGACCTACCGCTACCACTTCCGAGCGGTCCCGGCATCGCCAACACAAACCGCGGGGGCCTTCCATGCTGCGGAGGTGTTAAACGTCTTTGATTCCACCCTGCCGCTCATGACCTCGGCGGACGACAACCACTTGCTGAGTCGAGCCATGGGTGACTACTGGTTTGCGTTTGCCGCAACCGGGGTGCCCACCACCCCCGGACGAGAGCCGTGGCCGCTCTATGACCAGGCGCACCCGCAACAGATGGTCTTTGACCGGCCCACCTCTGCGGTAGAGGACTGTCCAGACCAAGCAGGCCTGAACATCATGGGACGTCGGGCCCAGCGCCTGACCGAGGAACTGGCCCCGAGCTCGCACGCCGACGCGGTGTAATAGCGCACGTGCGGTGACGGCTTTCACATCGGAACTGTCTGCTCTGTGACACGGCGCTGGCGCACCGCAACTCATTGTGGGTCGTGAGACGATCGACAATGAGACGGAGGCACACCGTGCGACTGTTGCGAGCAAGCGTGTTGGCAAAGATCACCGCCCCGGCTGCGGTAGTGATCATGGTTGGGGCAGGACTGGGAGCCAGCGCCGCGGCGCAAGGCCAAGACCGGTTCCCGGACGGCAGGCCAGGAAAACCGGACATAGAACTCCCCGATGATTTCGAGCCGCCGTTGCGGGAGGCGTCGGTCTCGCTGACCTCAACCGTTTCCGATTGGCGCTGGCCCGGTGTCTACGATTCCGCTTTCCGAATTGACTACACCGTCACAAACACCGGAGACGTTGCGCTGAGCGACTTCAGGGTCGTCGAGGAGAACGCCGAACACATCGTGCACGACTGCTACAACTACAGCGGTCATCTCGCCCCACGGGAATCGAGGACATGCACAGCGTTGCTCTATCAGACCGTCAACCCGCAGACCGTCCGCTCCACGGTGTATGCCCGGTCTGAGGTCGTGTCAGGATGGATCGCGGATGAGACGTCGGTGACCTACACCAGGCTGCTGGTGGTCGCGCCGCCCATTCACGACCAGGTTCTGGACGTGAACCTCGGCGGTGTCAGCCTGCAGCGTTGATCGACTACCGGCCCGGGTCGGCCGGTTCGAGCACCACTACCGGAATCTCCCGGTCGGTCTTGGACTGATAGTCGGCGTAGTTCGTGTACTGGGACGTGACTGCGCCCCAGATGGCGGCCCGCTCGTCCCCGTGCGCGGTCCTCGCAGTCATTGACCGGGTGCCTTCTTGGGTCCGTACGGTGACCGAAGGGTTGTCTCGAAGGTTGAGGAACCACGCCGGATGGCTGTCATTGCCGCCGGCCGAAGCGATCAGGGCCATTGCGTCGCCGTCTTGCCATGGGGTGGTCAACATCGTGGAGCGTTGCTGCCCACTCTTTCGTCCAGTCGTGGTGAGTTCGAGCACCGGCATCTTGGCGGTTGTCCACCCGAGGCGGCCGCCGCTGAGTGTCATGATCGATCGGTGGACGGTGTTCATGGTCTTCAAAGCGAAGTCTGACGGCATGAGGTGGGTTGGCCCTTCGGTAGCTGTTCTCAGCCTAGGAGGATGCGGTACCGTCTTCGCATGGGATTGAAGGTTGGTACCTGGGCTATGCCCACCGACCAGGCCGGTTTGGACTACGTCGTGGAAGCCGAACGCCTTGGCGTCGATTCAGCGTGGGTGCCCGAGTACTGGGGCTTTGACGCGCTGACGCCGCTTGCAGCGGCCGCGGTCGTGACCGAACGCATCAGGTTGGCAACCGGCATTGTGCAACTCGGAACCCGTACCCCGGCCATGCTCGCCATGTCGGCGATGACGTTGCAGCAGATCTCCGAGGGGCGGTTTGTGCTCGGCATCGGAACCAGCGGGCCCCAGGTCATCGAAGGGTGGCACGGCGTTCCGTTCGACAAGCCCATCGCCCGCACAAGCGAGACCATCGAGATCATCCGCAAGGTGACAAGCGGCGAACGCCTGAACCACGACGGCCAGGTCTACCAACTCCCGCTCCCCGACGGGGAGGGTAAGGCCATACGTTCTGCGGCCCCGCCGGTTGATGTCCCCATATACATTGCCTCGCTTGGCCCGAAGAATCTGCGCCTCACCGGTGCTGCGGCCGACGGCTGGATCGGCAATTCGTTCTTTACCGACACCGCCGATGTCTTCTTCGATGAGATTCGGGCTGGGGCTGAATCGGCCGGACGTCAGCTGTCCGACATTGAGCTGACCGTCTCGGTCGGGATCGAGATCACCGATGACGTTGAAGAGGCCGCAGCCAGGCAGGCGTCCGGGTTCGCCTTCACCTTCGGAGCGATGGGCTCGGCGAACGCCAACTTCTACAACAACGCCTTCGCCAGACAGGGCTGGGGTGACGACGTTGCAGAGGTGCAACGGCTGTGGCTGGCCGGAGATCGTGAAGGGGCAGCCCGCCGTGTCCCGCCGGAGATCGGCCGATTGACCAACCTGATCGGTCCACCCGAGGAGATCCGAGCCAGGCTTCGCCAGTACCGCGACTGTGGCATCGACATGCTGCGCATCGGTCCGTCAGGTGACACGCTCGACGAACGAGTCGCCAGCCTCGGACAGCTCATGGACCTGGTACAAGAGGTCAACGCCGAGGACACAGACTCATAGCGGGGACAACTGAGACCGCAGCGATTCGATCGGGCTCAACCGGCGTCCTAGCTGTCGCTGGTTTGGCCGCGTTGCTGGCGTCGCTCGACTCGGCGTTGAACATCGCGTTCCCGGACGTCACCGCCCACTTCGCCATCGACGTGGCGGCCATTCGATGGCTGGTGATCAGCTACGTCTTGAGCTTTGCCGTCTCGTTGCCATTTGCCGGTCGCATCGCCGATCGGGTTGGTCATCTGAAACTGCTGATCCGAGGCTTGCTGGCGAGCGCCGCTGCGTTCATGGCGACGGGTCTGGCCGTGACCTACTCGCAGTTGCTCGCGGCGCGGGTGGTGCAGGGCATCGGGGCGGCGATGATTCTTGGCGCTGCGCCCGCCCTGGTCACTCTGGCAAGCGTGGAGGACCGGCGGGGTCGAGCACTTGGCCTCTTTCAGATGAGTGCCGCGGTCGGATTGGCCATCGGTCCGCTGGTTGGTGGCGTGCTCGTCGATGACTTTGGATGGCGGGCGGTCTTCCTGTTCAGGGCGCCGCTCGCCGTAGCGATTCTTGTCGTCGCCATGGCGGCCAGGCCGCCCGATAGTCGCCAGGGAGCTGGCGCAGCCGGACCGGCCCCACCGATCGAAACGGTCGCCACCCCCGGTGCGCTCGCCGCTGTCTTGCGACGGCCCTCGCTCGTCGTTGCCAACCTCCTGCACATGGTGTCGCACGCTGCAGCGTTCGCAATTTGGTTGCTGTTGCCGTACTACGCCATCAACGTCATCGACATCGGCGCCATAAACGGCGGACTCCTTTTGACCGTCGCCCCGTTTGCGACGGCGGTGAGCGCGCCGCTTGCTGGCTGGCTGGCCGATCGCTGTGGTGCCTTTGTGTTGAGCTCGGCCGGACTGGCCCTGGAAGTTCTCGCGCTGGGGATGCTG
>CAZSTV010000001.1:34732-81914 GCA_964609665.1 uncultured Acidimicrobiaceae bacterium
TGCTGAGCCGCCTCGATCAGAACTCAAGTGTTGCGATACCGGCGGTAGCGCTGGTGATCGTCGGCGTCAGCATGAGCATCTATGGCGTGCCGAACATGCGCTACGTGATGGGTGCCATCGGGCCGGAACACCAGGGGGTGGCGGGTAGCACCGTCCAGATGATGCGCATGGTCGGAATTGTCGTTGGGGTCTTTGCCGCGAGCGCCTGGTTTGAGGTGCGGCGATCCAACGTTGCAGTGTCGCTCGGGGTGGCTGCGGACGGTCCGGCAAGCTTCGTTCCCGCCTTTCGGAGCACGCTTGGTATCGCCACCTTCGTCGCAGGGCTGGCACTTTTGATTTCGGCGGCACAGGTTGTTGCGGAAAGGACCGCCGAAAGGCCGCCCGTGGCCTGAGTCATAAAGTTGGACAACGGGGTTTTTCATATCGGTCGCTCGCTGCCTACACTCCGGCCCGTGGAATGGCTATCAGACCCCTCGGCTTGGAGTGCCCTCGTTGCGCTCCTGACTCTTGAAATCGTGCTCGGCGTTGACAACGTCGTGTTCATTTCGATCCTTGCGAACAAGTTGCCGGAAGGGCAACAGGACAGGGCCCGCAGGGTCGGTATTCTCGCCGCAGGTGGCATGCGGGTGGTGCTGCTGTTGGCCGTTGGGTGGATAATCACGCTCAAGAACGAGCTGTTTGAGCTCTTCGGGCGTGGTTTCAGCGGAAAGGACCTGATCCTGTTAGCGGGTGGTGTCTTTCTGATCTACAAAGCCACGAAGGAGATACACGACAAGCTCGAAGGTGAGGATGAGCATGGCGAGGCGAAGGTGGCACCAACCTTCGCAGCGGTGATCGCCCAGGTCATGCTCCTGGACCTTGTCTTCTCAATTGACTCGGTCATTACCGCTGTCGGCATGACCGACATCATTGCGGTCATGGTAATTGCCATCATGTTGGCCGTTGTCGTGATGCTGGTGGCCTCGAAGTCCATCTATCAATTCGTGAACCGACACCCATCGGTGAAGATGCTTGCGCTCGCCTTCCTGCTGCTGATCGGCATGACGCTCATCGCCGAGGGTCTCGGCGAGAAGATTCCCAAGGGCTACGTCTACGCCGCGATGGCGTTCTCAGTCTTTGTCGAGGTGTTGAATATCGGTAGCAAGAAGCGCCGTGACGCTGCTGCTGAACCGGTGCACCTGGCGGAGAAGATCAGCCCCGAGCCCGGGTCGGAGTACGCCAGCACCTGATCACCAACCGCAGTTCTCTTGCCAGGACCTGGCCCCGACTCGCTGTGGTAGGGTTTCGGACGATAAGCTTGCTTTACGCTCCGTGACCGGTGAGAGGACAACGTATGCAGTACGAATCGACCGAACATCACCCTGCATTCGAGGAGTACAGCGAAACCATCTTCGAACTCGAAGAAGATGGCATCGACGTCATTCAGGCCCGTATCGCTGAGCGCCTTGAAGTTTCGCGGCCAGCGGTGTCGGAAATGATCAAGCGCATGACCAACGAGGGCCTCGTCCAAGTCGACGAACAGTCACGAGTGCAGCTGACGGCATCCGGTCGCTCCCTCGCCAAAACCATCGTGCGTCGTCACCGCATCGCCGAGCGGTTCCTGACCGATGTTCTCCAGCTCGGTTGGGCTGAGGCACATCATGAGGCCGGTCGCTGGGAGCATGTGATCTCTCCGGTGGTGGAAGAAGCGATGATGCGGCTTCTTGACGACCCGACCACCTGCCCGC
Source organism: uncultured Acidimicrobiaceae bacterium (assembly GCA_964609665.1). Lineage (GTDB taxonomy): Bacteria > Actinomycetota > Acidimicrobiia > Acidimicrobiales > SZUA-35 > JAHELU01. The sequence goes on from CAZSTV010000001.1 coordinate 36,460, forward strand.
ACGGCAACCCGATTCCCGGCACCGACTATGCAAGTCCGGTGTCCGCTCAGCCGCTGGTTGAACTTGCGGCCGATGATGAGTTCACGGTGGAGCGCATCCCTGAGGAACTGGAATTCCAGGACGGTCAGCTGGCCTACCTGGAAGGCGCTGGCCTCTTGCCAGGTCGGACCGGCACCGTCGTATCGATCGGACCCGAGGGCACGACGACCGTGATGGTGGACGGTGTCCCGGTCGGGATCAGCAGTTTCGCTGCATCACGCATCATCGTCCGAGACGTTGAGACCGCCACCGCCTGATTGCAACGGCTGACGGCCTCAACATCTGAGATGGTCTTGCGAGGCCTACTCCAGCTCGCCGATGTCCTCGGCAGAGATGCCAAGCTCGTCCCAAGCGGGCTGTAGTGCCGCTCGGATCTCATCGCCATAGCCGTTCGCACCCGGCTCGTTGCTGAGATCGAGCACAGCGTTGATCGCTTCCACATCGGCGCCCGCCTCGGCAACGTACGCTTCGATGACCCGCCAGAAGGCAAAGCCCTCGGCCTGATGAACTCTGGCCGTTTCGTTGTCGTCGGCGGCGAGATCATCTTCGATCAGGCTGGCGTAGCGGATGGTTGCTTGTGAGTACGTCACGATGACGTTGCGCATCGCGTCTTCGGATGCTGCTCGGGCTCCGGCAGCATCCTCGGCCAGCAGCGCGTCTCTGCCCGCGATCATTGCGCTGAGGATCCCCTCATTGGCGAGCGCCGTTGTGCCGTCGGCTCCGACGGTGCCGAAGTTGGCGGCTCGTTTGTCTCCAGTTGCATACGGGGCGCAACCCGGCTCGCTGCCGTGGAAGAACGCCCATCCCTCGTCCCAGTTGTGTACAGCACCTTCGGCCACATCGAAGTTTCCGTCGTCGGCCTTGGCCAACGCCGAGTTCAACTCGTGGACGAGCCAGGCGACCATCGTCTGGTTCTGGATGCCCTTCTCAACGCCCTGAGCCCGAACGGCGTCGGATTCACCGGAGAAGGCGCCGGTGCCGTCAAGGGCGGCGCTCACAAAGTCATCGAGCGGTGTGGCGGTGCCGTAGTACGTGTCCAGTCCGTGGCTGCGGTCATCCCGTGACGCAAAGCCGCCGATGGAGCGAACCGAACCGTCGCTGTTGACCGAGTTGGCGCCGTCACGGTAGATGGTGGCGGCGGCGTCGAATCCGCCATCGTCCAGGAGGGTGGCGATGGTGCAGATGTCTGCAACCACGAGGCGGTGGGCGTCGACATTCGATGCGTACTCGTAGCCGCCTTCGCCGACGGTGCTCGTCGCCGCTCCCTCACCGGCAGGCGCGGACGCGCTGGCGGAAGAAGACGCGCTGGCAGAAGCAGATGCACTGTCGGACGTTCCGTCCTCAGCGCCGAGATCGCGGACTGTGGCCCCGTCGTCGGAGCCGCACGCTGTGGCCAGCAGTCCGAACGAGGCGAGAACTGCGACAGACAGCGGTCGAATGGAAATGGTCATGGATTTTCGGTGCCTTTCGTGGCGATGAACGCTCATGGTTCGAGAAGGATCGTATGGTAAGTACGCTTAACAATTGTTGTCAACAGTAAATACCACACCGTTGGTCGGGGTGTGGTGCTACTTCGTGTTGAGCTCCCGGTAAACGGCCGGGCCGACGTTGCGCAGGTAGTTGCCGAGTTTGATGAAGCTCTCGCCCTCGGTGCGGAAGTGGTAGCTGATCGGCACCTCGCGGTGTCGGTAGCCCTTGGCCAGAAGGTCAAGGGTCAGCACCTGGGCGTAGTTGAAATCGTGGATTACCTCGGCGTCGGCAGCTGCCGTCGGAGAGAATGCCCGGTAGCCGGTTTGCCCGTCGGTGATTTTGCGTCTCGCTGCGAGCGACAGGAGTCGGGTGAGTACAATGTTGCCGAGCCGACGGTGCGGGCGCATATGGTCGATGCGTCCCAGGAAGCGGCTTCCGGTGACATAGTCCGCTTCGCCCGCGATGATCGGGCCGACGAGCGTGGCCAGCTCCTCCGGCGGATATTCGCCATCGGCGTCACAGAATGCCACCGCCGCAGCGGAACGGGTAACACCTTCGGCTAGGCCCACCCGTACCGCGGCTCCCAGTCCCCTGTTCTGGCCGAGCGAGAGCACGTCGGCCCCCGCCGCGGCGGCAACCGCTCCGGTGTGGTCGCTGGAGCCATCGTCGATCACCAGGGTTTGTACCGGGTGCCCAAGCATGTGGGAGGGGGCCCGAGCGATGCAGGCTCCGACCGAACGTTCCTCATTGTAGGCAGGCATGAAGAGCAGAATCGGCGCAGCGGAATCAGTGTTGCTTGCGGTCTCGCTAGACGCGCTCATGATGTCGCCGGCGTGAGTACTCGGAGATGTCGGTTTTTCGGGAAGTGTTTGGGACAACCGGAAGCGGCCGAGGAATCCGGGAGTAGGGAAGAAGAGAGCCACGGCGCCGACAGTCAGCGAGTACGCCGTCTTTAGAGCGTGGGCACCGAGGGCTGCAACGAGTGCCGCCTCCGGGTCATGGCCGAGCGTTGCGTAGGCCGCCACCGCCGCCGCTTCATAGGTGCCGAAGCCACCCGGCGCCACCGCCGCGACCTGGGCCGCTACCGCCACCGCGGTAACGAACGCAGCGTCGGACCAGGAGATCTCAAGGCCAGCCCATCCGGCCGCTTCGCGAACCAGGACCGATTCGAACAGCCACGCCACGACAGAGAGTGCGAAGGTCAGCGGGTCAGGAAAACGCACATCGTTTCGGCGACGGGCGATCGCCGCAAGCCACTGCCACACGTATACCGCTCCGGCCGCCACGCATGCCAGCAGGATCCAGCCGATCGGCCCGATAAGCCCGAGAAACGCCGCCGGGGCGACCGCCAGGCCAATCGTGGCGACGGCCAGAACATCGGCAAACCGAAGCGTGACCGTCGAAGCGGCAGCAGCGTCAAGGGAGATGTTGGCCCGCCGGGTGACGCTGAGGACTCGGAACGGTTCCCCGAGCCGGAACGGCAGGACGTGGTTGGCGCCGAGCGCCAGGTGGATGGCGCCAAGGGCATGGCCGAATCCAAGTGTTGGGAGCAGTCGACGCCAGGCCACGCTCCGCACCGCAAAGGCGAGACCGAATGCCGCGAGCGCCAGTCCCACCCTGACCGGCTGGGAAGCGGCCTGCCCCGCCGCCCGTCGCAATGCGGCCACGTCTACGGACCTGGCAAGGTAGATGATGGCAATCATCGTCACGGCGACGGCGAAAATCCGGACCGCTCGGCCCAGCGGAGACCGACTGCCGGAGCGGGTTTCGGTCGGGCTTCCCTGTGCCTTAGTCGTTCCGTTCACGATACGCACTGTAGTTAGTTAGGCCTGCTTTACCAAACGGGAAAAATCCCGCTACCCTCGGCACTCATGTCACGACGACTTGCAGCAATGGCGGCTCCTCTAGCTATGGCCCTGTTGGCCACAGCATGTGGTGGAACCTCGGAACGAGTTCTCGAAGGGACCGCCGCAGACATCTACGGCGGCACCTGCGCTTCAAGCTCCGGTGGGTCGGTCACCATCTTCTCCGGCAGGACCGAGAACCTGATTGAGCCGGTCCTGGACGCGTTTGCCTGTGAGACCGGCATTGAAGTGGCAGTTCGGTGGGGATCGTCCACCGACCTCGCACTGCTTGTGGCCGAAGAGGGCGATCGCAGCGCCGCCGATGTCTTCCTGTCCCGATCGCCGGGGCCGGTCGGCTTTCTTGAGTCCGAAGGCTTGCTCGGCACGATCGACTCGCAGGTCTTGGACCTGGTGTCGAGCGACAACCGGTCTGCAAGCGACACCTGGGTCGGCTTCTCCGGCCGCAAGCGGGTGCTGGTCTACAACGAAGACATGCTCGACGCGGGCGAGTTGCCGTCCTCGGTCTTCGAGTTGACCGACGAGCGTTATCGGGGGCAGGTCGCCATCCCCGCCAACAACGGGTCCTTCGTCGACTGGTTCACGGTCTTTCGTGATCAACACGGCACCGATGTCGCAACCCAGTGGCTCGATGACATGGTGGCGAACGACGCTCAGTTCTATGCCAACAACCGAGCCATCGTCGAAGCCGCCGGTAGAGGACAGATTGAGATGGGGCTCGTCAACCACTACTACAACTATCAGGAGCAGATCGCCCAGGGCGACGACCACCGGGCCGAGAACCACAACTTCGCCGACGATGACATCGGATCGCTCCTGATCATTACCGCCGCGGCAATTGTCGATGGCAGCGAAAACGCAGACGAGGCCAACCAACTTCTCGACTACCTGCTGTCAGCGCCGGTGCAGACCTACTTCAGCGAAGAGACGTTTGAATACCCGTTGGCGGCGGGCATTGAGCCGGCCGAGATCCTGCCCCCGCTTACCGCGTTGGAGATCGGGTCGGTTGACTTTGATGCGCTCGGCGGTGGATTTCAGGAGACCACGGCCATCATCGAGGCGAGCGGTATCTTGAATCCGTGACGGTGGTCGAACAGCGGAATCGTCCCGCTCCAAGGGTTGCGGCGCTGCCCGCTCGGCCTCACGCCCCGATACCGCTTCGGATGGGCGGTGTTCTCCTCGCGCTCGCCTTCGCGTTTCCCGGCTCCTACTTGATCTGGCGCAACTTCACCACCGGCGCTGACCCGGCAGGTTTGCTGCTGTCCCGACAGACCCTTGACCCGCTGTTCCGCACCTTGCAGCTCGCGGTACTCGTCTCACTTTCGGCCATGGTGCTTGGCACATCGCTGGCCTGGCTGACGATCAAGACCGACATTTCGGCTGCTCGGTTCTGGCGGATCGTGCTGCCGATCCCACTGGTCTTTCCCACCTTCATCGGCGCGGCGGCACTGATCCGCACGTTCAACCCCGGCGGACTCGCCAACGACATTCTGTTGGCCGTCGGCGTCGACCGAACACCGGAACTCCGCGGCCTGTTTGGCTCGTGGTTTGTCCTGACGCTGTTCACCTACCCCTACGTGTATCTCCCAGTTGCGGCCGGCCTCCGGCAACTGTCGGGCTCCTTGGAAGACAGCGCCCGGGTCCTTGGCGACAGCCCGTGGCGGGCGTTCCGTCGCATCTGTCTGCCCCAGGTCTCCTCGGCAATTGGAGCGGGAACGCTGCTGGTCTTCCTGTACTCGGTCAGCGATTTCGGAGCGGTCCAGCTGCTGCGCTACGACACGCTGACTCGGGCCATCGCTACCAACCGGTTGGCCAACCAGCCGGTGGCGCTCGCGCTGAGCCTGATGCTTCTGGTGCTCGCCGCGGCGGTTGTCACCATCGAGCGAACGTTCTCGAAGCAGATGCCCGACGGGGTCAGGCAGCGGACCTCTCGACCGGTCGTCTACTCGCTCGGTCGCTGGCGGATACCGGCCCACCTGGCGCTCGTCCTTGCGTTGGCGGCATCGGTCGGTGGGCCTATGGTTGCTCTGCTCGACTGGTCCATCGAGGGACTGATGCGAGTGCGAGGTGGTGGCCGTGGCCTGACCATCGATGGCGGCGACGTCTGGACCGCAACGCTTGGCACGCTGCAGGTCAGTGTGTTGGCGGCGCTCGTGTCGGTTGCCGCGGTGCTACCGATCGCCTACCTGGTTGGCCGCTATCGGTCGAGAGCAGGAAACGTTGCGAACGCCATCATCGTCAGCACGTTCGCACTGCCTGGCATATTGATTGCGCTGTCGATGCGGTTCTGGGTGCTGCGTTCAGACATTGCATTCGAACTGTTCGACAACACCATGGCGATGCTGATCTTCGCCTACGTTGTCCGGTTCGGTTCGCTGGCGATGGGGGTGACGCTGGTGGCGGTTCGCTCCGTGCCAGACCGACTGAACGATGCCGCGGCAACCCTTGGCGCCAGTGGCATCAAACGGCTCTTCACCATTGACCTGCCCATCATGGCCCCAGGCTTGGCGGCCGGTGGCGGCCTTGTGTTGCTCTCGGTGATGAAGGAGCTGCCAATCACCTGGCTCATCTCGCCGATCGGGTTTTCGAGTCTGGCCACCCGCATCTTCTCATCGTTCGAAGATGCGTTTGTTGCCGAGGCCGGGATCATGGCCGTTGTGCTCGTCGTTCTGTCGTTTGTGCTCTCATGGTTCTTGGTAATCCGAAAAGCCGATCATCTCTAGCAAGCGATAGCGGCCCCGAGTCTTCGACACCGTCCGGAGCGCCGGCTGGTCGAGGTTTTCGTGGTGCGCTTGTGATCGTTGCGCTGATCACGTTCCTGTTCGCCCTGGTCGGCCTAAACGTCAGGGCTACCTACGGGGCCCAGGTGACGTCCGACGAACCGCAGTACCTGCTGACAGCGCTGAGCTTGGCAGAAGACGCGGACCTGGACATCTCCGACGAACTTGTCGACGGGCGGTTTCTGGATTTTCACGAGGTGCCGCTCAACCCTCAGACATTGGACTTGACCGAATCGGGGCAACGACTCAGCCCCCACGACCCCGGTCTGCCGCTCCTCCTGGCCGGACCGATGCGTCTTGGTGGCTGGCGTTTGGCAAAGGTTGCGCTGGCGGTGGTGGCTGCAGTGACGGCCGCGCTCACCGCATGGGTCGCCGTTCGACGGTTTGGTGTTGGTGTGGGTACAGCGTCAATTGTCGTCTGCGGGTTCTTCGTGGCCCCTCCCCTGACGAGCTACGCAACACAGATCTATCCCGAAATGCCTGCGGCGCTCCTGGTCATGGTTGGGCTTGCGGCGCTGACCGGCCGTACCGCCGCTCCGTATACCGCTGGTCGGCTGGTAGCGTTTGCGGTCAGCGCAATCGTGCTATTGCCATGGTTGTCGATCAAGTACGCGCCGCTCTCCGTGGTCCTGGCGATGGCGTTGGGTGGGAACCTGCTGCGAGACCGACGAAGCGGTCTGCGTACGGCTACGACCACGGCCGTAATCGGCTGCGGAGTCTTGGTGCTGTCTGGGGTGGTCTACCTGGTGGTGCATCAGCGGGTGTACGGCGGCTGGACGGTGTACGCGGCCGGGGACCACTTCGTCGATGGCGAGTTCCAAGTGGTCGGGGTGGACCCGGACTATCTCGGTCGGACCCAGCGACTTACTGCCCTACTCCTCGACCGGAGCTATGGCCTGGCGGCCTGGGCGCCGGCGTACCTGCTGGCGGTGCCCGCCCTGGGATTTGTTGTCAGAAGCAGGCGTCCTGGCACCGGGACAGCGATCGGCGTTGTGGCGGCCGGATGGGCGGTGGCGACGTGGTTGGCGTTGACGATGCACGGCTGGTGGTGGCCTGGCCGTCAGGTGGTGGTGATACTGCCGGTCGTGGCAATCGTCGTCGCTCAGTACGTCGAGCACCGACCGAAGGTGCTCGTCGGGTTCGTTGCGGCGTCAACACTCTCGACGGTCAACTGGCTGTGGCTGGCCATCGAGGCCTCCACCGGTCGTCGAACCCTGATCGTTGACTTCTTCGAGACCGACAGCCCGCTCTATCGCCTCTGGTCGCCGCTGCTCCCCGACTATCGAGTATTCGCCGGGCGAGATCTAGCGCTGACCTGCATCTGGACGGCGGTGCTTCTGTTGCTGGTGTGGGTCGGCAGCCGTCAGGCTGCGGCCGCAACCTCGTCCTGACCGCCCCGGTGCTGGCGATGCCAGCCCCACTGTTGACGGATGCCGTCCAGGAGGGAGGTTGTCGGTCGCCATCTGAGGAGGTCAGCGGTGGGGGCGATGTCGGCCGCTGTCGCCGTTGGGTCTCCCGGTGCCGTCGGGCCGTCAACGACCATCGGGGCCGTGCCGGTCACCGCTGTCACGGTTGAAATCACCTCGTTGAGCGACACCGCGCAGCCACCGCCGACGTCGAGGGTTGCTCCGGCCAGGCCTGGGTGTGGAGACAATCCTGCGGCCACCGTTGCCGCCACCACGTCTGCGACGAAGGTGAACTCCCGCATCTGGGTGCCGGGGCCACGTCGGGTGAATGGTGCTTTTTCGTGACGAGGGGCGGTGGCGGCCAGGAGTCGTTCGATGGCCATATCCGGGCGCTGTCGCGGCCCGAAGACGGTGAAATATCGCAGGTTGACCACATCGAGCCCCAGGTGGCCGTAGACCCTTGACAACTGCTCCCCTGCCGCCTTTGAAACGCCATAGGGGCTGACCGGGTCGACCGACCGGGAGCCGGTTGTGGCGCCATTCCCGTACACCGACGAGCTGGATGCGTTGACCAGCCGGCCAACGCCGCTGGCGGCCGCGGCCTCCAGCACCTGTTGCGTCATGGTGATGTTCAGTCGGCAGGTGTCCTGAAAGCCGCTGCCCCAGGATTGCTGCACACCGGGTCTGGCGGCCAGGTGGAAGACAACGTCCACGTCGGAGAAATGATGGGCCAGGTCAGTGCTCGCCATATCTGGGCTCGATATGTCAGCTTCGACGAGACGAAACCTCGGATGGGTCGTGGCCGACACCAGGTTGCGTCGCTTGTGGGCGGGGTCATACCAGGGGTCGAAGTTGTCGATCCCGGTCACCTGACAACCCTCGGCCAGGAGCTGATCGACCAGATGAGATCCGATAAATCCCGCTGCGCCGGTGACGACAGTGGTTTTTGGTGTCCGAATCGGCTCTTCACCATGGTATTCAGAAATCATTAGGCATACTTTACATTGTGATCTGCGGAATGTCCCAAAAAATGTTGTGTGTAACCGGATGAGCGATGTGGTGGTACTCGGTGCCGGTCCGGCTGGACTGATGGCAGCGCTGACGGCGGCTCGTGCTGGTCATCAGGTGACCGTGCTTGAGGCCTCATCGCAGGTCGGGGGCATGGCGGGGAGCTTTGAGGTGGCGGGACAGCGGGTGGACTTTGGGTCCCACCGCCTCCATCCCGCTACTCCCCCGGCGCTGCTTGGGTTGATCCGTGAGCTGCTTGGCGAAGACTTGCAGTCTCGCCCGAGGGCTGGTCGCATCAGGCTCGGTGGCCGTTGGGTCGGGTTTCCGTTGCGGGCTGCCAACCTCGTCAGCAGCCTCCCGCCGACCATGGCGGGCAGACTCATGGCTGATGCCGCGGCGGGCACCGTCGGCCGAGTGATTAAGCGCGGTGCCGGTGCGGTGGAGGGCGCGTCATTCGCCACCGAGATTCTGCACCGCTTCGGGCCGACCGTGCTGGCCGAGTTCTACGGGCCGTTTGCGACGAAGCTGTATGGTGTTGACCCGGCGGACCTGAGTGGCGAACTGGCTCGGCGGCGGGTGTCCGCATCATCGCCTGGTGACATCGCCAAACGCTTGGCCCGAGCCGCTCGTCCTGCGGGCCGCACGTTCTACTATCCGCGACGCGGCTACGGTCAGATAGCGGAACGGTTGGCCGATGCCGCCATCGACGCGGGGGCCACCATTGCGCTGAACTCGCCTGTCGATGGCGTACAGGTTGGGGCCGACTGTGTCACGATCAGCGCTGGAACGTCATCGGTGGAGGCTCCGGTCGGGTTGTCGACCATCCCCGTGACCACGTTGGGTGCCATCATGGACCCGGGACCGTCAGCCGACGTTGTGGCCGCGCTCGATGCCGTTGAAACCCGGGCGATGATCCTGGTGTACCTCGTGCTTGATCGGCCGCAGTACACCCCCTTCGATGCTCACTACCTTCCCGGTCTGGATACCACGGTGGCTCGACTGTCGGAGCCAAAGAACTATCGCACCGCGGATGATCCGCCCGGTACGACCGTGTTGTGCGCAGAGATCGCCTGTTGGACCACCGACGACATGTGGCAGTGGCCCGCCGACCGGCTGGCCGAGTTGGTGGTGTCTGACCTGGAGCGGTCGGGTCTGCCGACGGTGCACCATGTCGGGTGTGAGGTGAAGCGACTTGGGTCGGTGTATCCGGTGTACCGCCGGGCGACCGAGTCTGATCGGGCGATGATCGACCGGTGGGCGTCGTCCAATGATCGGCTGCTGTCACTCGGTCGGCAGGGCCTTCGGGCGATCGACAACCTCCACCACGTTTTGGCCATAGGCGAGGGGGCCGCCTCATCGATTGCTCATGACGGTGCGGTGGACCTGCACCATTGGCGGAATCAGCTCACACAATTCGCGAAGCACACAGTCGAAGACTGAAGTACGCAGTCGAAGACTGAAGTACGCAGTCGAAGACTGAAGTAGACAGTCGAAGACTGAAGTAGACAGTCGAAGACTGAAGTAGACAGTCGAAGACTGAGTCCTTCCGGCGGCGCCTATTCGGCGTCGTCGACGGCGCTCATCACGTCCAGCCCGGCGTAGTTGCCCTCGGGGTCCGGCACCTCGACCACTCGATCGTCGACGTCGTCGTACTCCAAGCGGAGCGCCTTGGTCATCGTGGCGTGCATGGCGTAGGTGCACGTGGTGTAGGTGAATTCGAGAATCTCCTCATCGGAGAGGTGGTTCGTGAGCTCGTCGAACAGAGCGTCCGGTACTCGACCGTGTTGGAGGGTGAGGCAGTCGGTGTAGGCCAGGACCGCGCGTTCGGCCGGGGACCAGCAGTTCGCTACCGACCACGAGGGAATCGCGGCGACCTGTTCGTCGGTGAACCCCACGTCCCGGCATGCCTTGCAATGCTGGCTGAAGACAAACTGGCTGCCGACGGTCCAGCCAGCCCTGGTCTGGCCGAGTTCGCGGAGCTTTGGATCCAGCTGGCGGTCGGGCGAACGGTAGAACTGGAAGCCTGCGGTGGTGTGGTCGAAGGCGTCCGGCACCAACGCGAAGACCGTCCACCAGTCCCCGGGGGTGCCGCTGGCCGTTCCCGGCTCTTCGACGGGGTCTCGGTCGCCGAACAGGAACGAGTACATGGACTTTGCGAAACCGTGCGCTTCGCTCTTTGGGACCTGCCGTAGCCGTGGCATCAGTTCGCTCCCTGTTCTTGTTCTTCGGTTGCCTTGGCTTTGGCTGCCTTGGCTTCGGCGGCCGGGTCTGCGGTGAGCAGCCGCTTCGCCTCGGCCGGGTCTTTGGTGAAGCCTGGAGCGTCACGGCAAAGTTCCACCATGATTTGGTTGGGGTCGAGATAGTACAGCGAGTGACACCAGCCGTGATCCAGTTCCATCAGCGGCTCGATCCCCGCGGCGGTCATGCGTTCCCGGACCTCTTCCTGCTTCTCGGCGGTGGCTCTGAACGCGCAGTGGTTCACCCAGACCGGTAGTCCGACCCCTTTCGAAAGGTCGGTGGTCCAGTCGGGTAGCTCGCCGATTTGTTCGAACTGGAAGAACGCTATCGACTCCGACTCGCCGTCGCCGTTGGGGCCAATGTCGTAAAAGACGTGACGGACCCAGCTGTCTCCCTGGGCCTGCAGCTCGGTGTGTACGAGCGGAAAGCCCATCAGATCCTCATAGAAGTGGGTGGTGGCCTCCACATCTCTGGTTGCGTACGCGACGTGGTGGATTGGCATGGACCTGCTCCTCGAGGTTCTGGTAGCGAAGGGCTGTTGTTAGAGGGTATGTGAGCCGACGTGGTTGGGCGAGCCGAGCTTCAGCAGCCGCCGGGATTGGCGGGGAGGTGGTCAAAGACACCGACCGGTCGGGTCTTGGCGTATTCGGTGACGACCGGGCGGAGCTGGTCTGGGCTTGCGCCATGGAGAATCACGCCGTCGCAGCCAAGGTCGAACTGTGCCCGAACCGTCTCGACACACTGTTTTGGGTCTCCGGTGGCGGCCGGAGCGAGCCACTCATCCGGTATCAGCGTTGCGATGTGTTCCAGCTGCTCGGTGGTGGCAATCGCGTCGATCGATCCGGGGAACGTTGCGACGAGTGGGTCTGCCCGAAAGCGTTCGAGTGCGGCCGGGTCCCAGCCATTGGTCTCAACCATGAGGTCACCGTAGGCCTGGAGGTAGGTGCCCATTCGCCCGACGGTCTTCTTCAACCGGACCGGTTCCGGAAGGTGATCGCCTACGGTGGCAAGACAGGACCACACCCGAACCGACGCCGGGTCACGCCCCGCCTGTTCCGCCGCGGTCTTGACGGTGTCGACCACCCTGGCCGTAGTCTCGTCGGTGAAGAACGTGTGGAGCACGACGGCGTCGAAGCATCGGCCGCCGAGCGCCAAGGAGTTCGGTCCGAAGGCGGTGAGGGTCATTGGGATGTGGTGCTCTCCTACCCCACGCATGGCAAGCGCCGGGTAGGCCCCGGCCGGACCGTCGTGGCCGATCACCGCCTCACCTCGCCACACCCGTCGCATCAGGCCGACGAAGTCCTCCATTTGTGCGGTGGTGATGGGTTTGAGTCCGTAAGCGGCGAACACGCGGTCGATGCCCCGCCCAAGCCCCAGCGAGAAGCGGCCGCCGGTAAGCGCGTGCATTGTCATGGCGTGGGCGGCGGTGACCATGGGGTGACGGGTGCTGTGATTGGTTGCGGCGGTCGCAATGCCGATGCGTTCGGAGGCAACGCCGACGGCTCCACAGATGGTGGCGGCTTCCTTGATGTTGAACCGCTCGCTGACGAACGCCGCGCCGATGCCTAGTTCCTCGGCCTGCCTAACCTCGTCGATGAGGTCTCGTGGGGATTCGGGGGCTCCGGCGAGGGTATAGAAACCCAGCTCATTCATCTGCGTCATCACCGCCACGAAACCACGAAAGTGACGGTCACACCAGCTGCGTAGCAAAGCGGTGGCACGGGCCACAGCCGGACCGGTCCAACCGGTAGAGTTTTCGCCATGAGCGAGCGGCGCCTTCAACCGACGACGGATGCTCGGTTCGCGGTGCAGTTCTTCTGGCGGAGCGAGAGCAGTAGTGGTCGCTGAAACCCATAGTGCCTATGACGATCTCTCCAAGAGCGACGTTGTCGACTTTGTCCTGAACGTGGTCGCCGGGTTGGACCTTGATGCGTCGGCGGGCGTTTCGACCACGCTGGCCGATTGCGACGTGCGCTCCAGCGCCGACGTTGCAGAGCTGGCGGACCTGGTCAGCGAAGAGTATGGCGAGCGGACGTTGCTCGGCATTGACCTGGAGGACGTGGAACAGACGTGTTCTGTCGCCGACTTTGTTTCGCTGCTCTACCCCGACCTATCCGACGACGCCGGCGATGGGTGATCTCCTCGCCGAGCTGACGGCTCGGCTCCCCGCCAGCCGGATTCAGCAGGACCCTGATGTCGTTGATGCGTACGCACAGGACCGTGCGATCTTCGAGAAGGGTGGGACGGCCGCAGTCCTTGTGAGCCCAACCTCAACCGAGGAGGTGGTGGCGGCTGTAGCCGCGGCGATCGCCGCCGATGCCATCATCGTGCCTCGCGGCGCAGGCACGGGCCTCACCGGCGGAGCAAACGCGGTCGACGGGTGCATGATGCTGTCGCTGCACAACATGGCCGAGGTCATCGAGATCGACCCGGTCAACCGGACGGCCAGGGTCCAGCCGGGCCTTATCAATGCCGATCTGAAAGCTGCGGTCGCCGAACACGGTCTCTACTACCCGCCGGACCCTGCCAGCTACGAGATGTCGAGTATCGGTGGCAACGTCGCCACTAATGCCGGTGGCTTGTGCTGTGTGAAGTACGGCGTCACGAGAGACTATGTGATGGGACTCGAAGTGGTGCTGGCAAACGGGGACGTGATCCGCACCGGACGCACCACCATCAAGAGCACGACCGGGCTTGACCTGACCGGCCTGTTCGTCGGTTCGGAAGGATTGCTCGGGATCATCACCGAGATCACCGTAAAACTTGAACCGGCACCGGCGCCGCCGGCGACAGCCGTTGCCTACTTTGCTGATCTGCCGTCGGCGGGAACCGCCATCAAGCAGATATTTGCCGAAGGTCTTGAACCGGTGGTCATGGAGATCGTCGATCAGTGCTCGTTGCGGTTCGTCGAACAGTTCTTTCCCATGGAACTGGACACCGAGGCCGCATGCCTTCTGTTGATGCAGGCATCGGTGGCCGAGCAACCGATCTCCGCCTTCGTCGATGTGTGCCGGGCCAACGGCGCCACGTCGGCGTACCAGACCGACAATCCCGAGGAAGGCGAGATGATGCTCGAGGTGCGGCGCAAGGTGTGGCCCGCCCTGGAGCGGCTCGGTCGGTCGTTGCTGCCAGAGGACGTGGCGGTCGGCCGCGACCGACTGCCTGAACTGTTGGCAGGAATTGTCGAAATTGCTGAGAGACACAAGGTGATTACGCCGGTCATCGGGCATGCCGGTGATGGCAACATGCACCCGATCTTTGTTTTTGACGAACACGACCCCGACGAGTTGGAGCGGGCAAAGCAGGCCTTCGCCGACATCGTTGCCCTGTCATTGAAGTTGGGCGGCACGATTGCCGCCGAGCACGGCATCGGCACCTTGAAACGGCAGTACGTCTCAGATGAGGTCGAACCGGTGCATCTGGCGGTCCAGCGTTCGGTGAAGGACCTGTTTGACCCCCACCACCGTTTGAACCCTGGCAAGGCGCTCTAGCAACGCCACGCCGCTGCCAACGAGTAGCTACTCGAACGGGTTGGTGCCGGTCTGCAGCTGTTCAATCCACTGACCGATGACCTCGTCACCGCCGGTGAGTTCACCGGCTTCGTCGCCATAGGCCAGGTAGGACGAGAGGTCCTCTGCCGCTCCGGTAAGGTCTCCCGAGCCTGCTTTCGCCTTGCTCCTGGCGAGAAGAACGGTGCGCGGGGTGAGTTCGAAGCCGTAGTCGATTCCCCAGTACCCGCTGTCCATCTCGGCCAGCACCACGGTGAAGTCAAGGATGGCCTCGGTCCAGCGGCGGTCTGCGGCATAGATCTCGCCTCGGAGGAACTGGGCATGGGAGTCGCCGTTCTGGACCGCAGCTTCGTAGTCGGCGAGGGCGTCGGCTCTACGTCCGTTGGCGAAGTGCAGCTGACCTCGCTGTCGAAACGGGCCCCATCCGTCACCCGCTGCGATGGCCTGGTCGTAATCGGCAAGCGCTCGGTTGGTGTCGCCGTTCATTTGGTAGGCGTCGGCCCGTAGCGTCAACACGTAGCTGTCATCGTACGTGCCGAGCTCTAGGGCCGCGGTGTAGTCGGCGATTGCCGATTGTTGATCACCGAGTTGCTGGTAGGCGGACGCTCTGGAGATGTAGTCGTCTTCGTTTGGGTACAGGTCGATGGCTGCGCTGTAGTCATCGATGGCCAGCTCCACCTCTCCGATCCGCTCCAGCAGCCAGGCTCGGCTCCTGAACACGTCATCTCGTCGGGGCTCCAGCTCGATAGCGCGCTCGTAGTCGGCGAGGGAACTGTCATAGTCGGGCAGCCATTCGTAGACGCCTGCCCTGCCGAGGAAGTGTTCTGCGTTGCGAGGCTCAAGCTCAATGGCCGTGGTGTAGTCGGCAATGGCCCCGTCTTGGTCGCCGTTCAGGTTCAGCAGGGCGGCTCGCTGCGCGTAGTAGTACGCATTGTCGGGCTCCAGCTCAATGGCCCGGGTGTAGTCGGCGATGGCCTCGTCATAGTCGTAGTTGTCCCAGTAGGCCTCCGCCCGCTCCGTGTACACCACCGCAGAGTTGGGATTGGCGTTGACCGCATCGGTGAACTCCGCAATCGCATCCGACTCGTCTCCCCACGGGTCGGCCGACAGGTCAGGGCCGGGATCGTCGGTGGACAGGGCGGTGACGAAGCCGCCGAGGATTGCCCCGAAAATTGTCCCGACGAGCAGAAGGGCGACCGCGCCCGGCCACCCGAATCGAGCCGAGCGCTCTTCCTCATGTGTCTGTGGGAGCGCAGTTTGGTACGTGACCTGCGCGGGCTGCGAATACTGAGGTGGCTGTTGGAAGGTGTTTTGACCATACGGGCCCTGTCCCTGCGGGGGTTGGCCCTGCGGAGGTTGACCGTAGGGGCCCTGGCCCTGTGGTGGCTGGCCGTATGGGGCGTGGCCGCCGAGTCCCGGCGGCGGAGCGCCGGGGCTGACCGGTGGTCCCGCCGGCAAAGGTCCGGTGCTACCGGGAGGAGGCACAGGCGGCAGCCCGCCAGTCTCGCCAAAGCGCGGTGACGTACCATCTTGCCGGGGTGCCCGATCCGAACCCATCGTCGGCCATTGTCGCGGGAAACTTACGTTCGTGCCAGGGCCTTTGTGACTACCACCTGCCCGCTGCTCTAGGCGTTGACCGTGACGTAGCGACAGTGACTTAGCGACCGTGACCTTGATCTAGAGGGCCGTGACCAGGAACTCGACGCGATTGTTGGCGTCGCGCTCTTCCCTGGTCTGTCCCTCGTCGGGGTTGGCGGGAACGACCACCAGCTCCGAACGACCGAGCCCTGTCGCCCGGATTCGGCTCTCGTCGATGCCGTGGTTGCTCAGGTGGAGGAAGATCTGTCGAGCGGGACCAACGGTGAGATGCAGGTCGTTCTCGGCGGTGGTACCCGGGCCGAAACTGGCGAGATGGACTCGTATATCCAATTCCACGGTGGGGTTGGCCAGTAGGAACAGCCGAACTCGCTCTACCTCGGACAGCTCCGGTTCCCTAAGCGAAGTGAGGAACCGAAGCGGTTGGAGTTCCAGTCGCTCGGTCAGGTCATCACCGATGGCGAGATCGTCGATGACGGGCGGCGCTACCGGTGAGCTGGTTGAAGTGGAACTGCTGGCGGATGTCGAAGTGCTGACGGGCGTCGAAGTGCTGATGGACGTTGAGGTGCTGACTGACGCCGAAGTATCTGTAGAGGCGGTCGGGTCTGGCGAGGTCCCAGCCGTTTGGCTGTCGTCACTCGAAGCGCAGCCGACGAGAATGCTCGCCGTTGCCGCAACTGCCACCACTAACTGCTGCCACCGGCCCGCCACGACGGCCATGTTAGCTCTGCCGGTCCTCGCTCTGCCGGTCTTAGCTCGGGGTCTACGAGGGCAGTGCAGCGCTACCAGTCGACACAGGAGCACTGCACGGTCCGCTCCAGGGCCTGCCACTTGAATTCGCTTGGCGAGGATGTTTCGCCGCAGCCGAAGCAGCGCACTGCCCAACCGCCACCGGGCACCTCGACCAGGCCAACGGGTTGCTGGCCGGTGGAGAGGCGATGTTTCTGTGGTTTCGCTTTGCCAATCTCCGGTAGCTCGGCGACCTCGAGTTCAAGGTACTCCGGCTCCGGAATTGCCTCGTCGGGATACAACTCCCAGACCCAACGGTGAAGCCAGGTGGCCTCATCCCACGGGAGGTAGCTCACGTGGGCGTAGAGGGTTTGCATGTCTATCCGTTTGAGCAGACGGTCGACCATCGGCCGGCCGGACTCGCTGGACAGCGCTGTCCACGCCTGATGGTCACCGCGGAGCAGAGCATCGATGTACTCCTCGTCCACTTTGGGCGCCTCTGTGGTGTCGGTTCCGGCGGCCATCGGACCGATCCGGTTTGGCACGATGATGGTCTCTGGGCCCGAGTAGTCCAAGAAGTCGACCAGGCGATCACGGTCGTCGTTGTCGAAGACCCGGGCGTTTTCAGATATCCGCTCGATCTCCTCCAGGAAGCCGTCCCGCTCCTGGTTGGCCATGGGGTCTTCCAGGGTGTCCCTGGCAAAGATGATGACGAACCGAGCGCCGCTGCCCTGTTCCTTGCGGCGCAGAATGCGGCCCATCCGCTGAATCATCTGCCGCCTCGTACGGCTGGCGCTGACAACGATGCCAAGGTTGGCATTCGGTACGTCGATGCCCTCATCGAGCACCCGAGGAGCAGCGACAGCGTCCAGGTCCCGGGTTCGGAGGTTGTCCAGAATCTTCTCTCGGGCCTTGCGTCCGGTCTCGCCGGTGATGATCTCAATGTTGACGTGCGGATCAAGCCGGTTGACCGCGTGGTTGGCGGCCCGCACCGTTTCGGTGAAGATCAATGCGCCGTCGGCATCCTTGATCGCTTTTGCGAAGCCGCCGAGCGCCTCGTATTTGGAAGTACTGGCAGCGACAATTTCTCGCCGGTGGCTAAACGAGCGGAGGTAGTCGTTGGCCGCCGTGCCGTTTGGCCCGGCATCGTTCTCTGCGAGGTGGTTGACCGCAGCCAAGAAGTCGCCGAACGGTTCGAGCGGCATCTGGGGAATCGACCGGAGGATCGATCGTGACGCGACCAGCTTCGCCTCGGCGGCGATGTAGTCCTCTCGCTCGTTCTCCGAGAGCGCCACCGACACAAAGGCGACCCTCGGCTGAGCGCACACCCCGTCGCGAATGGCGTCGTGGAAGTCATACCGGTAGCACACCCCACCGAAGTACGGCACCAGAATCTTCTCGACCGCATCATCGGAGCGTTCCAACGTTGCGGTGAGGCCCAGTCGTTCGCCGTAGTCCTTGATCAGCGAGCGGCGAAGCTTGCCGCCGCCGTAGCCGTGGCACTCATCAGCCACCAGCAGGCCGCCGGCTTCGGTTGGGGGAAGCGGCCGGTGCGACGCCGCCGAATGCCTGGTGGCGATCAGAACATCACAGCGTTCCGGGTAGTCCCGGTGGTTGTCGCCGAGACGGCCGATCGTGCAGTCGGGAATCAGCTCGGTGAGCCGCTCGTGCCACTGGTTGATCAACACCCGTGACGGCACGATGACGAGTACGAACAACCCTCGCCGGTGCGCATCGACGATGGCAGCGATGGCGAGGTTGGTCTTGCCCGAGCCTGTTACCGCCTCAATGACTCCACGGCGTCCGCACCTGAGCCACGTCGCGAGAGCGTCAACCTGCCATTCATACAGTGCACCGGCCTGATGGATGCCGGGGGTGCCGACGTGGGTTTCGGTCAACTGGGTTCCTGTGATGGCGAGGGGCGGGGCGTGCGCAACGCAGCACACCGACGTGGTCTGCGACATTCCAGCTTAGGTGGGACAAGCCCTAGCCCCGCTACCGGGCGACCAGAGATGTAAGACCGACATGCAATTGTCTGGAGGCGACGCGGCGGGTCCCAGATTCGCTTAGGAATTGGTGGCCACCGCAACATAAATCCACGGGTATGTCACCGCAGCCACAGGCACTCGCGTCTCGTCTGCGACGTTGAATTCGATCACCTGAAATTCCTGTCCATCGTAGCCCACGGTCACCAGCGTCTCGTCCGATGTCCAGGCAAACTCGCGGTCCACGACGTCGCCAAGAGTTGCCCGGAGCTCTCCGGATGCTCGGTCGACAATGGCAATCTGGCCGAGTGATGTCAGAGCGTGTCGCTGGGCGAAGGCGATGAGCGAACCGTCGGGTGAGAGCGCACCACGTTGCGCGTCCGGCTGGCTCTGCATTGCCACCTCGGTGGTCTCACCGGTCAGCAACCGGTAGCTGATGACGGTGTCCTCACCAGCCAGGATGACCAACTCGTCGGTGCCGCCGAGGAGCTCGAACCCCGGCGGAGCGGGAATCGATGTGAGGCCGCCGATCGGCGACCAATGGGCGAGCCGCCCGAGACCGGACTCGATCGGTGGCGCGACGACAAGGCCGTCTCCGGCGGCGGTCAACGCCCGACCGCTCCCGGCGAAGTCAAACGTCTGGCCGGCAGTGTCCTCGGTTAGCCGGAACCGGCGGACCATCCGCTCCCCCGCTTCGACCACCCAGAACTCGTCGGCACCGAGACCATCGAGAACGCTGAGACCACGGCCCATGACCATCGACTCGCCGGTGCCGATGTCGATGGCGACAATCTCACCCCTGCTCGGGTAGATGACCGTGGAGTCGGCGACCAGGAACGGGCGTGTCGTCGCCCCTGGCCAGGCCGGCCACTGATTGGCGCCGAGGACGACCGGGTTGTTTGCCGAGGTGGAGCGACCCTCCAGATCTACCAGTCGTACCGAGTGCTCACCGCTTGTCAGCTGGCTCAGTTCGACCAGCGAGAACGGCGCCGCCAACGCCTCCGGGTCGGTCAGGAGCCGGACGGTCGCAGCGTTGGTGCCCTGTCCCCTGTCGGCCCCTCCCAGTTCTGCTTCGCCCGGCCCCGGCTGCGTGACCAACGAGGTCTGGGTGGTCCGAGGGGTTGGTGGGTCCGGATCGATGGTGGTTGCCGGAGGCGCCGCATCCTGGTCGGACGCGATGCCTGGCATGGCAACAATGACCGCTAGCGCAACGACGATGACGGCAGCGATCGCGGCTAGCCATTTCGGGTTGGTAGTGCTCGGCGGGGCATGGTGTACCGGAGTGGCCATCTCCACGACGTACTCACCGTGGTGGTCGTTTCGGCGGTGATCGATTCGGTGGTGGTCGTCTCGGCGGCGGTCGTCTGGGCGGCGACGGCGTCGGCGGTGGTCAGCCACCCCTGGATCGCCTGAGGTCCCGCCAGGTCTGGACAACCTCGTCCGGGTCGAGGGCGGCATGTTGTTGGAAGGTGGTCCTGCTGTTGTACGCAACGATCTGTTCGTTGAGATCCCGAACGGCATCACGCAGCAGTTCTTCGGAGCCAAGTCGCCACAGCGTCGGCTTGGCCCGCTTGATCTGTCGGTCCAGTTCCTCGTACCGCATTTTGTTGCGTTCCTCGGTCACCACCCGGGATGCCCACCAGCCCGGTGGTCGTTCCCGGCCAAGGTCGGCAATGGGCTTGCCCGCTCCCGGCAGGTTGTCGAAGAGGCCCGCTCGGCGAGCCTCCTGTATGCGACGGTCTGCGATCGACTCGAACAGCCCCACGACGTCAGAATACTGGACGTCTGGAATTCCCACCGAACCGCGCAGAATCGGTCGCGCCACACCGGTCGGCGCAATACAGTTCTGACATGACCGAGCCCACAGGAAAAATCGCCACGGGACAGCCGATCCTCCGGGCCGAGGATCAGGCGTTACTGCAGGGAACCGCCGCATTTACCGCGGACATCAGCGACCCGCTCCTTGAAGGATCCCTGTACGCAGCGTTCGTCCGGTCTCCGGTCGCAGCCGGGACCGTTGACCACATCGATGCCTCCGACGCCAAGGACATGCCCGGTGTGGTCGCCACATTGACCGGTGCCGACTTCCCCGACCTTGCGCCCTATGCACTTCCCCTTGGTGACCACTACGCCCAGCCGCTGCTCCCCCAGACCGCCATCGGGTTTGCCGGTCAGGCCCTGGCGGTTGTCGTTGCCGAGACGGCAGCCCAGGCCGCGGATGCCACGGAGGCGGTGCAGGTTGATGTGTCAGCGGTCGAACCCATGCTTGACCTCGTCGAGGCGGCGGCCTCTCGACCGGTCGGCGAAGTCACCGTTTCTTGCGAACATGACCAGACTCGTTTCGATGCCGAGGTGGTGATCACACTCACCCAGATGAGCCCCCGTCAACTCCCCACCCCGATCGAGGGTCGCTCGGTCGCCGCGGTGGAAGCGGATGGTCGGCTACTGCTTTGGTCAGCCACCCAGACGCCACACGCCTTCCGCCAGAACCTGGCCAAACTGTTCGAGTTGGAGACCTCCGACATCCGCGTGATCGCACCCGCTGTCGGCGGTGGTTTCGGCGGAAAGGTGTCCCGAACGGCCGAGGAGTACCTTGTCCCGGTCCTTGCACGCATGCTGGGGAGGCCGGTTCGCTGGAACGAGACCAGGTCGGAGTACTTCGCTACCGCCACCCAGGGCCGCGGTGAGCTGTTCACCATCACCCTTGCCGGGGACCGAGACGGCAACATCGCCGCGTTGCGGGGCGACATGATCAAGGATGCAGGGGCCTACCCCCTCGTCGGGGTCATGCTCCCGGGGGGCTACACGGCCAAGGTGGCGAACGGCTGCTACGACATTGGCCATGTGGAGTTCGGCTCGGTCGCCGCCATGACGAACCGGCCGCCGACGTCGGCCTATCGAGGGGCGGGCCGAAGCCCCTACATCGGCGCGTTGGAGCGTACGATCGACCGGTTCGCTCACGAGGTGGGAATGGACCCCGCCGAGATCAGACGCCGGAACCTGATTCGACCGGAACAGATGCCATACGAGACGCCAACGGGCGCCCGCTACGACGAGGCGGACTATCCGGGCGACCTCTCGCGGGTTCTCGACGCCGTGGGCTACAGCGAGTTGCGGGAAGCGCAAGCGCAGCGCCGCTCCGGTGGCGCTGCGGTGCAAATGGGAATCGGCATCTCCTGCTACAACCACATGACCACCGGCGGCGGTGGCGAGGAGGCCGCGGTCACCGTGCACGACGACGGGTCGGCCGTGGTGGTCACCGGCACGACCTCACAGGGTCATGGTCATCAGACAACCTGGGCCCAGATCGCCGCCGACGTGCTGCACATCGACACGGCAAGAATCACGGTGGTTGAGGGCGACACCGACGCCATCGCCACTGGAGTCGGAGCGGTCGGGTCTCGTTCGCTACAGACCGCCGGCATGGCCATTCACCGGGCATCGACCGAGCTGATGGACCAGGCTCGAGCGTTGGCGGCTGAGCAACTGGAGGCGTCGGTTGGCGACATCGTCAGCGCAGCGGACGGCTCCGGGTTTCATGTCGTCGGGACACCGGCCCGCGCCGTCACGTGGGCTGACGTGATCGATCAGGGGCCCGCCGACGAGATGACCTGCGGAGATTTCTATGACACCGAAGGTCGAAACACGTTCCCTTCCGGCGCCCACGTTGCCGTGGTGGAGGTCGACACCGAGACCGGCATGACCCGGCTCGTTCGTTTCGTCGGCGTTGACGACGCCGGCACGCTGGTCAACCCGATGATCGTCGAAGGCCAGCTCCACGGCGGCATTGCCTCGGCGATTGGCCAGGTCCTTGGCGAGGTCGTCATCCACGATGATGCAGGCAACCAGGTCAGCGGGTCGCTTATGGACTATCCGATCCCCACTGCAGACCAGTTGCCAAGCTTTGAACTGATCGCATCGCAGACCCCGAGCAGCTTCAACGCGCTGGGTTTCAAAGGGGTTGGCGAGTCCGGCACAGTGGGCGCCACGGCCGCGGTGCACAATGCCGTCGTCGACGCGGTGAGTCACCTTGGCGTGTTGCACCTCGACCTGCCCTGCACTCCCGAGCGAGTCTGGGAGGCGATCAGGTCCGCGGCCTCGTGACCGTCAGATGCCGGCTCTGACCTCTCGGTAGCGTTCCTGCAGCTCACGGTTCTTGTTGATCGGGTCGTGCGCTCCGTCGGGCACCGCTCCTCCCTTGATCCCGCACGAGTTGAGGAACAAAAACATGTCGGCCAGATGAAGCAGCCGCTTGTCATCTTCAGACTGTGGGTCTCGGCTGTCGCGGAGCTCAAACGCTCGCTCCATCACTGGCACCTCGTCCGGCAGGCCTGAGTCAATCAGCGACTGAGCCAGCGCCTGCTTCGCCGCTTCCTGGCGTCGCTCTTCGTCCGGGGCCGCATCGTCGCCGTCTCCGGTGTTGATCAGCTTGATCATGTCGTGCTCGGAGATGCTGTATAGCCGGTCCTGCTGCTCGAAATAGTGCAGCTGGAACGCATAGGCGTGACCGTACGCGCAGTATTCACAGCCGTTGACAACCGAGAGCGCCGTTGCGATGAAGTGGGTCCGCAACGGACCCCATTCGGACAAGATTTTCTCGTATGCCGGCATGTTCTTGGCGAACCAGGACACGGACCGGACCGGACCGTGCTGGTCGACGATGTCTTCCATCAGGTTGGCCCGGAGGTCCCAGAGTTTGGAGCTGACGCCGGTCAGCATTCTGGTCGCAACTCTGTCGGGTATCGACGATCCCATGTTGTATTTCCGCCTCGGTTGGTGGCCCGCGATAACCATTCTAGTTGTACAAAGCTGAACGGCGAATCGCCGTGCTCGGGGGGAGGCCTTGTGGGCTAGTGTGATCGCCTGCGAATGGCGACCCGCCCGAAGGGAAGTTCTCATGCTGCGTTGGGCAATCCTTGGCACCGGGTTTATCTCCGGCACCGTTGTCGAAGCCATCTCCGCCAGTGACGGATCGCGAGTCGAGGTTGTCTCCGGACGCAACCCCGACCGGCGTGCCGCCTTTCAACGCCAACACGGGATCGCCCGGGGTGTTGCCAGCTACGACGAGGCGGTGGCAGACCCGAACGTCGACGCTGTCTACATCGGCCTGCCGAACCACATGCACCACGAGCCGGCGATCGCCGCAGCGGCGGCCGGCAAGGCGGTCCTCTCCGAAAAGTCACTGACGACGACCATGGCCTCCGCCGATGCGCTGATCGACGGCGTGCGAGCAAACGGCACCTTCTTTGTTGAGGGCCTGATGTACCTGGCCCATCCGATGTATCAGCGAGTCGTCGAACTGTTGCTCGACGGTCGGCTCGGGCAGGTTCGCTCCATCAGCGGTCGGTACGCGGCGAACATTTGCCAGGTCGTGAACCCGCAGGGCATGGGCACGATCTACAACCTCGGCTGTTACCCGGTTTCGCTCCTGCACCTGGTCATGACCACAGTCTATGGGCGGGAGCAGTTCGACGACCGGTCAATGACGGCCGTGGGCAATCTGGCCGAGCCGGTGGAGCAGACCGATGGTCACGGCGCCGGGACCATCGGAGACGCGGCCATGGCGGTCAAGTTCGGCAACGGTGTGCTCGCAACAATCCAGTCCACAGACAACTTCGGAAACGACAGCGACTTCGCCATTGTTGGTGACCGAGGAACGCTGCGCTTCGACACCAACCCATGGCTCCCCGAAGCTGGTGAGAACGTGCTCACCTGGACGCCATTCGTCGACGATGGATCCAGCCCCGCAACGGAGCGCATCGTGATCAACGACGAGCATGATGCCTTCTACCATCAGATCAAGCTGGTTGAGCGATGCGTGGCTGACGGGTTGCTCGAAGCGCCACGACCATCGCCGAACCTCGATGACTCTCGACAGATCATGGCAATGCTGACCGAGTGGGAGGAGCGCTGCTGGGCCGACGACAGTCAGTTCGGAGAGATTTGACCGGAGCCCTCGACGGGCGAGCGAAGGAACGCGGCCAAACCTAGTGGTCGGGAAGAGAACCGCTGCCGGCACGGTTACTCGATAATGCTCCAAGGTCGCGGTCTGTATCTCTTGGGTGTTGCGGCGCTGCTCGTGACATCAGCCTGGGCGTTTAGCGAGCCCGCTCAGCAGCTCACGGTTGGCCCCACCAACGTTCGGGTCGATCCGACCGGGGTGTACAACCCGGTGCTGGCAGGTGAACCGCTACCGGACGGCTTCCGCCAGATCCTCCCCCGCGATGCCATCGCCCCCGTGTACGAGCCCGAGTTCGTCGATGGTCGAGACATCGTCTGGCCTGACGACGCTCAGGTGATCGGCGTGAGTTCCGGCGGTGAAGCCAAGGCCTACCCGGTGAGCTTTCTCAACGGTCGGGAGATGGTGGTCGACGAGATTGACGGCATACCGATACTTGTCACCTGGTGACCGCTGTGCGCAACGGCGATGGTTCATCGCCGAGACGTAGCGGGAGAGACACTGGTGTTCGGCGTTCACGGCGCGCTGCTTGGCAACGCCATGACCTGGTGGGATCACGACACCGGCAGCATCTGGAGTCAGCCAACCGGCACCGCGGTGGCCGGACCTCGCAAGGGGCAGACGTTGGAGCTGCTCCCCGTCAGCTTCAGTACCTGGGACGCGTGGCGTGACGCTCACCCTGACACCCTTGCGCTTGCCGCTCCGGCCGACCGGACCGGCTTCGACCTCGCCGACTTCTACATCGTCGTTGACTTCACCGACGATGTCGCCGCGTACCCTGTACCGGAGCTACAGAGCGTCGGTGCGATAAACGACGTCGTGGCCGGGGTGGACATTGCGGTGGTAGTAGATCCGGCCGATCAGGAACGGTGGAAGGTCTTCTCCCGGCGTCTCGATGAGCAGGTCGTTGAGCTGACGGTCGAGAACGGAGTGCTGAAAGACAGGGGGACCGGAACCACGTGGGACCCCGTGACCGGAGTGGCCCTCGAAGGGGAACTCGCCGGGCAGATCCTTGACACCCTGCCCTCCCTCACCTCGTTCCCCGGCGACTACGACACGTTCTGGCCGGACGGCCGCGTCTGGAGCCCGGACCAGTGAACGACGATGTGCAACAGTCACAGGTGACCGAGGCGGCTTACGATGCCGCCGGCGGCTCTGGGTTGAGCGGCGGCGCTTGGATGCTCCGGTTGACGACGGCCCGCTGGGAGAGCATTCCGCCAGCGCCTCCACTGAAAGCGGCGGCAACGGTCATCGGCTCGTGGCTGGTGTTGGCGTGGGGCCGTTTCGGGTTTCAGGGCATTGCCAGCCCGCGGGCGTTGACCCGCTTTGTCCTGGTCGGGGTCTACGGCTGGCTCGCCGTAGCGGCAGTAGCCTGGCTTGGTTCCGTGTTGCTTGCCAGGGTCCGAGATGAACGGCGACCCGCTGACCCGGTCCGGGTGCTACAGGTCACCGGATTGAGCCACCAGCCGCTGTTGGTGTTCGGCGTCCTGTTGCAGGTTGGGCAGCTGGCACCGATCCCCGGCCTAATGACCGTTGTTGCGGTGCTGACGATCGCTCTGTGGGCACCGGCGATTCTGGCCGCGGCGCTTGCAGCGACACTTGGGCCGCCCCGCCGTTCTGCTCTGGCGACCACCGCGGTTGCAGCCGGGCTGTGGTTCATCGTCAGCGGCCGTTACCTCTTGGCCCAGCTCGGCCACCTGTTCTGAGATTCGCCTTTGCGACTAGCTGCCGAGACTTGGCGTTGAGATACCGGCCCTAGTCCGACAGGTGATGCAGCAAGAACGCGTAGATATCCGCTGACTCTTCGATCACCTTGGCGGTGGGCTTGCCAAGCCCGTGCCCGGCTCGGGTTTCGACCCGCAACAGCAGCGGATTCTCCGATGACCCACCGGCACCGTGTTGCACCGCGGCCGCGAACTTGTGGGAGTGCATTGGGACCACCCGGTCGTCGGATTCCGCGGTTGCTATGAGCAGCGGCGGATACGTGCTGGCATCGCCGACGTTGTGGAGCGGCGAGTAGGCGATCAACCACTCGAATGCTTCGGGATCGGCTGCGTCGCCGTACTCCACGGTCCAGAAGCGGCCGGCCGTGAAGTGCTGAAACCGCAGCATGTCGGTCACCGGCACCTGCGAAATGACGGCCCCGAAAAGGTCCGGGCGTTGCACCATCGTCGCCGCGGTCAACAGGCCGCCGTTCGACCCGCCTCTGATCCCGAGCTTCGATGGCGTGGTGATGCCGTCGGCCACCAGCTGCTCACCGCAGGCGATGAAATCATCAAAGACCTGCTGCTTATTGGCGAGCATTCCCTGCTCATGCCATTGCTCGCCACGCTCTACTCCGCCCCGCAGATTGGCGATGACAACGATGCCGCCGGCCTCGATGAAGGCAAGCCTGGCGGGGCTGTAGACGGGGGTCATGTTGATTGAGAAGCCGCCGTACCCGTACAGCTCGACCGGGCCTGGAAGTGGTCCGTCCGTGCTGCGGATGACGAACATGCCAACCTCAGCGCCGTCGGTTGATACCGCGGTCCGCCGTTCGACGACCATGTTGGCGGTGTCGATTGGGAGCGGCGACGCGGCGTGCATCGACGTCTCCCCCTGTGACCACCGCAGGACCATCGGCGGCTCAAGGAAGGACTGGTAACCGATGTAGACATCGTCGTCTTCGAACCGGCCGGACAGCCCGACTACCGAACCGAGGCCCGGCAACTCGACCGTTCCCAGCGGCTCGCCTGTTGGGGTGTATCGCTCGACCACGTGCGATGCGTCTACGAGGCGTAGCACCAGCAACTCGCCTGCCACCGCCATCGCGCCCTCGATCGCGGCGTCGCTCTCGGGCACGATCACCGACGTCGGGGCCGAGGAGTCAAATGGCATGTGGACGATTGCGCCGTTTGGCGCATCGCGATCGGTGTGCACCAGGAGGCCGTCATCGGTATGGAGCAACACCGAATGGAGCGCAACGCCCAGGTCGACCAACCGGGTCCAGCGTGGTTGGGTGCCATCGTTCGTTTCGTCGTTGAGATCGGCCAGGTCGAGGTAGAGCAGCCCCGTTTTGTGGGAGGTGCCGAGGTACTCCGACAGCACGATGTATCGGTCGTCGTGGGTGACCTGGGCGCTGTAGCTCGGCTCGGGATCGTCGTCGTTGTGAAAGACGAGCCGATCGGCATCTTGTGGGTCGCCGATGCGGTGGTAGTGAATTGACGGGTCTCGGACCGGGTCGGTGGAGTCGGGGTCGGTGACCGGCCACCGTGTGTAGAAGAAGCCGTTGTCGTACCAGGCCACCGACGTAAACCGCAGGTGGTCCAGGTGGTCATCAAGGTCCTGTCCGGTGCGCGTGTCGCGCAACCGAAGCTGTTGGCGGTCACTGCCCGCTTCGGAGACGGTGTAGGCGAACAACTCCCCGTTCGGAGCAAGCGACGACATGACCACCGCCACCGCGCCGTCTTCGGCCAAGGTGTTCGGGTCCAACAGGACTCGCTCATCCTGCCCCGGGTGTTGCACATAGAAGACCGGCTGATCCTGCAGACCATCATTGTGGGACCAGACCGACACTCCCTCTCGAATGGCAGGAGGACTGGTCCGGGGTACGTCCCACAGCTCGGTCATTCGATCTTCTAACGCCTGTCGGTTCGCCAACCCTGCCAGGTGTGGCATCGTGATGGCGTTCTGGGCGGCAACGAACGCCTTGGTCTCCTCGGCATCGGGGTCCTCAAGCCAGCGATACGGGTCGGCGACTGTTTGCCCGTGGTAGTCGTCTGTCACGTCGGAGCGTCTGGCGGCGGGATACGAGAAGGACATTCTGTGGATCGTACCCGGCGCTCATTGGTGGGAAGTTTGCGACGTGGGAGTTTGCGACGCCGCTGTCCGCCATCACAGACTGATGGCAAGGACGACAGGAGCGCTATGGACTACGAACAGATCGAGGTTGAGGATCGAGGGCCTATTCGAGTGGTCACACTCTCCCGGCCCGACCGACTGAACGCGTGGACTCGGAGGATGAACGCCGAGTTGCTCGACACGATCGACGAGGGAAACGCTTCTGATCAGATCGGCGCATTTGTCTTCACCGGCGCAGGCCGAGGGTTCTGCGCAGGAGCGGACATGACCGACGAGTTCGGGGGTGGTGCCCCAGGTTCGGACTCATCCGGCTCGAACTCCTCAGGTTCAGAGTCATCTGGCTCGGGAGCATCGAATTCCAGTTCGGACGACAAGCCTCGGAGGGATACCGAATCTCGCAACTGGGTGGACGTTGTCAGGCAGTCCAAGCCGATGGTGGCTGCGGTCAACGGGCCGTCGGTCGGCGTCGGACTCACCATGATTTTGCCGATGGACTACCTCGTTGCCGCCGAGTCAGCCAAGCTCTCGGCCCGCTTCGTGCGCATGGGCATAGTGCCCGAGCTGGCATCCAGCCATTTCCTTGTGCAGCGCTGCGGCTGGGGCGCGGCCAGCGACCTTGCGCTCTCGGGTCGGATGATGTCCGGCGATGAGGCGCTTTCCATCGGATTGGTCGACCGGGTCGTCGCCGATGACGCGCTGCTCGAGACCGCCATCGCCCATGCTGAGAGCTACGCCCAGAACCCTCCCGAGGCGCTGCTGATGATCAAGGAACTGCTGACGGTAAACGGTGCCGACGCTGACTTGGCCGCCGTTCAGCAACGAGAACTCGCCCACCTTCGCACCGCGTTGCGCTCGGCAGAGCACAAAGAAGCGGTCTCGGCGTTTATGGAGAAGCGAGAACCGAACTTCCGCTAGCTGGCGGTACAGACCCGCCAGTCGTCTCCCTCTTTGACCAGGTTGTAGGTGACCGACCGAGCGATGCCGTCCACCTCGATGGTGCCGCTCACCGTTGCCGTGGACTGTTGGCCACTCGATGAGGAGACCGAGGCCTCGGTGAAGCTGAAGTCGGTGATCTCCCCACCGATCCCCGCTTCGGCTTCTGCCGCCCACTGGTCGGGGTCGGCGGCACCCTTGGTGCTGGTGCACAACTGGTTGTAGGCCGCGGCGTAGTCCCCGTTGTCGAGGTCAGCGACGAAGGCGTTGGTGGCATCAATCGGCGCGCCGACGGAGCTGATGACCAACGCAGTACACCCGCCGATTCCCAACAGAAGCAGCAGCGGGATGGCAAGGAGAATCCAGAGCCACTTCTTACTCTTCTTCTGCGGCACGGCTTGTCCCGGTGGGTACGCCTGGTGCCCGCCAGGTTGGGCGTACTGCTGTTGCTGCTGGCCGTAGGGATCTTGAGGCACCGGTTGTTGCTGACCCGGCTGGCCGTATTGGAGGCCGGGTTGCGGCGCACCCTGACCGGGAGGGGGAAACCCCTGCGCGGGCGGAACGTTGGGTGGCGCACCAGCCTGCGACGGAGGAAACAACGGCGTCTGCTCCTGCCCCGGAGTGGGAAACGTGCCCGGCTGTTGCGGCGGCTGGCTCGGCGGAAGCTGCCCGCTCGGCGGCCCTGATGGCGGCTCGAAATCGAACTGATCGTCTGATGACATTGGTATCCGCTCCCAGTGGATGGGCCCCAGCTTCTGCATGGGCACCAGCCGAGACTAACGTCTCACGTCATGACGGCAAGTATTTCGTCGACCGAGGCCGACACGGCGTTGGTGATTGGGGGCACCGGTCCGACTGGGCCATTCGTTGTCAACGGTCTCCTGGAGCGCGGCTACGACGTCACCATATTGCACACCGGTCGACACGAGCTGGACGAGATCCCGCCGCAGGTCCGACACATTCACACCGACCCGTTCGATGCCGAGGTCACTGCCGCGGCGCTCGATGCTGACACCTTCGACCTCTGCGTTGCCATGTACGGTCGGCTGCGGACGTTGGCCCCGATGCTCGTTGGTCGGGTCGGGCGCTTGATCACGATTGGTGGGGTCGGGGCGGTCAAAGGTTGGGTTGAGCCGGGCGACCTATTCCCCTCGGGGATGACGGTGCCGGCTCCTGTGGACGCGCCGCTCGCCGGTTCGGATGAACCGGTCGGCAAGATTCGACGAATCGTTGCAACCGAAGCGCTTGTCTTCGACCATCACCCAGATGCGGTTCATCTTCGATACCCGATGCTCTACGGGCCCCGCCAGATCATCGCTCGGGAGTGGCCAATTGTCCGGCGAGCATTGGACAAGCGTCCGTTCTTCATCGTCGCTGACGGTGGGCTGACCTTGAAGTCGGCGGCGTACGTCGAAAACGCGGCGCACGCGGTCCTTTGTGCGGTAGATCGACCCGATGCGGGACGAGGTCAGATCTTCAACGTCACCGACGACCGGGCGCTCAGCATCAAACAGATGGTTGAGATCATCGCCGACGAACTCGACCACCGGTTTGAGATCATTTCGATGCCCTCCGCGGTAGCGGCGCCCGCGAGACCGGTGGTCATGCATCACGCGACCGAACACCGCGTGGTCAACAATCGCCCCAGTGCCGAAGTGCTCGGCTACCGAGACGCTGTCACCCCGGAAGACGGGCTGCGACGCACCGCTCGATGGTTGGCCGAACATCCACCATCGGGACGGGCCGAAGCGCTGCTCCAGGATCCGTTTGACTACGACGCAGAGGATGCGCTGGCCCAGCGCTGGGCTGAGACCGTCGCAGCATTCGCAATGCCGACGTTCACGACCGAACCAGGCTACGGCGGCGCCTACTACGGCCGCTCCCCCAACCCCGCCACCGGCACCAGCCGAGTCGAGCCGGTCAGCGGCGCCGGCGACTAGCTCCGAACCTGTGGAGCGGTTGCGGCTCGGTGGCACACTACGGCAATGGCGACCACCTCCGATCCGGGCCCACAGCACTTCGAGGAGTTTGCCGATCCCATCGACGGCACACGGTGGCGCGTCGACATGTCATTCATGTCTTCCAACTGGCACTGCATCTGGGGTGACGGTTGCGAGGGCATTCTCGAACACCGAGCGGCAGCGCTCAACCAGGGGTGCTGCTCGGTCGGCGCCCACCTGATCGACGACGATGAGGCCAGGGCCATCGGCGCACTGGGCCTCATGCTCGATCCACAGCGCTTCCAGCAGCACGAAGCAGCGGCGGCCGGTGGTGTGCTCGCCGATGGGCCGCAACCGGCGACACGTGTGGTCGACGACGCCTGCATCTTCTTCAACAAACCGGGATTTCCCGGCGGCGTCGGGTGCGCGCTGCACCTAGCGGCCGAGGACGAGGGCGAATCCCCGATGGACTGGAAGCCGTCCATCTGCTGGCAGGCACCGCTCAAGGTTGATACCAACCCCGACGGCACCAAAACACTCCGACCGTGGCAGAAGACCGACTGGGGGCCCGGCGAACAGCTGGCCTGGTGTTGCACGGAGCCGAACACCTCACCCGCTGATGGTCCAAGCGCCTACAGCGGCACGGCGCCGGTGGCGGAGTCACTCTCGGCGGAGCTGACCGGACTGGTCGGTCCAGAGGTGGCGGTCGAGATCACCCGTCGGGCCGATGCCGCTGCATCAACCCGACAGTGGCGTACCAGCGGGTCTGGGCCATGACCCAACGCGAAACAGCACCTCAAGCGGACCGAACCGGAACCACTGCCGCCAGGTGAAGGCAAAGGCCATGAAGACCACATAGATTACCAGCGCGGTGAAAAGCTCTCGGGGCTGACCAATCTCTCGAGGGTCGGCGGTGACGCGAATGATCAGCGCCTGGGCGACATAGAAGGTCAGCGACAGTTGGCCAAGCGCCACAAGCGGCCCCACCAGTGCCTCGACCCGTGGTGCAAGCCACAGGCACGCGCCGAGCACCGCCGTCGAGGTTCCCGCCGCGCTGATCACCCAGGCCAACATCTCTGAGTGGCCCTCGGTGTCGAGGAGGCGACCCCAGGAGAAGGGAGCGCTGCGCCCGAAGGTGTCGGTTTCGACCCCAAACGTTGCTCGGGCGACCGAAGCGGCCACCAGCGCACCGAACCCGATGATGGATCCACCGATGGCAAGGCGGGCCGCATTTGTGGACGAGCGCAGGTTCGTTCGCCCGATCGCCATGCCGAGGGCGAAGAACGACGCGATGGGAAAGAACGGATACCGTCCGTTGAAGAGCAAGGACCAGACAACGGCATCGGGTTCGGTGAGCAGCTGCCCTGGTTCGGTCCACCGGCTGAGTTCGAAGGTGGCAACCTGATAGCTCCAGGTGCCAATCAGTGCGATCACCGCGGCGACTGCCAGGAGCAGTTCGTTCGGGAGCCTGCGGAGACCGATGGCCGCCAAAAAGAACACGGCGTAGTACTGCAGGATGATGGCCAGAAAGACGGTGGCTTCCTGCAGCGCAACCCCCATTGGGAAGAGGATGGCGGCCCGGATCAACAGTGCCCGGTCGGGGTGGGCCGAGCGGGCGGCCAGGAACGAAACGCCAAGGCCGCCGAGCATGACGAACAGCGGCATCGCCCGACCTTGGAGTTGGGCCGCCACCCGGTCGATCCACGTATCGGAGCCGTCCGGCCAGACATAGTGAACGAGGACCATCGCAAACATGGCGAGCGCCCGGGCCACGTCAACGCCGGTGATGCGCCTGGCGACGATGGCCGGAGTTCGTTCGACATGCTGGTCCGATAACACACCTCGCACGGTAGTGATGGCTCGTTAAAACCAGCGAAAACCGCCCGGGCCCCAGACGCGACCGTTCCCGGCTGACGGGGAGAGGCCGTGAGCCGGGAACGATTGGGTGGTGACCGTTGGCGGACGGTGCTGTGCTGTGCTGAGTCGGACGTGGCTCCTGCTAGTTGAGGGTCGCCTCTCCCGTGGGGAATGCCGGGCCCTGGCCGAGGATGATGGCCTCATGGTCGCCGATACCGGCGGGAACCTCGGCGGCCAGCGGCTTGAAGGCGAACGGTGCGGGGCTGTCATCGTCCTCAGGCTCGATGCTGATAACAACGGTTGCACCGGTGAGGTCGGTGGGGAACGTCACACCGTCAGGTGCGTTGATGATGAAGTCCTCGCCGGGGTATGCGGGGCCGCTGGCGTCGGTGCCGGAGAAGCCGTCGAAGTCATCGGCCGCACCAGGGTCGGTGAAGCGGCCGGTGCTGAGCGGCTGCCCGTCGACGACGGCCCAGCCTTCGTATACCCAGCCAGCCGGGAGCTCTGGCAGTTCAAGGCCGGCTCGTGTTGGGCTTAGCTTGATGAACCACACGCCTGAGAGCTCGTCATCGGTGGTGGCTGAGGTCGGGGTTGCAAGTACGAACTCACCTGCGGCGGTCGAGAAGTCGTTCCCGAGCGCTGCCGGATGGCCAACGGTGAGCGCCGCCGCTCCGTCGACCACATCTCCGGCGAGGACATGAGCGTCGGCGGGCGCAGGGTCATCGCCCTCGGCCGGTTCGATGGTCAATACGAAAGCGGTGGCCGTGCTGACATCGGTCACGAGCGACTGGGAGTGGAAGGTCTGCGTGCCGTCGGCATCGAGGCTGAAGCGTCCGGTACTGATGGGCGCATCGTCGATCACGACCCAACCCTCATAGACGAAACCTTCGCCCAGTGGCTCGAGTCCTTCGAAGCTCACTTCGACGGGGCTGTAGTCCGCGTCCTCCATGGCGTCATCTTCCATGGCGTCCTCGTCTTCCATGGCGTCTTCGTCTTCCATGGCGTCGTCTTCCATGGCTTCTTCGTCTTCCATCGCCTCGTCATCGATGGCGCTGGCGACTTCCTCGGTTTGGGGTTCGTCGGCCGCCGTCGTGGACTCACTGTCGTCCGCGCCACACGCAGCGGCGAGCAATGAGAGTGCCAGAACGAGGCTGGCCGCCTTGGGGAGTTTCGATCGCTTCAACATCGGAGGGATCTTGCCTTTCGCAGTTCTTGAGGGAGTGTTGTTTCTGCTGGGAAGGAAATGCACAGGCGCGCCAAGAAATGCCCGAACCGTCACCGCTTAAGCGGCTGTTCAGAATTCCCCGGTGTCAGGCCCGGCCCGGTAGGTCGCGTGGCCTAGCCGGGCGACGACGCGGCAAGCAGATCGTGGATGATCTTCGTGGTTGGCACGTCGGTGCCGAACTCGGCGGCCTTGCGGAGCACCGCTCCATGGATGGCGTCGTGCTCGGTCCCTCGGCCCGCTTCGCGGTCATGTTGCATCGAGGTTCGACCCTCGGCGTTCTTGGCGATCTGCGACACCATCTTTGGCACGGAGTCGATGTCGAGGTCCACGCCTGCAGCCCGGCCCGTGGTCCAGCACTCGGTCAACAGCGCCGTGGCGATGTCACCAATTCCGTCCTCGGAGAGCACTCCGGACGGCTGACCGGTCAGGCCGGTGAGACCGTTTACTGCGGAGTTGATACCGAGCTTGACCCACGCGGAGCGGTCGAACCCGGCGGACGGGTCGATGGTGAGTGGCGTATCTGCGCACAGCTCCTGTAGCCGGACCCCGTCTGCGCCTTCGGCCACGATGAGCCGGGCGGAGCGGTCATGGCGGATGTGGCCGGGCGCAAGCAACTCGGCGCCGCAGTACACAACGCTGGACAGGACGGCTGCCCCATTGGCGTGGGGGTTCAACCGCTCCCGACCTTCAATGCCGTTCTGCATGACAACAAGGAGAGTTTCGGGACCACAGAGTGGAGCGAACCAGTGGGCGGCCCCTTCGGTGTGCTGAGCCTTCACCCCGACGAGCACCACGTCGGCCGGGCTGTCCCAACCGAGATCATCGGGTGAGGTGACCGCACGGGCCGCCCCCTCAAACGGAAGCTCCGGCGACTCAACCCGGTACTGGTCAAACGGCCGCCGAACACAAGCGACGACGTCATGGACCGCTGACAGGTGGGCGGCAAAGACGCCCCCGACCGCTCCGACCCCAACCACTGCAACCCGTTGTGCGCTCATGACCGACAGTCTATGGACGGACCGTCGGCGCAACCTATTGGCGGGCCTTCGGCGCAACCTATTGGCGGGCCTTCGGCGCAACCTATTGGCGGGCCTTCGGCCCGACGAACTGTTGCACGACGAGGGGCCGGATTAGAGTTCGGAACATGCCGCTACAGGTCGTCGGGATGATCGGGGTTGCTCCGCCACCGGACGATGCAACGGTGCACATCATCGATGGTGGCGTGCGCCCGGAGTATCTGGTCGAGTTCAGCCAGGCCCACGACCGAGCCGGGTTCGACCTTGTCCTCGTCGGCTACACCTCAACCTCGGCCGACGGGTGGTCCGTGGCCACCCACGCCGCGGCAAACACCGAATCGGTCGGCTACCTCATCGCACACCGTCCCGGATTTGTTGCGCCCACCCTCGCTGCACGCAAAGCGGCCACGTTTGACCGGATGAGTAGCGGTCGCTTTGCACTGCACATCATTGCCGGGGCCAGCGACCGTGACCAACAACGCGACGGTGACTACCTCGCCAAGGCGGACCGCTACGCCCGGGCTGGCGAGTACCTGGAGGTGATGCGCAAGACCTGGACCGCCACCGAACCATTTGATCACGAGGGTCCCTTCTACCGGATGACCGACGTGCGTTCCGATGTGCACCCACTGCAGCAGCCCTCTCCCCCGGTGTTCTTCGGCGGTTCATCGCCCGAGGCGTTGGCGATGGGAGCAGAACACTGCGACGTCTACGCCGTCTTTGGTGAGCCGCTGGCGGCCACCGCCGAACGGTTTGCCGACTTCCGGCACCGGGCCGCGGCGTTCGGGCGGACCCCAACCTTCTCCATGAGCTTCCGCCCCATCCTCGGCCGAACCGAGGGCGAGGCATGGGACCGTGCTCACAAGATTCTGGCGGCCATCGAGGGCGACGGCTCCAAGCGGTCAAGCCGGCTCAGCGGCGGCGGCCCAAAGCCATACGACCACAGCGGGGAACGGATGCTGGCCCACGCTGCTGCGGCAGACGTGCACGACGAACGGCTGTGGTTGAAAGTGGCCGAAGCAACCGGGGCGCCCGGAAACACCTCGTGCCTTGTCGGCACCGCCGAGCAGGTGGCAGACGCCCTCCTCAAGTACTACGAGCTTGGTGACCTCGGCTACGTGCTGCTTCGCGGCTTCGACCCGCTAGCGGATGCCAAGGAGTTTGGCGAGGAGTTGATTCCTCGGGTCAAGGCCGGAGCGCTGGCAATTGACGCCGGCTCAATTGCGTCCGCGGGTTCCCGGTAGCAGACTCTGGCCGTGGCAAACGCAGACAAACTCGGGGTGCGATGGGGCTTAGCGGGCGGCGTGGCCCTCTCCACAATCGACGAGGTGAGACGGGCTGCGACCTGGGCATCCGACGTCGGGTTCGACGGCTTCTGGATTTCCCAGGCCAACGCGGTCGACCCCATCGTGGCACTGGCCGCTGTCGCCGACGATGTCAGCGGACTCTCCGAGGTCGGCACGTCGGTTGTCCCGCTCTATGGCAGGCATCCGCTCGGCCTGGCCCAGATGGTTCGCACCGCCCAGTCGGCCCTCGGCGGCCGGTTGACCCTGGGCATCGGGCCGTCCCATCGGGGGCCCGTCGAGGATTCAATGGGTCTGGCCTGGGATCGGCCATTCGGCTACACCACCGAGTTTCTTGATGGCCTCGAGCCGCTGCTCGCAGGTCAGGCAGCGGCGGCGGTTGGCGAACAGCTCACCACCAGAGCGGAGCTGAACATAGCGGCTCCCGACACCTCTATTCTCCTGGCTGCGCTCGGCCCTCGGATGTTGCGCCTCGCCGGACAGCGGACAGCGGGAACCACCGTCGGCCAATGTGGCCCCAAGACGATCAGCGCCCACATTGCGCCATTGATCAACGAAGCAGCAGCCGAAGCGGGACGAGAGGCACCGCGCATCATGGCGCTGATCCGGCTGTGCGTCACCGACGATCACGCCGGCGCGTTCGCGCTGGCCCAAGAAGTCGGCGCCCGCTATGCGCAGTGGCCGTCGTACGCCGCGGTGTTGGAGAAGGAGGAGCTCGACCAACCGGGAGAGCTTCACCTCATCGGCTCGGCAGCCCAGGTGCTGGACGGTCTTGGCCGCTACGCCGAGGCCGGCGTCACCGACTTTCGCCTCGAGGTGGCGGCCCACAATGAAGCCGCGGCCGAATCGAGCAGGGCGGCCCTGGCCGACTACTTGGCCGCGCCTTCCTAGCCGGTTCGCTCCAGCGTTGTCATCACATGTTGGTTTGCCGCTTCGGCGTCCACGGTGACCGCCGCAGTTACGTTCGCTGCGCCGTCAACAACCGTCGTCACGCCAGCGTCGTCCACCTCGATGCATTGATCGGCGAACCCGCACAGTCCTGGCTCAGCAAGCACCGCCACCGTCAGCGGATCATGTAGCGCGACAAGCGGGTGTT
This sequence comes from uncultured Acidimicrobiaceae bacterium, assembly GCA_964609665.1. Classification (GTDB taxonomy): domain Bacteria; phylum Actinomycetota; class Acidimicrobiia; order Acidimicrobiales; family SZUA-35; genus JAHELU01. Next base: position 74,252 of record CAZSTV010000001.1, read on the forward strand.
CAACACCAAGCTCGTCGCTCTGGGCCACCAGCCACCGTTCACACAGCAGCGCTAACGCTCGGTTGAGCGGGTCACCCGTTGCCAACCGTTCGATGTCGGGCCGATGCAGACGGGTCTGGAAAGTCACGTCGGCCGGGATCACCGTCATTGTGTCGCGAGCGCCACCGACAACGTGTTGCACCGACACCGGGTCGCAGTGCCAGTTCCATTCGCCGACATGATCTGACATGCCTGGCAGTTCGTCCTTGGTCAGCCGGCCCCCCATTACCGTCAGCGGCGGCAGTGAAACACCGGCGGCGGCCAGCGCTCCGAGGTTGGTCATTGGGCCGATGGCCACGACCATGTCCGGCGCCGAGCGATCCAGTTCGGCCGCCAACGCCTCGATCCGCTGCGGCGCCCCAGACTCCTCCCGCTGAATTCGGACCGGATCGGCGTCGGCGAGCAGACCGTCGCCCTCGTGGCCGAACATGAGGCCATGGCGGCGGTCGGTCAGCGGCACCGCCATCCCGGTCAGCACCGGGACCGATTCGACGCCGGCCAGCCTCAGCAACTCGGTGGCGATGCGGCCCCGGACCGACAGGTCGCCGAACACGGTGGATATGCCGACCAGTTCCAGGTCGGGGTGTTTGAGCAGGTATCCCAACGCCAGGGCGTCGTCGACGTCGCTTCCGATGTCGGTGTCCAGCCAGATCCGCATGCAACGAACAGTACGCACCCACGCCGCAGGTGGACAACATCGGCTTTCGTTTGCCGCTTCCTTCTGCACTAAGTTCGGGCCCGTGGACGCTGTCAGCTCCAACGTGATCGAGCGTTTCGCCGAGGACGGCTATGTCATCACGGACAACATGCTGTCCGCAGACGACGTTGACGCGTTCGCCGCCCCCATCGATGCCGGGGTTGCCGCTCGCACGGCGGGCGACGACCGATCGGTAGCCGAAAAGGACACCTACGAGCAGTCCTTCATCCAATGCATGCGCCTGTGGGAAACCGACCCGGACGTAGCGCCACTGACATTCCACCCCAAACTCGCCGAAACGGCGGCGCGGCTACTCGGCGTTGCTTCCGTGCGGCTGTGGCAAGATCAAGCGCTGTACAAAGAGCCGGGAGGCCGTATTACCGACCCCCACCAGGACGCAACGTTTTGGCCCGTCGGTGAGGCGCCGATGATCTCGGCCTGGATACCGCTCGATGGTTCGACCATCAACGGTGGCGCCATGGGCTACGTTGCCGGGTCTCACCGGGCCGGACCGCTGCGAACGGTCAACATCATGCACACCAGCGAGGTCTACAACATCCTGGATGACCCGGCATTACATGGCCGCCAACCGACATACGTCGAGGCGCCAAAGGGCTCGGTCGTCTGGCATCACGGCTTCACCGTCCACACCGCTGGCCCCAACCGCACCGATGCCACGAGGCGGGCGTTCACCATCGTGTACCTGGCCGATGGCTACCGGCGGACGAAACCGTGGCCGAACTTTCCACTCGACCGGGCAGGCGTCGAGGTCGGCGAACTGATGGAAGGCGATGGGCTACCAATGGTGTGGCCACCGTCGAGTGACCGACTGCCCGAGCCGCCAGCGGTGATCGGCGAGCCGACGGGACCGCAGAGCGGATCGTGAGCGTTCCCCAAAGCAACGACGCCCGAAAGCCGCCAAACGTGGTTGTGCTGTTTCCCGATCAACTCCGGGCAGCGTCGCTTCCGCTCTACGGTGAGCGAAACATCGAGACGCCCAACATCGACCGTCTGGCCAACGACGGTGTTCGCCTCACCAACGCCATCTCAAACTGCCCGGTGTGTACGCCGGCCAGAGCGATGCTTGTCACCGGACGCCACCCTCAGACCACGGGTCACCTGATCAACACCACCCGGACCAGGCACTCGGAGATTTCGATCGCCGATGCCTTTGCCAACCAGGGCTACCGCACGGCGTGGGTCGGCAAGTGGCACCTTCACACCGGACTGTGGCCTGCGCTCGACCGAATGCCGCAACAGCCGGACTGGGTGCCGGAAGGTCGCGATCGTCTCGGCTTTGAGTATTGGCGGGCCTACAACCAACACATGGTCTATTTCGACGGGTTCGTGCAGTCGGGAGACTGGAACTACGAGCGGTGGAACGGCTACGAAACCGACGGTCTGGCCGACTATGCGTTCGAGTTCATGGACACGCCAAGCGACGATCCATTCCTGCTGTTCCTCTCGCCCCACCCGCCTCACTACACCCCGTTCGATTTCGCTCCTGAGGATTGCTACGAGGGGCTACCGGAGGTGTTCGAATTCCCCGACAACGTCGGATCCCGGTGGGCGGAAGAAACTCAGGAGATGTACCGCCACTACCTGGCCATGATCCGGGCCGTGGACAAGATGGTTGGCAAGGTCCTCGACTACCTCGATCGCCGTGGCCTGGCGGAGGACACGATTGTTCTGCTGGCGTCTGACCATGGCACCCAGGGCGGCGCCCACGACGTTCACCCGTGGCAGAAGAAACATCCCTACGAGGAGTCGATTCGGATTCCCGGGATCGTGCGGTATCCGGGCGTGATCGAACCAAACACATTGAACGACGAGCTGTTCGGACTCCCCGACTTCTTTCCAACGCTGTGTGGCCTTGCCGGGGTGCCGGTGCCTCGCAGCGTCGAGGGCCACGATCTCTCAAACAGCTTGATGTCCGACGCGCTGGTCGGCCGACGGCCCCAGACCGCACAGGACGCGCTGCTGATCATGAACTTCTCGAAGTACTACGACTGGTTCGAGGACGGCGCCGAGTGGCGAGGGGTCCGGACAAAGCAGGCGACCTACACCGAGTGGCTCGACGGTCGAGTAGAGCTGTTTGACCTGGTCGAAGACCCACTGCAGCTCACCAACCTGGCCACCGATTCCCGCTATCGATCCATGCGCTCCGAGCACGAGGCCGCGCTTCGGGACCTCCAGGCCGTGCGTGGCGACGAGCTCGTTCCGTGCTCGGCATGGAAGCACTGGTTGGACGAACAGCGCAGGGTTGTCCGCAACGGCTATGGCGAGCTCAGCCACCCCGAGACCATCCCGGACTGGTCCCTGCTGAGATAGCGGCGTTGGTGTCGATCGGACAATCGAGGCGGTTCGTGCTGGCCGAAGTGGCCTCTCGGGTCGGCGAACCGTACAGTCTGGGTCCATGACTGCACTAACCGAATCGGTCCATCTCGAAACCCAGGGCAACGTTGCGCTGGTCGTCGTCGACAATCCTCCGGTCAACGCCCTCAGCCACCACGTCCGGCAGGGCATTCTCGACGGCATCAACGCCGCCGTGGCCGACGACAATGTGAAAGCCATCGTCTTGACCTGTCGCGGTCGGACCTTCATCGCCGGCGCGGACATCAGCGAGTTTGGCAAGCCGCCCCAGGGGCCGGGGCTGGGCGACGTCCAGGCCGCCATGGAGGACAGCCCGAAGCCCATCGTCGCGGCGATTCACGGCACCGCGCTCGGCGGCGGGTTCGAGGTAGCGCTGTGTGCTCACTACCGGGTGTCGGTCGCGTCGGCGAAGTTCGGGTTCCCCGAGGTGAAGCTGGGTCTCCTTCCGGGAGCTGGCGGAACCCAGCGGGCACCACGGGTCACCGGTGCGGCGAAGGCCTTGGAGATGGTGGCCAAGGGCGACCCGATCAGCGCCAAGGAGGCGCTTGCTGAGGGACTCATCGATGACATCGTTGACGACCACGAAGCGGGCGCGGTGGCGTTCGCCGAGCGGGCCGTTGCCGAGGGCATGCCGCTGAAGCGACTGCGGGACCTGCAGGACAAGGTCGAGGCAGACCGGGCGAACCCGGAAATCTTCGACGAGTTCCGCAAGTCGATCGCTCGCAAGAGCCGAGGTTTCCTCGCTCCCGAGTACAACATCCAGTGCATCGAGGCTGCGGTCAACCTGGATTTCGAAGCTGGCATCGCCAAAGAACGTGAGCTGTTCGGTGAGCTGATGAGTGGTACACAGTCCGCCGCGCAGCGCTACTACTTCTTTGCAGAGCGTGAGGCAGCAAAGGTGCCAGACGTTCCAAAGGACACCCCGCAGCTCGACATTCAAACCTGCGGCGTCCTCGGCGCAGGCACGATGGGCGGCGGCATCGCCATGAACTTCGCAAACGTCGGTATCCCCGTCACCATCGTGGAGCGCGACGAGGCATCGCTCGATCGCGGCATGGGGGTGATCAGGAAAAACTACGAGCGTTCCGCGTCACGAGGCAGCATCTCCTCCGATGATGTTGAGCAGCGGATGCAGTTGATTACGCCATCGCTCGACCGCGGTGACTTCGCCCAGTGCGACATGGTCATCGAGGCCGTGTTCGAGGACATGGAGTTGAAGAAGGAGATCTTCCGGGACCTCGACAAGATCTGTAAGCCCGACGCACTGCTCGCAACCAACACCTCGGCGCTCGACGTCAACGCCATCGCCGCAGTCACCTCGCGGCCCGAAAGCGTTATCGGGATGCACTTCTTCTCCCCCGCCAACGTGATGAAGTTGCTCGAAAACGTCCGAGGTGAGAAGACCTCCGATCAGGTCATCGCCACCACGATGGCCATTTCGAAACGAATCAACAAGATCCCCACCCTGGTCGGCGTGTGCCACGGCTTCGTCGGAAACCGGATGCTGTTCATGCGGGGCATCGAGGCCAACAAGATCATCCTTGAGGGCGCAACCCCAGCCCAGGTCGACAAGGTCATCTTCGACTTTGGATTCCCGATGGGCCCGTTCGCCATGAGCGACCTGGCCGGACTCGACATTGGCTGGAAAGAAGAAACCTCGACGTCGTCGACCGTTCGGGAACTGCTCTGCGAAAGCGGCCGTCGAGGTCAGAAGAACGGTCGTGGCTACTACACCTACGATCCCGAGACCCGGGCCTCTACGCCGGACCCCGAGGTCGAGCAGATGATTCGTGACTTTGGGGCGGCGCAGGGCATTGAGCAGCGTGAGGTGAGCGACCAGGAGGTACTGGAGCGCTGTCTGCTGCCAATGGTCAACGAGGGTGCCAAGATTCTTGACGAAGGCATCGCTATTCGAGCGAGCGACATCGATGTGGTGTGGGTAAACGGCTACGGCTGGCCGGTCTATACCGGCGGCCCGATGTTCTGGGCCGACACGCTCGGCATCGAGTCGGTTGTCGAGAAGATCAAGGGCTATCACGAGACTCTTGGTGGCGATCACTGGGCCCCGGCAGATCGCTGGAGCGATGTGTTGGCCAGCGGCAAGGCACTGCACACCGCAACCAGCTGAGGCGGTTTCTGAGGCCGCCACCGTTGTGATGTATCCGGACTGGGCCAGTGGCCTAGTCCGGGTGCGTTTTAGGGCCCAGAACGCGGCAAATCGACCTACATGCATGTGTGTTGATCCTGGTATAACGTTCGAGAGAGATTGAAGGGTCGCGTCCCGCGTGGCCGTGACGAGAGGAAGAAGGGCATTCGAAATGCCCACGATCAGCTGGGCGGCGCTGGCGTAATGGAACAGATCGAGATAGTGAATTCCAAGCATTGCATCGCTGTGGTCCCGGCTCTGACCAAGCTTGGGGCAATGTCGCCGCAGGTTACACTGGTCATTGGCATCAGCGGCAGGGCATTTCACACCGCAAGCAGCTGACTGGCCGTTCGGGCTGCCGCAGTAAACGTTGATGTGAAGAGCACGGCGCGAACTTCGGTATCGCCGGTATGGCTGACCGCTGTCAATGACCACGCCGACCTTTTCAGGTTGACGACCGCTGGAAGGAGGACCTAGTCCCATGGAACATACGGTTGACGGCCGCTTTGGCGGCACCTCAGCAACTCCATTTTCGCTACCCGATTCGGATCAGCTGCTGGCTGGGGCTGATCAAGAGGCCGTGTTCGTCATTGGAGCACCCCGATCAGGCACCACCCTGCTGTACAAGATTCTGTGTCTGCATCCCGAGACGTCGTGGGTGTCCAACTACCTTCGTCGGATGCCGAGGCTTCCGGCCGTTGGCGCGCTTAGCCGCGCCACCGCCAAGCCGGACGCTCGGCTGAATGCCTGGTTCGGCGATGGGCAGGCGTACCGGTACGGCAGCCAGAGGAAGCTCCGTGAGTGGGCGTTCCCTTCGCCGGTCGAGGGCGAGCCCTTCTTCGCGCTTTGCGGCTTCACCGCCGATGGTTCCCGGTCCGGCATCGCCCGCGTCGAGCAGAAGAGACGCTTGCTTGAGCAGGTCCGTTCGCTGTGCAAGGCGCAGGGCGGCGACCTGTTCGTGAGCAAGCGAATCGCCCACAACCAGCGGTTGCCGCTGCTCGGTGAGGCACTGCCAAAGGCCAGGTTCATCCACCTCGTCCGTGACGGTCGTAGTGTCGCTAAGTCGCTACGCAACGTGGACTGGTGGCCAGAGAGCTACCTGCCGTGGTTCGGCGGCTCCCCCACCGACTGGCTCGAAGAGGGTCGTGATCCATGGCACGCTGCCGCGCTGCACTGGGTGCACGAACTCGCCGACATAGAACGCGGCTTTTCCCAGGTCGATTCCAGCCGAATTCTCCAGCTTTCCTATGAAGAGCTTCTCGCTGCGCCGATCGATCAACTTGAACGCCTTGCCAACTTTGCCGGGCTCGAGGTGACAGAGACAATGAACGAAGCCGCGTCGACGTTGCGGCCATCATCTGGTGGCTCGGGTCTCGATGCGAGCACACAGTTGATCATCGACGAGATCCAGCACGACACGCTGTTGAAGTACGGCTACGAGTCCACCGCATGACACAGCCGGTTCACTTCGTCGTCGGCACCGGTCGATGCGGCTCTTCACTGGCTCACGAGATGATGTGCCGGCACGAGTCGGTCGATTTCGTCTCCAACCTCCAAGACCGCTTCGGCTTGGCCAAGACTCAGCAGTTGAACAACCGGATCTTCCGGTCACTGCCGCCGTCGGCCAGCATGAAGGGTCGGCTGCGGTTCGCACCGTCCGAGGCCTACGAGGCGCTTGAGCGAGACATCGGGCCGTTCATCGTCGACCCCTACCGCGATCTTGTCGAAGCGGACGCAACGGGCGCGGTCGCGGCCAGAATGCAGCAGTTCTTTGCCGCCAATGGCAGTGACGATCGGCCGCTCATTCACAAGTTCACCGGATGGCCTCGGGCTCGCTTTCTTCAGGCAATCTTTAGTGACGCGAAGTTCGTTCATGTCGTTCGAGATCCTCGTGCCGTCGTAAGTTCGTGGCTGCGGATGTCATGGTGGCGAGGTCACCTTGGCCCCGAAGGCTGGCACTTTGGGCCGCTCGATGAGTCGCAGACCGAGATCTGGAAATCCAGCGGTGAGAGCTTTGCGGTGCTCGGAGCCCTCGGCTGGCAAATTGTGATCGACGCTGTCAGCGAGTGCCGTGCGGCACTGGGTGATGCATGGCTCGACATCCGCTACGAGGACCTCTGTGCCAAGCCGAACGAGACCCTCACCACAGCGATGGAACATCTCGGCCTTGACGCAACCCCGGACTGGTTGCAGCAGCTCACCCGCTATGAGCTCACGAGCCCGCGCACGGGGCCTGGAAGTTGGCCAGAGCTCGGCGACGACCTACCGCTGATCGAGAGCGTCTGCGCCGATGGCATGGCCACTTTCGAGTACGCAAGGTCGTCTCAGTTATGAGTATTCGAGAGGCGGTACGCTTGCAAAATCTCCACCAGCAGAAGAATAAAATCGAGCAGGTCCTACAGATAAAT
>CAZSTV010000001.1:81924-86667 GCA_964609665.1 uncultured Acidimicrobiaceae bacterium
CTATTCGCCCAGCCCGGGCCCCAGGCGCCCGTAGAGGCAGTAGGGCGGAACTCATGGCACTAGACGCCGCCATTGTGGCAACCAACCCAGAGACTCAAGCCCGCCTCGAAGACGCGTTCGGCGTGGCCGATCCGTGGACACTTGCGAAGCTTGCACCACCCCCTGGCGGGCCCCATGTGCAGTCAGCGGCGGCCCTGGCGCATCCAGCGCTACCCGGACGACTGCTGAACCGTCTCGGGTCCGTACCGGTTGCAATCGTCCTCGACCCGCCCCTCGTGCAATGCCAACATCAGTTCAACGAGAACCGAGAGTCGGGCGCCGAATGGCGGCCCCTATCGCTCGCGATTGCCCACGCAGCCACGCTGAGCTGTGTGTCGCGCGACATCGTCGAACACGATGGCCTGGTCGACGGCTTCTTCCCTCAGTTCGACTACGTGTCCCTTCCCGATCACCTGCGGTGGGTTCCTCGCTGGACCGACACCTTCGGTGAGAAGGTGCTGGTCGTACAAGACGACCGCTCCGAGGCGATGGTCGCTGCGCTCGAAGAGCATCTTGGCCAATCCATCGGAGAAGGTCACGCCAGCAAACTGACCGGGACCGCGCAGCCGAGCGCTCCTCAGGGAGAGACCTGGGAGTGGGTTCGGGAGTTGATCAATGCATAGCTACCGCATACCCGCAGCAGCCCGCACGGCCCGCCGATGGGTCAAGGGCCGCACGACCTACAGCGCAGGTGAAGCGACGGCAATTGCGCTCGACATCGGACAGCTCATCAGCCCGTTGCGCTTTGACGTGCTGATTCGCGCCAAACTTTTCGAAACCTGGGCCAAGGACTGGAGCCGTCTGGAGAGCCGCCCGGACGAGGCTCTGGAGGTTGCACAGAACCATGCGTACCGAACGTGGTTCGACTCCATCGCTCGACGCAAGATCACTGGCAAAGGCGAGCCATCGTCGCCTGATGAAGCCTTCGAGTGGCGGGTGAAACGCAGCCATCGACTGCTCGGCGGATACATCCAAAACGGTTTCGATCAGCGACGTCCAATCACCGTGAAGCTACATCCCGGCGGGAAACTGCCGAACGGCAAGGTCATGGGTCCCCGCCTTCATCCCGTCGATGGCTGCCATCGGCTTGCGCTGCTGTGGGCTGACGGCGAACGCATGCTCGACCCGGCGCTGTACCGCCTGCTGCCAGACGAGTCAGCCACCCGCGACAACACGGCGCAGCTGATACAGAAACTGCAGCTGTCTGAGACGGACTACTACACATTCATTGGGTGGGGCTACGGCGTCAAAGCCGTCGGCACCGAGGCCGAGCTTGTGGCATCGCTCTCCAAGAACGACCCCCGCACACCGGAACTACTGTCGGTGCTCGCCGTCGATCAACAGATCGCCGCCGGCCAAACAACTGTTGAGGGAGAATGATGGTGGCCGGATGGAACATGGACAAGGTCCGCAAGCATGTGCAGTGGGCACGTGAGGGCGGCGTCAAATCGCTGATCGAAGAGGACGAGCTTGATCCGCGGCAGTGGGCCACCAACGCCCTTGCCAGGCGTCGATATCGCCAAGCGAATCCCATGGTGGGCCCCTCGCGTGCGCTCTGGGTGCTCGGCGCCCAGCGTTCGGGCACCAACATGGTCATGCGTGGTCTCGCCAAGCACGGCGGCACCAAGATCTACAACGAGAACAACCGCAAGGCATTCGAAGGATTCGAGTTGCGCTCGCCATCGGCGGTGCGCCAGCTGATCGACAACTCCGGGCAAGCCGTCACGGTGTTCAAGCCACTCTGTGATTCCGATCGGGCAGTCGAATTGCTTGAACTTGGTGGTCCCGACAGTCGAGTTGCCTGGATATATCGCGACGTCGACGCTCGGGCCCGTTCAGCGGTCAAGAAGTTTGGCTCGGCCAACCTGGACATGATGAAGGCGCTTGTCGCGGATGTCGACGGTACGGCCGACGAAACGTGGTGGAACCGACCGGTCGACGACAAGACCCGGTCGACCATCGCATCGCTTGACCCGGCGACGTTAAGCCCTCACGACGCTGCCGCGCTGTTCTGGTGGATGCGCAACTCGATGTACTTCGACCAGGGCCTCGACAAGCGCGACGACACTGTGCTCATCAACTATCAGAAGCTTCTCGCGGACCCCGCTGAGGTCATGGCTCGTCTGTGCGAGGCGATTGACTTGCAGTTTGACCCCAGCATGGTTGATCACTTCGAAGAGTTTCGGACGCGGCCGAATCGCCTGGACCTCAATGACGGCGTCCGAGCACTCTGTGATGAACTGACAGGCAGGCTGGACGGTTGAGTCTCGCCCCAGGTCGTTCAAGGCGCTCTTTCGTTCGTACCGAGTTGCGGCCCGGTTGGACGACCCGCAACACTCGGGAGCTTGCAGTACATGGAGGGTAAGTCGGTCCGAGGCGACTCACTAGAAGGCGCCAGTCGCGAGGATCGAGAGATCGTCAGGTTCGCGCGGGGCAGCAGCTTCTCAATAGCGTGCTCGCTTACCGCGCAAGTGGCGTTGGTGGTCACGAGCATCGTGCTCACCCACTTCCTCGTCCGATCCGACGTCGGCCTGTTTGCGCAGGCCCACGCCCTCTCCGCAATGGGCTCGCTGCTTGGCCTGGTCGGCATGCGTTCCGCGCTGACGCGCTTCGTCGCGATGTATCGGGCAGACTCAGATTCCGCGGCGGTACACGGCGTCGTACGCATGGGGATCGGGGCTGCTGCTCTTGCCGGTGCGGGTTTGGGCGTCATCGCTTACCTTTTCGCCGAGTCGCTCGCAGTGAACGTCTTTGACGATGCTGATCTTGCAACGCCGTTTCGATGGGCGGCGTTGATCCTCCCCGGCAGCACGATCATGGTTGCCGCGACATCTGCTACCCAGGGTTTCCGAAACGTCCGGCCCTTCAACGTCGTTCGCCGGTTGATTGAGCCGGGGGTCAAGCTGGTCACGGTTTCGGCGGTGCTCTGGTTCGGTGGCGACGTCAATGACGCTATGGCCGCCTCGGCGGTCACCACCTGGCTTGCCACCTTTGTCGCACTCGGTTGGCTGTGGCGCATGATGGGGCCATTGGATGGCAAACCCACCTATCAGCCGGGAACGGTGTTCCGGTTCGCGTTTGTCAGCTGGGGTGCTGCCTTTGCGGCGCAGGGTCTCCTATGGGCCGACATTCTGATGGTCGGTTGGTTGCGCCCATCCGCAGACGTCGCTCTGTACCAAATCGCTAGCCGCGTCGCCCTGCTCGCGGCGCTCGCGCTGCCTCCGATCAACGCGGTCATGGCGCCGCGTGCGGCGGATCTGTTCCGCAGGCACAAGAAGGACGAAGCCGCCAGCATCTACCAAGTCTCCTCCGCATGGACCCTTCGGCTGACGCTGCCGGCCGCAGTCGCGATTCTTGTGATGCCGAAACCCATCCTGTCGATCTTCGGCTCCGAATATCGGGTGGCTTTCGCCGCGATGCTGATCATCATTCCTGGTCAGCTCTTCGATGCGTTGACCGGAGCGACGGCGACCTTGCTGAACATGGCCGGCGAGAACATGTCGACGCTCATCGGCAACATGTCCACCCTCACGCTCAACATCGCGCTCAACGCGGTTCTCATTCCACAGATGGGTATCGAGGGTGCAGCGGTGGCCTGGACTGCGTCGCTGATCATCGTGAACTCCTACCGAACGATCATGGTGAGGCGCCGCATCTTCAGCGTTTGGCCGTGGTCAAAAGCGAGTGCAAAGGCCGCTCTCGCCGGCGTGGCTGCGGCCGCCGTTGGATTCGGGCTGCATCAACTGGTGCTCGGGGGTCGCTCCGATGTGTGGGTGATCGTTCCTGTCGGCTTCGCGATCGTTGTCACCTATCTCGGCGTCATCATCGCCCAGGGTCTCGACCCGGCGGACCGTGTGCTGATCGATCGGTTTCTCCCCCGCGAGGCGTAACCGTCTGATGCAGAGTGGACCGTCGCCCTATGAACGTTGACGGTGAACGGTCGGCGATTGAGTCCGGGCGTCGTCCACTAAGCGCTGCATCGCTGGCCAACGATGTTCGGGCCCTCGGGATCGGCACTGGCGAGTTGATCATGGTGCACTCGTCGCTGTCGGCGCTCGGCTGGGTTGCCGGTGGGCCTCAGGCCGTGGTGGAGGCGTTGCTACAGGTTGTCGGCGAGACCGGAACCGTTGTCATGCCGTCGCAGTCTGGACAGCTCAGCGACCCAAAGGAGTGGGAGAATCCGCCCCTCCCCGACCACTGGATTGACGACGCCAGAGCGGCACTGCCCGCCTATGACCGGTCGTTGACTCCAACGAGGGGCATGGGCGCCGTTGTTGAGTGTTTCCGCCGCCACCCCGAGGCGGTGCGGTCCGACCATCCCCTGCTGTCCCTCGTTGCCGTAGGTGCGGATGCGGCGGCGGTTACCGCGGACCACACCGTGTTGGACGGCCTCACCATGTCATCGCCGCTGGGGCGGCTGTATGACCGCAACGCCACGCTGCTGTTGCTGGGCGTAGATCACGGTTCGACCACGGCCCTTCACCTCGCCGAGGAGCTGGCGACGTGGCCCGGCAAGCAGCGCGGCCACGCTGGTGCCCCGATCCTCGTCAACGGCGTCCGGGAGTGGGTGACCTATGACGAGCTCGCCTACGACGACGAGGACTTTGCCCGGATCGGCGACGCGTTCGCTGCCACCGGTGGCGAGGGCCAAGGCCCGGTCGGAGAGGGCGAAGCAAGGTGTTGCAGCATTGTGGAACTGGTGGA
>CAZSTV010000001.1:86677-130522 GCA_964609665.1 uncultured Acidimicrobiaceae bacterium
CTTCGGCACAGACTGGATGGCCCGCAACCGTGGTGCGAGCGGCAGTAGGCTCTCGGAATGACCGTCACCGTCGGATCGTCCGCCTCACAGACCTTCACCGTGGCCGAGGCCGATACAGCGCAGGCGGTTGGCTCGGGAGATGTGCCCGTGCTGGCCACACCGCGAATGATTGCCTGGTGTGAAGCAATCACGGTTCAAGCCATAGCCGACCAGCTTTCAGACGGCGAGACCACCGTCGGCTATCGGATCCGTGTCGATCACCTCGCCCCGACAATCGTTGGTGCCACCGTCACCGTCGTTGCCACCGTTGTCGAGGTCGACAGGATGCAAGTCACCTTCGAGGTTGAGGTGGCAGAGTCCGGTGCCACAGCGGCCAAGGGCACGATCACCAGAGTCGTAGTCAACCGGGACACGTTCATAGAGCGGGCTGGTAAGTAGCGGGCGACTTAGTGTTCGGTCGTTCCGGCGGTACTGTTGGACCATGGCCAACGACTTCGGCGAGGAGAAAAGAAGCTGGTGGGTCCGGCTGCTGATGTCGGGCTTCGGCATTCTGGCGCTCTGGGTAGCGGTCCTTTGGGCCATCGAAATCGTCGACACCTTCGTCCTCGGTGATCAGCTGCAGCGCAACGGCATTCACCCTCGATCGACCGACGGCATCGATGGCATTGTGTGGGCCCCATGGCTGCACTCCGATTTTGGTCACGTGACCTCCAACACGGTGCCGCTGGTGGTGCTCGGTTGGTTGACCACACTTCGGGGGCTGCGATTCTGGCTGATAGTTACCGTCACCTCCATGCTGGGAGGAGGCGGCCTCGTGTGGCTACTGGCGGGCGGCAACAACCACATTGGTGCGAGCGGCGTGGTCTTCGGGTACTTCGGTGCGCTCATGGGCACGGCCCTGCGCAGCAGACGGCCGGCCACGCTTGCACCGGCCATGGTGGCGATCTTTCTCTACGGGACCATCCTGGTCGGCATCGTTCCCCAGGATGACATCTCCTGGGAAGGCCACCTGTTTGGTCTGATCGTCGGGTTCATGACCGCGATGGCTTTGGTGGAGCGGGCACCCCGCACCTCACCGGCCGAGCTGGATGATGACAACGACATCATGTATCCCTGGGAGCTCGATGAGCCCTGGCGGACCGCCGAGGACCAGTAGCCCGCTCTACGCTGCTCGGGCCCGCACTGTTTCGAACCGAACGGGTCCGAAACGTCCGGGTCCGAATCATCCGGGATCGGAAACGTGCGGTCGGTAAATCACTTTCGCCAATCGTGGCGGGGTCCTATGGTTGGCATCAACGGCCTATCGAGGAGGTTTCGCACATGACTGTTTCTGCGAATCGCACCTCCGGCCGCGCCCCTCAGAGGGCCTGAACGCGTCGCATCTCTAGCGTCGGCGGCCGGTGTCACACCGACCGAACAACGACACGCGTACGAGGTACCAACGATGCGGCCACAACCGGCCTGGCTTGTCGACGAGCCATACAACGACGCCGATCTCGGCGTACTCAAGAGTGGAAAAGAAGCACAGATCAACCTGGTCGAACGATCAGACACCGAGGGTCACCGCTGCCTGCTGGCCCGCAAGCGTTACCTGCCGAGGGAGGTGAAGGACAAAGGCACCCTGGAACGCCTTGGCGTGCAGCAGGCATCGACCTTCCGTAACGACGTCGAGTACCGCGAAGGCCGCCAGTTTCGCAAGACCAGGGACCGGCGGGCGGTGGAACGTATGTCCACCTACGGGAAGCGGTTGCTCCAGGACCGTTGGACGGGCCACGAGCACGATGTCATGAAGCGGCTATGGACCGCAGGCATGTCGGTCCCCTACCCGGTGTCGTACGGCGAGGACGTGTTTGACCTCGAGTACATCGGTGACGACGCCGGCGCGGCGCCGCAGCTTTACGCGGCACGGCTGAAAGGCGACGAACTGGCCGAGGCGTACGGTCAACTTGTCACAGGGCTGCAGTCGATGACGGTGGCGGGAATCGCCCACGGCGATCTCTCCGCGTACAACCTGCTGTGGTGGGACGAAACGCTCTGGTTCATCGACTTTCCGCAGGCCGTAGACATTGCATCCAACCCCCAAGGTCTGAACTTTCTCCACTCGGACGTCATGAACGTGTGTGAGTGGTTCAGCCGACGGGGTTTGGAGCGCGATGGCGAGGCCCTGTTTGCCGATCTGCTCTGTCTGCTGTGAGCGTCGCCACTATGGCTTGGGCTCCTAGTGGGCAACGCTTGGCAGGAGCCGCTCAACATCATGGGGCGTGCAAAGCTCGGTCCCGTCGGTCAAGCAAGCAGCGGTGCCAGCAGCCACGCCGAGGGCCACCGCCTTGGTGGTCGACAGGCCGCGTTGGATACCAACGGCCATTCCGGCGACCATGGAATCACCGGCGCCAACCGCGCTTCGGACCTTCACCGTTGGGGCACGGAAACGAGTGGACGTCTCATCGGCGGTCACCGCGACGGCGCCACCGGCACCGATGGATGCCACCAACACCTCCACGTTTGAGCGCCCCATCAGCTCAACTGCCGCTTCGACGATGTCCTGCTCAGTGTCGAGCGGACGGCCCACCAGCGACGAGAGTTCTCTGGCGCTCGGCTTGACCAGGTGAGCGCCGGACGTCATGGCCTCGGCCAAGGCCGGGCCCGATGTGTCGATGATGACCGTTGCATCCGGCAGTCGCTCCACAAGTTGGGAAATGACCTTCGGGTCGGCGTCACGTGGCATGCTGCCTGAAATCACGACGCAGCGAGCTCCCTCGGCGGCGTCGACTACGGCGTCTCCACACTTGTCGAGCTCGTCGGCGGTCATTCCTGGCCCTGGTAGCACAAACCGAAACTGCTTTTGGGAGCTTGTCTCCATGATCGAGATGCTCTGGCGGGTCTCCTCCACGACGGGGATCGGCCGCCACGGCAACGACTCAGCGTCGAGCAACTGCCCGATCTTGTCGCCAACGGTGCCACCGATGGGAAGCACGGCCAACGTCTCCTGCCCGAGGCGCTGGCAGACCCGGGCCACGTTTACCCCTCCGCCGCCCGGCTCGAAAACCGCCCGGTCGCACCGCAACTTGTGTTCTGGTATCACCACGTCCACCGACGACGAGACGTCGAGCGCAGGGTTCAACGTCACGGTGACGATCGGGGGGCCGTTCAATCCGTTCATACCGACACGCTATCGACTCCGGTCCGGTCGAAACTAGGCTTGCGCCGTGAACGTCGAAGCGGTCATCCCGTCCCCATCGCTGGTGGTGCTCGTCGGTGCGTCGGCCTCCGGAAAGAGCACCTGGGCCGAGGCCAACTTCCGGCCGGGCCAGGTCCTCTCGTCGGACTACTTTCGTGCACTCTGCGGCAGCGGCCCGGATGATCAGACCGCGGGCACCGAGGCGTTTGCTCTGCTTGACTCGCTCGTGACGCTTCGATTGGCGAAGGGGCTGACCACCGTGGTCGATACGACCGGGCTGGATGAGAATCGCCGGGCGGCGTACCGCCAGGCCGCCACCGATGCCGGTCTGCCATGCGTCGCCGTTGGGTTCGACACCGATGCGGCGATCTGCCGGGACCGTAACGCCGCCCGCCCTCACCCAGTTCCGAAGACCGTACTGGACAAGCAACTGCGGGAGTGGCGCAAGGTCAAGCTCTCGCTCCCCGACGAGGGATTCCATGCCGTCATCATCGATCCCGGCCCGCCCCGGCTGGTTACGCCGGCTATGACCGGAGCGGTCGACGTGGCGTCCGCTGCTGGACCGGCGGCCACCGAGCGGCCCGCCGTCGGGCTTGCGTTCGACCTGGTGGTCTCGAGTTTCACCTTCGACGGTGACTACGGGCCAACGCTTGCTGCCATGGCTCAGCGGGCCGAACAGGTTGGCTTCCGTGCCCTATGGGTCATGGACCACTTTCGTCAGGTGCCTCAGGTCGGGCGGGCGTGGGATCCAATGCTTGAGAGCTACACGACGCTCGCCTATGTTGCGGCGGTCACCGAGCGGCTTCGCCTCGGCACGCTGGTCACCGGCATCGAGCACCGCAACGTTGGATTGCTGGCCAAGATCATCGCCACTCTGGACGTGCTCTCCAACGGCCGAGCCGAGTGTGGGCTTGGCGCCGGCTGGTTCGATGCCGAACAGGCCGCCTTCGGCTACCCGGTCAACGACGTCACCACACGGCTCGACACGCTGGAGGATGCGCTGCAGGCACTGCCGGTCCTGTGGGGCCCCGGCTCGAAGTCGTTTACCGGCAAGGTGCTCAGCGTCCCAGAGGCGTTGGCCTACCCCCGTCCGCTGCAAGACCCCATGCCGATTCTGGTCGGCGGTGGCGGTGAACGCCGCACGCTCGCCTTGGCGGCCAGCTACGCAAATGCGGCCAACGTCATCGGAGACCTCGACACGGTCCGCCACAAGATCGATGTCCTCCATCAGCACTGTCGGGCCGCCGATCGCGATCCGGGCGAAGTGATGATGACGACACTCAACCCGATTGTGCACGCCACGTCCGGTCGAGAACTGGACGGGCTCATCGAAACGATGCGACCACGAAACCGCTCGGCCGAATCGTTCGCTGCTGCGGTGAATGCGGGGACGACAAGCGAACACGTTGACCGGTTCCGGGCGCTGGAGGAGCTTGGCGTCGGGCGAGTCTGCGTGGCCCTGACCGGAGACAGTGGGCCGGACCGAATTGCAGCGTTTGGCGAGGTGATCGACGCCTTCAGGGGCGAGCTGAACTCGGGCGGGTGACCGAAACGACAGCGCCCCGAAGAGGCCTGTTCCAGCCCGGTGGGGCTAGGTTGTCGCCATGGTTGCGCAACTTCTGACTGCAGACGGCCCGATGGACGCCCCGGAGCGGGTACTTGTCGTCGTCGCACACCCCGATGACATTGACTTTGGCACCGCAGGCACCGTCGCTGCGCTGACCGATGCCGGCAGCCACGTTGCCTATTGTTTGGCGACCAGCGGAGACGCCGGTGACGACGACATGACGGTGCCTGCAGAGGAGCTGGCCGCACTGCGCGAGGGCGAGCAAACCGATGCGGCCTCCAAAGTTGGGGTGCATGACCTGCATTGGCTGCACCACCCCGACGGCCAGGTGGAAGCCAGGCTGCCGTTGCGACGAGACATCAGTCGGGTGATCCGCATCGAACGCCCGAATGTGGTTATCACCCAGTCGCCGGAGCGGAACTGGGACCGAATCTATGGAAGCCACCCCGATCACCTGGCGACGGCCGAGGCCACCATGGCTGCGGTGTACCCGGACTCCCGCAACCCTCGCGCTCATCAGGAGCTGCTCGATGAGGGCCACAAACCCCACACGGTCGACAAGGTATGGGTGATGGGTCTGACGCCGAACCTCACCGTCGACATCACTGACGTGTTCGACCGCAAAATCGAAGCCCTTCGGGCCCATGTGTCGCAGACCGGCTGGATGGGCGAACGACTTCCGGAGATGCTCACCGAGTGGGCCCGAGAGCGCGGCGGCAAGGGCGGCTTGACCGATGGCCGTCTTGGCGAGTCGTTCCGTGTGGTCAATACCAGCAACAACCCGTAGCCCGGTGTAGGCCGGTCGCTGCTATCGACAGGCGGGCCTTAGCGCAGGTAGACCCGCAGCCCTGCCACGGACACCTCGTCGTCGCTGACATAACAGTCCCTGCTTCTGGCTCCGGCCAGCACGGCGTCGCGGTCGACGGTAACCACGTCAATGCCGCCGAGGCCCTCGCCCCGGCCGTCGCGGTCCTCGACGAATCGTAGGGTCGCGTTATCCAACTCGATCTGCGGGTGCCCGTCGGAGTCTTCGCTCAGGTCGATCTCCGCCATTGCTGCCCAGCGCTCGGCCAGCGGCCCCGGGTCCGGGCTCTGAATCTCCGCCCCCGAAATCCCGCTGACCACGTCGGTCCTGACGTAGGGCTCCCAGTTCTTGCCTGCGGGGTACCAGGGTCCGCCCTCGGCATCCCCGCCTTCCATCGTCATCTGATCCATCTCAAAGAACGTGCCGCCGGTGTCACCGGGGTGCAGCTGTATGCCGTCGTGGCCCTGCTCCGGGTGTGACAGGTTGAAGGCAACCCGAATCCCCAACTCCGCGGCCCGCTCACGACGTCTGGCAACGTCGTCGACCTGGGTGATGAACATGTAGCCGCCATCGCCTCCCCGCCGATCGATGTAGCGGCCGCCAGCGGTGCCCTCGGCAATGGGGGTCACCACTTCCAGAAACTGGGTGCCGATTGGCCAGAGGGTGTTCTTGAGGCCGAACTGCTTGACCCCGGGATCGGTGTAGCAGGCTTCGGCGCCGAGGACAGCGCCGATATCGAGAGCTGAACGTCGAAGATCTTTGGTTACCACGGCGATTTGTCGGAGTCGGATCCACATGGCCCAGACGTTAGATCCTTCGACTCGGCCCGACCAAGACAGGGACCACTCCCCTTTCCGGTCCAAGCGGTGACATAGCGGCTAGTGTCGAAAAACGTCTTCCCCGATCGTCATGGAACTGATGACCGACGTTGTGTCGGCCGTGACCTGAAAGGACAGCAAGTGACAGATGACTTCACCGGGTTCCCCCAGGAGGGTTTGGACTTTCTCCGAGAGCTCGGTCAGCGGGACAAGCCGTGGTTCGATGCCAACCGGGCCGTCTATGACCAACAGGTGGTGGCTCCAACGAAGGCCTTCGTGACCGCTATCGGCGAACAGCTCGCCGATAGCTTCGCCCCGGCGATCAACGCCGTGCCAAAAGTAAACGGCTCCATCGCCCCTATTAACAACGACCTCCGCTTTACGCCAGAAAAGAGCCCGTACAAGGACCACCTGTTTTTGCGCTTCTGGGAAGGAGCGGACCGCAGGACGTCGCCGACGTTGTTCCTGCGGGTCGGCGCCGATGAGGTTGGGTTTGCGACCGGTGCGGCGCTCACATCAGTGGATGTGTGGCGAGAGCGAGTCGATGCCGCCGCCAGCGGTGAAGCGCTGGTCAAGGCGTTGGACACGCTGGGGAAGCGCCGTTTGCTCGATCTGGCAGGCGAGGGCTACAAGCGGGTGCCGAAGCCATACGACGAGGACCACCCGCGGGCAATGCTCCTCCGCTTCAAAGGCGGGTTTCAAGCCCGTTGGATGGAGCCGGTCCCTGCGTCGATCACTGGCAAGAAGTTCACCGATCACTGCATGAAGCGGCTGACAGCGTGCGCTGATGTGCATCGCTGGCTGGTCGACAATCTCGGCTGATCGGTGCCCGCCACCAACGGGGCGTTTCCGTCACGATGACATGAGCGGCCACATCGACATCTAGCGTCGCTGCCATTTACGATGGCGTGATGTCAGCCCACACCCTGTCGTTGTTGTCCCCGGAAGAGATTGCCGAGGTGGTGCGGATCGTCAAAGAAGGTGGACTGCTCGGCGAGCGAACCACCTTCCGCCGGATGGCGGTGGACGAGGGGGATATGTCGGCCCGCCGCATCGAGGTGTGGCTCTACCACGCTGACACCAAACGAATCGACGAGGTCATTGTCTCGTTGACCGCAGGCACAGTGGTCCAGTCAGCGACAGTCGATGGCATGTGGCCACAGGTCGGTTTCGGCGAGATTCCCAACGTCATCGAGCTGGTCAGGGCCGACCCTCGGGTTAAGGAAGCCGCGGCGAAGCGCGGTATCGATGACACGTCCAAGCTGCAGATCGACCCGTGGCCCACCGGCAACATGGGCCTGGACCACGAGGAGGGTCGACGAATCAACCGGTGTATCGCGTTCTATCGGGAGGAACCGGGAGACAACGGCTACGCCAGGCCGGTCGACGGCCTCATGGTCTTCGTCGATCTGGACGAGATGGAGGTCTACCGGGTCGATGACATCGGCACCTGGCCGCTCGCCACGGAAAAGAGCAACTACTCCGCGGGAACCGTTGCGGAGCGCACGGTTGCGCCGCTGGAGATCACCCAACCGGACGGGGCGGGCTTCACCATCACCGACGGCAACCACATTCAGTGGGAACACTGGGACCTTCGGGTGCTGTTCGACCACACAGAGGGCCTGGTACTCCACTCGATCGGCTGGAATGACAACGGCACTCGGCGGCCGATCATGCGGCGAGCGAGTCTGGCCGAGATGGTCGTTCCCTACGGTGAGGTCCGGGAGAGCCAAGCGTTCAAGAACGCGCTGGACGTCGGCGAGATCGGCCTTGGCCGTTGCGTGAACTCGTTGCGGCTTGGCTGCGACTGCCTTGGCGACATCACCTACCTCGACGTCGCATGGTGCTTCGACGATGGCACGCCGATCAAGGTGGAGCAGGGCATCTGCATTCACGAGGAGGACTTCGGCATTGCTTGGAAGCACACCGACTCCCACAGCGGCAACACCGAGGTCCGGCGAAGCCGTCGCCTGGTGATCAGTTCAATCTTCACTGTCGGCAACTATGACTACGGCATCTTCTGGTACCTGTACGCGGACGGGACCATGCAGATGGAGATCAAGCTCACGGGCATCGTCACCACCCAGAGCTATACCGACGGCGATGATCTGACCTATGCGGCACTTGTGGCGCCCGAGGTTGCCGCACCAATCCATCAGCATCTGTTCTGCGCCCGGTTCGACATGGAGGTCGACGGCCCGAACAACAGCGTCTATCAAGTCGATGTTGTCGCTGACCCTCCCGGCCCGGACAACGTGCACAACAACGCCTTCCGGGCCGTGGCGACCAGGCTCGATTCGGAACAGGCCGCAATCGCCAACGTGAACGCCTCCAGCGCACGAACCTGGCGGGTCGTGAATGAGTCCACCAAGAACCGCCTCGGACAACCGACCGGTTTCAAGCTGCTGCCCGCAGATACCTCCACGCTGTTTCCCGCTGACAGCTCACGCATCGCCGGTCGGGCCGGCTTTGCCAAGCACAACATCTGGGTCACCGAAACCTCGCAGGCGGAGCGATTCCCGGCCGGAAATCATGTGTGGCAGAGCAGGCCAGAAGACCAAGGTCTGCCGACCTGGGCCGCCGCCGACCGGTCGCTGGTCGACACCGATCTCACCGTGTGGCACACCTTCGGTCTTACCCACAGCGCCAGGCCCGAGGACTACCCGGTCATGCCCGTCGAATACGCCCGTTGCACGTGGATTCCCTTCGGATTCTTTGAGCGCAACCCGGCGTTGGACCTGCCCGCACCCACTCGCTGCCACTAGGACAACACATCGATGTTGGATCTTGCGGTCATCGGTCTTGGACTCATCGGGTCCGCAGCGCTCAGGCACGCTGCGGCGACGGCCGAGGTTGTGGGCATCGGACCGGGTGAGCCGGAGCTATGGGCTGAACATGACGGTCCGTTCGCGAGCCACTATGACTCCGGTCGGATCACCAGAGGCATTGATGCCAAACGTGAGTGGGCGACCCTGGCCCGCCGGTCGATAGCCGAATATCCGGTGATCGAACAGGCAACCAACACTATTTTCCACCGACCGAGCGGCGTGGTGTTTGTCCGAAACGACCAGGCCGGCATCGACAAGGTAACCGGGGTGGCCGAAGCGCTTGGGCTGGAAGTCCAGGTGGGACCGGTCGCCACCACCCTCGCCGATGTTCCGGAGCTGACGTTCCCCCCGGACTGGACCGCAATTCGAGAGGCCGGGCCTGCCGGAGCCATAGATCCTCGGCTGATGGTCAACGCCCAACTCGACGCAGCCGAGGCGAACGGCGCCCTGGTGGCGCGCGACACCGTGGTATCTCTGCGGTCAGCGCCCTCGGGGTCACCCGGACAGGCCGGGTATGAGGTGTTGACCGAATCGGGACGAACCCACCAGGCCAGAAATGTAATCGTCGCTGCTGGCTCCTACAGCAACCACTTTCTCAGCGAACCGCTCGCTGTCGGCGTCCGGCCGGAGGCGGTGGTGATTGGCGAGATCTCCGATGCCGAGGCGGAGCGGCTTTCGACAATGCCATCGGTGCTGTACCTGCTTGATCACGACGAGCTCGATGATGTGTACGTCGTCCCACCGGTCCGCTACCCAGACGGCAAGCAGTACATCAAGATTGGCGGGTCGGGCCGCTCAGCACCGTTGCTGACCTCGGCGGCGGAAATGAACGCCTGGATGCGGTCCGATGAAGCAAACGATCAACTGGCGGCCATGAGGGGCGTGCTTGAGTCCATTCTCGCTGACGTGACCTTCCTGTCATGGGCCACCAAACCCTGCCTGATCACCGACACCGCCTCCGGATTGCCCTATATCGATCGACTTGATTCCGGTGTAACGGTGGCCTTCGGAGGCAACGGGCATGCGGCGAAGAGCGCGGACGCAATCGGGGCGCTTGCCGCTGGGCTTGCGTTGTCAGGCGGCGAGTGGACCGACACTGAGCTGGATGCCACCGCGTTCAACGCCCAGTTCGGCCGCTACGACCCGCCAACCGGAAGCCGCCACGGGACCTAGACCTGGGTCAGCACCACCCGACGAAGCGAGCGCTTCATGTCGGCAAACTTGGCGACGTCGGCACCGATCGCCGCTTTGGCCTCGTCATCGTTGAAGAACTTGGTGCTGAGATCCTGCCGGGTGCTGAAGGCACACATTGCGATGCCGTCGAGCTCGATCCCGGACAGCGTCGCAACGACCGAGAGCTGGGTGTAGTCGCACATGGCGCTATGACTGGCCAGCGCCAGCGGTCCGTGCTGGTCACGCCAGTGAGCGTCGGCCTCGCCGTGGCTCAGGTCCGGGTGGCCGATCATGGGAAATGTCGCTATCACCCGCTCGTCCGGCAGCGGCGAAACTTCGGGCTTCACCGCCCGGGCAAAGCACAGGTAGAGGCCCACATCGGCCGCAGGACGCAGCAGTTCCAGATTGTCGGTTTGAGTCCGAACCATCGTCGAAAATGGTCTGGCATCGCTCTCACCGTCGTGGTTGACGTACAGCGTGCCCTGCGTCGCCGTAGCGACCTCCTCGGCTGCACCACGATCCGTCCCAAGCCCTACGAGTTGAAGCATCCCGTATCCTCGCACACGCAACGTACTGGAGCGCAAACTCCCCTGTGGCTGCCCGGGCCGCGACCCGCCGACACCCGCCGAGATGCTGGCTTAGTTCTCCGCTGTGGTGGTGGAGGTGGAGTCGTCCATCAACGTTGTGGTCGTCTCATCGACCGTCGTGTCTGTCATCGTTGTGGTGGTCTCCGCGACCGTGTCCTCAGTTGTTGTTGACGAGGAGTCTTCAGGCACCGTGGTGTCGGGAGTCTCCTCGACGGTTGTCTCGGTGCCGTCTTCAACGGTCGTTGAGGGGTCTTCCGCCACGGTCGTGGTGGTGACCGGCTGACGCGGTGTCGCCGTTGCGTAGCGAGCATCGATGTCGGGGTTGGCCCAGCACTCTCGGCTGGCCAGCCACGGTGAGGTGCCCTCGGCCTGCAGTGTCAACAGCGCCGACTCGTCCTGCTGGGCCGGTGTGGCCAGATGTGCTTCGGTAACGCCGGTCCTGGCGGCGTGGCCGTACCAGTCCCAGCTGCCGTTGAGGAATTGGTAGGCACCACGGGCGCTCGACGAACCGTTGGCGGCCTGGTAGTTGTTTGTCGATTCACAGAATCGAATCCGGAGAAGCAGGTCCGGCACCATGACGCCGTTTCCGGAGTCAACCCATTCGGACGCGGGTGGGAGGGTCGGCTCAACCCATGTGGTCGTGGTGGTGGTTGCCTCGGCCGGTGTCGCTTCGCCGACGACGTCGGCGACGGCGGTGTCGAACCCGTCTCCGGCATCGGCGGGACTGCCAGGCGTCGGTGCAGCGAACGCTGTCAGGTTGCCGAATCCGCCGGTTTCTCCGAGCGATCCCTCAATCTGGTCTTGATCGGCGGAGGAAGGCAGTTCGGCGACAGCGGTCGGGCGGTCGACCGCTTCGACGCGGTCGGTGGGCTGCGCACTCTCGATGGAGGATTCCGCATCCGGCAGCATCAGGATGAATGCCCCGACGGCGGCGATGAGACCCAGGAGCATGACGCCCTGTGCGAGACGCCCGACCTTTGAGGTCTGACGGTCGGTCCGTTCTGCCACCGGAGCGAACTCGAAGCGAGGAGACAAAGCGGACTGCGTCGGTTCAAGGGTGAGCTCGTCCACCGATACGGGGCCGAGCGAATCCCTCTCGACAGCGGGGGCCTGCAGCGTTGCCACGCCTGCGCCCTGCGGCGCTGTCTCGAGCGTGTTGGATGCCACGACACGGGAGGCGGTGCGATCTGTTCGAACAGGAGGGGCGACCAGCGGGGGTTGTGCGTCGGTGGTTGGCCACGCAGTTGAGGCATCGAGCGAGTCGACCGAGACGGTCTCAGTGGCTAGCCGCTCTGCGCTGCCCTTGGTTGGGGCGCTGGCGATCTCGGGCCAGTCCATCGACCGGTCATTGGGCGACACCGGTGGCGATGTCTTGGCTGCGGCCGCAGCCAGGGCCGCTGCAGCAGCCTGCGCGGGGGTGGTTTCGGCCTCGGTGTCCGAGTTCGTTCCCGTCCGCGGTGACACTGGGGGCGGGTACATACGACTAACCATCAGGAACAGCTCCTGCCAACGGGGCCATACGGCCCGCTACCTAACGACTCCACGATTGCTCTGCCTTGGGCGCCCGTGCCCTTAGCAACCACGACCTTAACCACATTACGGACTGATTACACGACATTCAGCGACAACCATCTGCAAAGGCGGCAGACCGGATCTGATTCCATGATCTGGAAGCGATCGGAAACCCGCTCTACGTCTGGAGTTTCACCACGTCAGACACGGTCTCGACCGCTCGAGACCAGTCCATCGGAGGCGCCGCTGGCCTGATGACGAATTTGGAAAATCCCACGTTGAGAAAGTCGTTGATCTTTTGCTGCAGCCCGTCGAGGCCGACCCCTACGAGGTCCTCGGGGTTGAGGTCGGGGCGTCGGAGCTTCAATGCTTCGGCCACCTGATCGTCGATCCCGCCCTCGGTCCAGGAAATGTTGACGCCGTAGTGCTCGCCGTCGATGGCTCGCCCTGCGGCCGCGGCAGCATCGTCGATGACCTGGCGGGAGGCCGCGGCCTCATCCGGGGTGCAGAGCCCCGGCATCCAGCCCTCTCCCATTCTGCCGCATCGCTGTAGTGCCGCGGGGACCTGGCCGCCGAGCCAGACCTCCAACGGATCCTGTTTTGGCGTCACCGCCAGCGCAACATCATCCAACTGGTAGTGCTCGCCGGCGAACGTCACGCGCTCGCCTTGCCAGAGCGCTCGCATGATGGTGAGCATCTCTTCAAGCATCGCCGTGCGGGCCTTGGCGGCAACTCCCTGAGCTGCAAGCTCGGGGTCCTGACGAAGGCCGAGCACGGCGAGCAGCAAAAGCCTCCCGTCGGAGAGACGGTCCAGGCTGGCGAGCTGCTTTGCAAGCAGCACGGGATTTCGTCCGGGCAGGATCAGATGGGTCCCGATCTTCAGACGCTGCCGGCGGCCCGCGGCGGTCGCCAACGCGGCGATGGGATCGAGGGTCGGTGTCGTGATGACGTCCGGAACCCAAATCGAGTCAAACCCGAGGTCGTCGAGCGTGTCGACAAGATCGAGGAAGGCGATGGGATCATCGGTCACCCCAGCCCCGGCCGCTACGCCGATTCTGACCTTCATCGGGGCGTCGATCCGCTGCGCTGGTGACCAGTCATGGTCCCTGCCTAGAGCCGCAATCCTCAGGGCGTCAAGTCCCCCGTGAAATCGCACCGGGATTCCGGAGGTGGCACTATTGACCGTCATACATGGCGACAAACACGACGACGCGCCACAAGAGGTTCAGGGGGCAGGTTTGCAGCAGGTTGAGGGGATCGACGTCGAACGGGTCACCACGTGGTTGGAGGAGCGGGTTGCGCTGCAGCGGCCACTTCGATTCGAACTGATCGCCGGCGGCCGTTCCAACATGACCTTTACCGTCACCGATGGCGCCGGCACCCGGTTCGTGCTGCGGCGCCCGCCGATGGGTGAGCTGCTGCCAAGCGCCCACGACATGGCTCGCGAACACCGCTTGATGGATGCGCTGAGAGACAGCCCCGTACCGGTGCCCCGCATGATCGGGCTGTGCCAGGACGAAGCGGTAAACGGCCGTGACTTTTACGTCATGCACTATCTCGACGGGATCATCGTCCGAGACGTTGAGATCGGCCAGACCATTGCGGTCGAGACCAGAAACACCATGTGCCACGAACTGATCAACACCCTGACCGCCCTCCATCGGGTGGATATCGACGCGGTCGGGCTTGGCAACCTGGCAAAGCGCAGCGGCTACATCGAACGACAGATCAAACGCTGGTCTGGTCAGTGGGAACAATCGAAGACCAGGGACATCCCACTGATCGACAAGGTGAAGGACACGCTCCAGGCGGGGATCCCGCCCGAGGCGCTTACCACCATCGCTCACGGCGACTACCGCCTCTCCAACTGCATGATGGACCCGACCGGGCCGGTGGCGGGCGTCTTGGACTGGGAGCTGTGCACCCTTGGCGACCCCATGGCCGACCTGGCGGGCTTGCTCGGTTATTGGCACGACCCCGAAGAGCCGGATGTTGGCGGCGACAACGAAACCACCGGTCTTGAGGGCTTCCTCAGTGCTGAGGAGATGGCGGGGCTGTACGCCGAGGAGATGCAGGTCTCGCTCGACCTCGTCGACTACTACCGGGGCTGGGCCAGCTGGCGGCTGGCCTGCATCGCAGAGGGGGTCTACGCCCGATACCTGAA
This sequence comes from uncultured Acidimicrobiaceae bacterium, assembly GCA_964609665.1. Lineage (GTDB taxonomy): Bacteria > Actinomycetota > Acidimicrobiia > Acidimicrobiales > SZUA-35 > JAHELU01. Next base: position 101,310 of record CAZSTV010000001.1, read on the forward strand.
CGGCCAGCAGGGCTCACAGGACGAAGAGCTGGACCTCGACGAGTACGCAGAAGGCGTCGAGCGACGCGTCAACAGGGCAGCTCGATTTCTGGGTATTGCCTCGTGAGTGCAAGCGAGACACCTGCTGGCGTCAACAAATCGAGAGGGGAAGGCAAATGAAGCTGTCGGTTGACTATCCGAGCGTGGCATTCCGAGAGGGTCCAAAGAAGGTGCTGGAACTCGGCACCGCCCTTGAGGAGATCGGCTACGACGAGATTGCCGTTTTCAATCATGTGGTGATGGGGTACCCCACCGATGACCGTCGAGGCCCGCGATATCCGCCACAAATGCCGATCCTTGAAGCGATCGTGTTGATGGCCCAGCTTGCCGCAGTGACTGAGACGATTGGCATCTCCACCGAAGTCCTGGTCCTGCCGCAACGTCAGCCGGTCCTGGTGGCAAAGCAGATCAGCACGCTGGACACCCTGTCCGAAGGCCGCATACGGCTTGGGGTCGGCGTTGGCTGGCAGGAGTCCGAATACGACGCGCTTGAGGAGGACTTCAGCAACCGCGGCAAGCGGATGGATGAGGCGATCAAACTCATCCGGTCGTACTGGTCTGATTCTCAAATCGACTTCGAGGGTACGTACTACCACTCGACCGCCATGGCGATGGAACCAAAGCCGCCACAGGACGGTGGTCCCCCGATCTGGATCGGTGGCGGAAGCGATGCCGCGCTTCGTCGTGTCGCCGAGCTTGGCGACGGGTGGATGGGAACCGCTCTGGTTGACGACGACGCCATCGGTGCCGCGCTTGCGACCATCAGGAACCGGGCGGTCGAAGTTGGCCGCGACCCCGATGAGATCGGTATGCAAATGATGCTGCAGCCGCCACCCACGAAGAAGGCGGACAAGGAGTACTACGCCAATCACGACCAGGTGGTGGCACGGGCGGTCCATCTCCAGGAGCTGGGATTCGAGTGGATCTCGCTGAACGCCACCGCGGTGTTTCAGGCGGGAGCCCGCAGCGTCGACGCCATGGTCGAGCAACTGGCTGAACTGCATGCAAAGATCACCGCCGCCACCGGCTGACCACAACGAGAAGACCCGCTCGATCATCGATCGGGCCCACGAACTAGAAGCGAAGGGGAACACACGACAATGGGGACACTTGAAGGAAAGGTCGCCGTCATCACCGGCGGCGCCAGCGGCATTGGGGCCGGTACCACCAGGCGCTTTGTCGCCGAGGGCGCCAAGGTGCTGATCGCTGACCTCGACGAAACATCCGGACAGGCGCTGGCGGCCGAGCTTGGCGACGAAGCGGCGTTTCTCCGCACCGACGTAAGCAAGGAATCCGACGTCGCGGCCATGATCGCTGAAGCAACCGACCTATGGGGCAGGCTTGACTGCCTCTTCAACAACGCCGGTTTCGGCGGGGCCCTCGGCCCGATCGCCGCCACCACCGTCGAGGACTATGACCTGACCATGGATGTGCTCGTCAAGAGTGTGTTCCTCGGCATCAAGCACGCCAGCCCGGTAATGGGTGAGCAGGGCTCCGGAGCGATCATCAACACCGCCAGCGTCGCCGGTCTACGAGCCGGCTACGCCCCGCACCTCTACAGCGTTGCCAAATGCGCTGTCATCCACATGACCAAGACGGTGGCGCTGGAACTGGGCGAACAGAACGTCCGGGTGAACGCCATCTGCCCGGGGTTCATTGCCACTCCCCTGGCCGCCGGTCACCCCGACGCCGACGAGGCCCGTATCCAGAAGATGCGCGACGGCTCGGCCAAGGCCCAGGTGATGGGTCGGGTCGGCGAGGCAGATGACATTGCCGCCATGGCCACGTTCCTCGCATCGGATGAGTCCGAGTGGATCACCGGCCAGGAGTTCGTGGTCGACGGCGGCTTCTCGGCCGGACCCGCCTGGTCACGGTGGCCCGAGTTCACCAGAAGCGAACGACCGATACGCCATCACCGACCCCCCGACCGGTGATGGCGTAGGTCTTGATCGTCAGGCGGTTGGGCCGCGCCTTCCGAAGTCCTTGAAGGTGTCGCCGATGCTAGTCGCAACCGAGGCCAGCCCGTCATTGCCTTCGGCGAGCTTTGCTGCCTTCGCCTGGAGATCCGCAACGGTCCAGCGGCCCTCGGTGGCGATGATGTTCTCCTCGGCCAGCGAGAAACCGCCGTACAGGCCGACCTCGTTGCCGCCGACGTGGAAGACGCCACCGGTGAAGGGACAGTCGGCCGTGGAGAGATAGGCGACCAACGGCGAGATGTTCGCCGGGTCCCATTTGTCGAACTCACTCGGATCGTCCGGGGCTTTCACCACGTCTTCCAGGCCGGGGGTGGCCAAGGTCATCCGGGTCCTGGCGATAGGGGCAAGGCAGTTCACCTTCACGCCGTAGCGCCCGAGCTCGCCCGCCGCGACGAAGGTCATGGCAGCGATGGCGGCCTTGGCGCCCGCGTAGTTGAACTGTCCCAGGTTGCCGAGCATGGCGCCCGAGGCGGTGTTGACGATCGACCGTGGCGCCTCGTTGCCCGCCTTGGTCTGCTCACGCCAGTAGGCGGCAGCCCAGCGGGTCGGCACAAAGTGGCCCTTCATGTGGACGTCGATAACGCCGTCCCACTCCCCCTCGGTCATGTTGACGACGACGCGGTCTCGCAGGATGCCGGCGTTGTTGATCAGGATGTGGAGGTCTCCGAAGTGCTCGACCGCCTGGTTGATCATCCCCTGGACGCCCTCCCAGTCGGTGACGTTTGCGCCGTTGGCGATGGCCTCGCCACCCATGGCCTCAATTTCGGCGACCACCTGTGCTGCCGGCGAGTCATCGGACCCGGTTCCGTCCGTGGCACCGCCGAGATCGTTGACGACGATCTTGGCTCCCTCGGATGCCATCAGCAGCGCGTGCTCACGACCGATACCCCGACCGGCGCCGGTGATGATCGCTACCCGTCCGTCCAACGAACCCATGTTGTATTCCTCCGTCTTGTCTTTCGGTTTTTACAGTCGACTGTGATTCTCGGAGACCGGCGGCGCCGCCGAAAGGGGCATCGTCGACTCCATAAGGGTGCTCAACACACGGCCAACTTTGCCGTGATCGTCCCACAGGGTGGTCTCCATCATGCCGATTCCGGCATCGGTGACCATCGAGGTGGACTCCAAGCACATCCACTCTCCCAAGGGATAGCGCAGTATGTGCAGCGTAAGGTCGGGGTTGACCATTGGCTCACCGGCGGGTGAGTAGTCCCATCCAACGGCATTGCCGAGATCGGCTGCGGTGGTGAGCAGCGCCACCGGATCGGCGGGCTCGTGGGCCACCAATTGCTTGGTCATTCGGACCCAGGTGATCCCGGGTCCAGGGGTTTCGGTTGTCCCCGAGACCGGGCGGAACTCAAAAACATCGCAGTTGAAGCCAGGTCGTGGATACGCGAAGTCCGACGCTCCAGGGTCCGACGGTTCTGCGGGCCGAGGCGGCACGTCTCGGGCAGCGGCGCGGTCAGATTGCTGGGGCGCAGTGCTCGATTGTTGTTGCGCGGAGTCCGGCCGTGGCCGAACCCACTGGCTCGACGCCCGTGCGACAAGGCGGTCCTCGTGCAACAGCGATGAAGAGATGACCCGGCTGCGCCTGCCGGGGTGATCGACAACGGCGGCGAATCGAAGAGGAGCCGCTGGCACGGGGCGAAGAATCTCGGTGGTCTGGCGGCTCAACACCAGCTGTTCCTCGTGCTCCCGGTCAAGGCATGCCTTGGCCGCCCAACCGAGCGCACCGGCGACCGCCCCGCCGTGCTGAAAACCATGGTCCCACGGACCCCGGACCAGATCAGTCGGCACGAGGGTGTCACCGTTGACGGCGAAGAGGTGCTGGGGCGTGGTGGTCACTGGCGACGAGGGTACCGGTGCACCAGATGCGGCCGCCAATGAGTGCAATTTCATGGGGCGTCCGCCAGGCGATAGTGTCGCCCCATGGCACCGGCTCTCGACCTCGCATCGACGGAGCTGAATCAAAACCCGGCAGGCGTTGCCGAGGCCTTTCTGGCCGATGGACCGGTGCAGTGGAGCGACGCCCAGCGAGGATGGTTGCTGCTGTCCCATGAGGCGGTGTCGGCCGGGTTCCGAGATACTCGGCTGTCAGCAGACCGGGTCGCCCCGCTACAGCGCCTCGCTGCCGAGCGTGGCGATGAGTTTTCAAAGGTGGTGGAGCTGCTCTCCGGTTGGATGATCTTCCGAGACCCACCGACCCACACCCACCTGCGTGATCCGGTACGGCGTGCGGTGACTCCCCGAGTTGTCGACGGGCTTCGGCCAACGATCGTGGACACCGTTGACAGTCTCATTGCCGACCTCCCCGCCGGAGACACCTTCGACTTTCGGGCGGCGTTCGCCGAGCCGTTTCCGGCGTTGGTCATCGCTGCGCTGCTCGGTGTGCCGGGATCGGAGCGACATCGTTTCAAGGATTGGTCGAGTGGGCTTGCCGAAATCGTGTTTTCGGTCCGTCCCGGTTCGGTGCCGACCGAGGACGTCCTTGCCGCCGTCGACGAATTCACCGCGTTCTTTGGTGAGTTGATCGACCATCGCCGCAAGAGCCCGGGTGATGACCTGATAAGCCTGATGGTCGGCGGAGGAGCCGATCATCTCACCGCGATGGAACTCATCGGTGCCTGCACGCTCTTGCTGTTCGCCGGTCATGAGACCACGACAAACATGCTGGTCAGCGCGCTGAAGATTCTCACGGACAATCCCGACCAACGGGACCGGTTGCTCCACGACGACGCCGTCGCAACCACCGCTGCCGATGAGCTACTGCGAGTCGGTGGACCGGCCAAGGCAATGGTGCGCCGGGTAGGCCCCGAGGCGTTCACCATGAACGGGCATACCTTCACGCCGGGCCAGCGGGTGTTCCTCTCCATCCTGACCGCCAACTATGACCCAACGGTCTTCGAGCGTGCCGGTGCGGTTGACCTTGGCCGAGATCCAAACCCTCATCTGGGGTTCGGTTGGGGGCTGCACCACTGCCTCGGCGCACCGCTGGCCAGGCTCGAACTGTTGATTGCATTGCGGGCGCTGTACCGGGCACTGCCAACATTGGCACCGGCCGACCCCGACGTTGCCTGGTCCGGCAACGAGCTGGGGCGGGGCATCGGCAAGATGGCGGTCCGCTCCTAACTGGAGCGTTTCCAGCGGGCGGTCCATACTGCAGTAATCGGTCAACGACGCACTCGGCGTGCGGCCGGCCAGCCACGGCACCACAGGAACAGGTGAGGACATTGAAGCTCAGCACGACCATTGGATTTTCCGGAGACCCGCAGAAGCTTGCCCAGCGAGCCCGAGACTTGGAATCGGCAGGCATCGACCGGGTGTGGGGAGGCGAGATCTACGGCTTCGACCTGGTTTCCACCCTGGCGTTCTTGGCTGGACAGACCGAGCGGCTTGAGCTGATGACCGGCATCCTGCCGGTGTACTCAAGAACTCCTGCGCTCATCGCTCAAACCGCTGCGACCATCGATGCGCTCTCCAACGGTCGGTTCGTACTGGGCCTGGGAACCTCAGGTCCTCAGGTGATCGAAGGCTGGCACGGTGTGCCATTCGAGAAACCGCTTGGGCGGACGCGGGACACCATCGAGATTTGTCGCAAGGTGTGGAGCGGCGACAAGGTCACCCATGAGGGGCGGGCGTTCAGCCTCCCGCTGCCTGCCGAGGAAGGCTCGGGCCTTGGGAAGCCGCTGAAGTTCATGAACCGGATGCACCGCCAAGACATCCCGATCGTCGTGGCATCCATTGGCCCCAAGAACGTTGAGCTGACCGCGGAGCTTGCCAACGGCTGGCAGCCGATCCACTTCGTCCCCGATCGCTTTCAACAGGTGTGGGGTGACTCGCTCGACGCTGGCGCGGCCAAGCGCTCCGCCGACCTGCCACCGCTGGAGATCATCGCTGGCGGCTCTGTGGCCCTCGGCGACGGCCCACACGTTGCCGAGGCACGAGAGGCCGCGCGAGCCCACATTGCGTTCTATGTGGGCGGCATGGGCGCCAAATCCAAGAACTTCTACAACGACCTGTTCAAGCGCTACGGGTGGGAGCAGGAGGCCGAGGAGATCCAGGATCTGTTCCTGTCCGGCAAACGGGCCGAGGCAACCGCCGCGGTGCCCGACGAATACCTCGACCTGTCGATGCTGTGCGGCGACGAAGGCTATGTCCGCGAACGGCTCCAGGTCTACAAAGACGTTGGTGTGACCCACCTGAACGTCGACCCGCAGGGCGAGAACCCCCTCGACGTGATCGAGAAGATCAAAGCCTGGTCGGAGTAACGAGCATGCAGCGGCTCGGCTTCTGACCGCTCAGCGGCTCAGAAGTCGAGCTCGTTGTCGACCTCATAGAACACGTACAGCCGGTGCAGCAGCTGCTGCACCGAGATCCAGACGACAGTCTCCACGATCTGTGGCGGGCTCAGCGCCTGGGCTGCGGTGGCGATGGTGATCTGGTTGATTTCCGATGGGCTTGGCGCTGCGGCCTTTGCCAACATCACCACGGCGGCCTGCACGGTTGACAGCCCCGGCGGGATGATCGCCTCGGTGAGGTCCGAAGCGGCGAAGCGGCCGATTGCCGTGAGCATCTTGTGCCCGATCTCCGGCGCAAGTCGCTCTGCCATCTGAATGGCCTCTGCGGTCAGAGCCTCGTTGCCGACCACCCGGGCGTACACCAGAGCGATCAAGCACTTCTGACCAACGCCGATGGTCGTGGTGTTCGGGTCCATGTTGTCCCGAATAACCGTGGCGATCGCCCGGACCGGACGGCTGTGGTTGAGGCTGGCCAGCGTTGAGTAGGCGTAGCCGAGTTCGTCCTCAAGTTGCATCAGCGCCTCGCCGGTGCGAGAGGACACGCCCCTCGTCCACTTGAAGTCGCGGCGCAGGGCCCCGGGGGCCTGGCGCATCACCTTGAGGTAGGTGCCGATGTTGTCCTGTGGTACTTCGGTGAATCCGGGAGCGGTGGGAATCTCGCCGTTCGATGCACCGTTGGTTTGGGGCCGCAGCGGCCTGCCGTCACTCGCTTCGTCGAAGTAGTCGATGTCTTCCGCGGTCCAGGCGTGTTTGCCCGTGCTCCAACCGGTTGAGGAGATCAGATCCTTGACGTCATTGATGGCGGACTCCTCAAGCTCGACACCCATGGTGTCCATGAACTTGTTGAGGAAGCCCATCATTGCCGCCCCGTGCACCACCCACTCGATGTCTTTCTCCGACAGGTGTTTGCGGAGCTCGACAATGTCCTCTTTGGTGAGGTCGGCCGGGACGCGGGACATGCCTTCGGCGACGCGAGCCACCGCGGCCTCAATCGGGGTGTAGTTGCCAACCAACGCTTCGGCGGTTGCCCCGCGCCGCAGCGCAAACGAACAGGTGTGGGCCGAGCAGTACATGCAGTCTGCGGCCCGGCTGGCCACGTACATCGCAAGGCCGACCAGGTCCTTTGGCGCGCCCTGGCCGAACAGTGATGCCGGCAGGTTGAGCAGGTTCGGGACCAAAAGGTTGTAGGTGCGGAAACCGGTTGGCCAGATCTCCAGGATGGGGTCGCAGTTTGGCACCACGCCGATCAGTTGCTCGACCAACTTGAGCATCGGCCGGTAGTCCTTCTCGAGCTCGCTGAAGGGAACCGTTGCGGCTTCAATCTCTTGGGCGAGAGTGTTTGCTGTCATTGGCCTCTGCTCGTCAATTTGGTCGGCGCAGGACTACGCATGCATCTTCCGCCGTGATGGTGCACATATGCTGGTTGGGTATTTTGCCACAAGTTTGCACCAACGAGGTGGTCGAACTCCAACGTTGTGCGTGGTCAGTCGATCACTGTAACGGTTCCCAGGGGCCCGTCGACCTCCACCATGACTCCATCGGTTATGCGTTTTGTCGCATCAGCGGCCGAAACAACGCACGGAATGCCAAGTTCTCTGCTGACGATGACCGCATGGCTCATCACCGCACCAACGTCGACCACTACCGCCTGGGCTGCCAAGAACAAGGGTGTCCACGCCGGGTCGGTCAGCGGTGCGACGAGGACATCGCCCGGCTGGAGTCCTCTGGGGTCGCCAGGGTCGGTAACGACGCGAGCTCTGCCACGGGCCACGCCGGGGCAACCGGGCAGGCCGGTGAGCTTTTCGCCCGTCGCCAGCTCCGGTCTTGTGCTGGTTCGCAGCTCCCATTCCTCAAGCGGCGGCTGGGTACCTTCGAAGAAGAACGGCGGTGTTCGCTCGCTGAGCGTTGCGTGAACCGCTCGCCGCTCGGCGATCTTGTCTCGGGCGGCGGCTGGGTCCGCCATGTAGGAATCCAGTTCGGAATCGAGCAGAAACCACAGGTCGCCCTGCTGTCCACCGGAGCGTGCAACCAGGCGACGGTCGAGCTCTTTGCTCTGCAGCCGCGCCCCGTGGATGGCTTTGATGACGGTGGTCTTGCTGCGTTCCCGGCTCCGGCTGTGGAGTCGGGCCGCGTCGACGACCCGGTTGAAAATCCGACGGGACAGCCCGGACAGCCGAGCGGACAGTTCCTCACGGAGTTGTTGGGCCTCTTCGGTGAGGGCATCTTGGCGGACCGCAGGATCCTCGCTGTCGGCGACGGCCCGCATTCGATCGATCAAGGTCAGCGCAAGAGCGGGATCGGTCTCCCAGGTGTCGAACGCGGTGTCCCACTCGTTTGGTCCTCGGGATCCGAAGCGGGCCGTGAAGTCGCCGAAGCGGTCGAGGAAGTCGGCAACGGTGTCATCATCGGCCCCGGCCGCGGTCTGTAGCCGCCCCCATAGGCCGTCCGGTCCGTCGTCGAACATCTTGGTGACCGTCGGGCTGGCGTTGGCAACTCGGGACAGCTGCCACATGGCCTGGGACGGCGCCGCCGAGTCAACGTCTCCGAGGCCGGCGAGAAGCTGCACCGCCAGCAGTTCGTCATCGAACTCCCGCTCGCAAATGGCAGAAAGCGTTGTCACCGTCAGACCTGCGGCAAAGCTGACGATCAGATGCCGCTCGAAGAGTTCTGCGAATAGCGGCATTAGGTCATCGACCGACGTCCTCAGCTGCTCGTCGGAGGCCGTTGCGGGGTCCTGTAGCGCTGCCAGGAACCGGTCCACCTTCTTCTTGTCCTCTTCGAGTTCTGGCAGCTCGGTGCGGCGGACGGTCTTCCACAGATAGCGAATGCCGGCGAGTGTTGCTCGACGGTTTCGTTCGTTCGGCACGGGCCTGTGAGGGGGCGGCTCGGAAACGCCGAGGAAGCTGATGTCGGCATCGGTGGCCTTACCCCCTGGGGCCCGGGCCGATGCCAAACGGAGCGTGCTGAGATTCAAATAGGCGTAGCCGCCAAAGACCCCGCTGCCGAGCGCGGTGGTGAGCGGCACGGCGTCCACCTCGGAGCGGGTGACCAACCCGCTGGTGACGATGGCTTCTCGCATCGCCCGTTCGCCCGCTTCTGCGGCTACAGAAAAGGTCAGTGGCGTGAATACTTCGGGATAGACCTCGCCCGCATTGCCCCGGGTGTAGACCGGCAGCTGTTCGCTGGCATCGTGGCCGACCCAGGCCGGTGCGTTGTCACGACCCGCTACCCGCTTCCACATGCCGCCTTGCGCTCCCACCATCGCCGTTCCCCCGACTCTCTGCTGTGGCCACTATCAGCTGTGGCCACTATCTGCGTCACGCGGGCCGATCTGTGCGTCCCGCCGGTCGAATAGTGGCAGAACGGCCTTGTTCATGTCGACACGACCCGAACTAGCGTGGGCCCATTCGGCTGACGAACGAGCCGTGATTCGGGGGTCGGAAATGAAGCTTGGATTTGTCCTTCCTAACAATTGGGGCCTTGAGGACCCGGGAGCCGTTGTCGAGTTTGGGGTCCAGGCCGAGGCGCTTGGCCTGGACTCGGTATGGGTCAACCACCACGTCATCAACGTCGGCTACATCGCAGACCGGCTCGGGGATCGCCCGTACCACGATGCATTGACCATCCTGAGCTGGGTCGGGGCAGCGACCGAACGGGTCCGTCTCGGCACCTCGGTGCTGGTGTTGCCGTACCTTCACCCGATGGTGTTGGCCAAGGCGCTCGCAACAATGGACCAGCTCAGCGGTGGGCGCATCATCGCCGGTCTCGGTGTCGGCAGCCTTCCGGAAGAGAACGAGATCCTGGGTGTCGACTACCAGGACCGAGGGGCCCGTTCCGACGAGTTCATCCAGGTCATGCGTGAGCTCTGGTCACCCGGGCCGGCCTCGTTTTCAGGCGAGCACTACAACCTTGACGAGGCGGTCGCCTCCCCGAAACCTGCTCAGGATGACCTCGAAGTATGGATCGGCGGCTCTGGCGCTCCCGCACGCCGTCGTGCCGCTCGCTTTGGTCACGGCTGGCATCCAATGTGTTCGGTCGGTGGGCTTGCGAAGCGCATGCCGAAACTCGACGAGGCTCTTGCGGCACACGGTCGGGAGCGGGCCGACATAGTGGTCGCGCCGCGGGTCGATATCTCCCAGGTCCCCGATCGGGCGGCCGTTGACGAGTGGAAGGCGGCGGGAGCCGATCAGCTGATCATCGGGACCGGAACCGCCGACGTCGTTGAGATCGGCTCGGCGCTCGACCGGCTTGGCCAGCTGCTGTAGGGCTAGTCGAAGACCGAGAGGTCCATGCCGAGCTGCATGTGGTTTGGCAGCTCGCGAAGGTCGTCCACCGAGAGGTCGTCGAAGTCTTCCATCCAGTGAAGCTGAGCCGGCCGATCGAATTCGTTGGCTTCGATCTGTTGCATGTTGTTCATGGTTTCGATCTCCTGGCTAGGTCCGAACCGACTGATGGCATGACTTTGGGGGACGATGCGGTCGTTGGCCAGATCTTGTATCTACAAAAGTCACCGACATTCGCCATTTTCGCGAAGAATCGTCAATATTCGGCCCATCGGGACTCAAGTCGCCTCGAAAATCACAAACTTCGCCATGAGTTGGGCATAGATGCCCGCTGTCTCGCAACATCTTCGACGTTGCCCGGCGATATCGCCCAAAAGGCTACGGTGAGCGAATGAGCCAGTCGGCGAGCGGACGCGACATCGGTACCCGCCCCGAACTTCGGGTCGGCTGCGCCATGTGGGCCGACCGGCGGTGGGTTGGCCGCTACTTTCCCGGCGACACACCGGCCGGACGTGAACTGGTGCCATACAGCACCTGGTGCACCGCGGTTGAGGGCAACACCTCGTTCTACGGATTGCCGAACCAACAAAGCGTCGCTCGCTGGGCCGAGGACTGCCCGGAACGATTTCGGTTCATGTTCAAGTTGCCACAGACCATCACCCACCAACATCGGCTGCGCAACGTCGAGGAGGACCTGTCGACGTTCTTGGACCGCCTCGCGCCCCTCGGCGACCGGGCAACCCCGTTCTCGGTGCAGCTGCCCGCCTCGTTCCAGCCCGACGACCTTCCGGCGCTGGCCGCCTTCCTGCGCAGCGCACCGACCGAGCACCGGTGGGCGGTTGAGGTGCGCCACCGCAGTTTCTGCGAAGGAGGCGACGACGAGCGCCGCCTCAACGACCTTCTGGCCACCGTTGGAGCCGAACGGATTCTGATCGACACCAGGGCCGTGTTCGCTGGTCCCTGCAGCACCCCGGAGGAACGTGAGGCCTTTGAGCGCAAGCCTCGGTTGCCGGTCCGGCCGGTGGCGATCGGGAAGACGCCGGTGGTCCGTTTCATCGGCCAGACCGATCCCGAGGCGAACCCTGGGTGGTGGTCGAAGTGGGTGCCGAAGGTGGCGCAGTGGCTGAACGAGGGGCGCTCCCCCATCGTCTTCATTCACACCCCGGACAACGCCGTCGCTCCCGAACTGGCCCGTCGGTTTCACGCTGAAGTGGCCGTCAGGGTTCCAGACCTGCTGCCCCTGCCGGAACCGCTTGCCGCTGCTTCTCAAATGAAACTGATCGACTGACTAGGCTGGGCCGGTGGAAAACACCCCGACCGACTTCGTCAACCTTATGGCCCTGCAGCAGCACGGCCCGGATACGTGGGTGGGTCTGAGCGCCAGATACTCGTGGGGGCGGATCTACGGTGGTCAGGTCGTCGCCCAGGCGTTGTGGGCCGCGCTCAAGACCGTCGACGAGGACTTCAGCACGCATTCACTGCACGCCTACTTCATCCGGGCGGGATCTATCGATGAACCGGTCCGCTTTGAGGTTGACCGACTGCGCGACGGCCGGAGCTTTTGTACACGGGCGGTGGTCGCCCGCCAATCCGGTGGCGCAATCCTCCACCTGTCGTGCTCGTTCCAACGGGCGGAGCAGGACGCCGAGGTGCAAACGGCCAGGATGCCGATCGCCCCCGACCCCGACGATTGCCGGGCCAGGGAAGACGACTGGCCGTGGATTATGGAACGGCGACCGATGGTCAGCCACCCCGGCGCCGGACAGTCAATGGGGTGGGTCAAACTCATTGACCTGATGCCCGAGGACCCCCGGCTGCACGTATGCGGTCTTGCCTTCACCTCAGACACTGTGCAGTTCGATGCCGCCAGAAGCATCCACCCGTTGCAGGTGCCCCGCGATAAGTACAACGAGAGCTTCATGGGTGCAAGCCTTGATCACGCCATGTGGTTCCATCGACCGACCCGGGCTGACGAGTGGCATTTGTTCAATTGGGACTGCCATGGGCTGACCGGCGCACGAGGCATGACGGTCGGGAATCTGTACTCCCGGGACGGCACTCACGTTGCCACCATTGCCCAAGAGGTGCTGCTTCGGGAGCGCCGCAAGCAATAGCCCTCGGTCCACAATTTGAAAAACTGCAGGCTCGGGTGCTTTTCTTACGAGGGTTCCCATCAACCTGGAGGTGCTCCCCGTGGGCGAATTCTGCAGAACCGAAATGGACGGCAATCTGCTGATTGTCACCCTGAACCGGCCGGACGTGCTCAACTCACTTCATCCGCCCGCCAACGCCGAGTTGGCCGGGGTCTTTGATGATTTCGCAGCTGATCCCGACGCCTGGGTGGCAATCATCACCGGCGAAGGCCGGGCGTTCAGCGCAGGCAACGACCTTAAGTACCAGGCCGAAGGTGGTGATCGGAGCGCGGCTCCGAAGAGCGGCTTCGCCGGGCTCACGAACCGCTATGACCTCGCCAAGCCGGTCATCGCGGCGGTGAACGGCGTTGCGATGGGTGGCGGATTCGAGATCGCCCTCGCATGTGATCTGATCATTGCGGCCGAGAGTGCCCTCTTCGCCCTGCCAGAACCGCGGGTGGGCCTTGCCGCTCTTGCCGGTGGCCTCCACCGTCTTCCCCGCGAAATCGGTACCAAGCAGGCCCTTGGCATGATCCTCACCGGACGTCGGGTCTCCGCGGCCGAGGGACAATCGCTGGGCTTTGTGAACGAGGTTGTTCCCGATGGTGAGGTCGTCGACGCGGCAAAGCGGTGGGCCGCTCAGATCCTTGAGTGTTCGCCGATGTCGATTCGTGCTTCGAAGGAAGCGGTGTACCAGGGCCTCAACCATGCGGGCGTGCAGGCCGCCTACGAGGGCAAATACGACGCTGTGAAGGCCATGGTGACCAGTGAAGACTTCATCGAGGGCCCGAAGGCGTTTGCTGAGAAGCGCGCCCCCAACTGGCAAGGCAAGTAGCGAGCCAGCGAGTCGAAAGACAGCTAGTCGAAAGACAGCAAGTAGCGAGACAGCGAATCCGGTCGGACGGTCAGGCGTCGATAGTGGCCCTGGCCGTCGTCACCAGTTCGACGAATCGCTGCCGTTCGAGGTCATCGAGTCCGGCGTAGGCCGGGCGACAGATAGCGGTGGTCAGTTCCTCCGCCTGGGCCCGACGGTCGAAGTCGGGCTCCGGGTGAGGTTCTGGCCAACCGAAGCGGGCCGCCCCGGCCGGTCCTCCACGGACCTGGTCGTTGGCGGCCATGATCGCGCCGTGGGCGCCGATGCCGACCGCTTGTACCGCGCTCAAGTGGGCGCCGCCGCGGTGCTCTCGTATGACGTTGAGTGCCACGGTGGCCGCTCCGGCGGGATCTGTCGGCCGTGCCAAACCGTGCCACGCAGCGAAGAGCAGCCCGACGGACGGCTGAGCCGCATCGGCGATCTTGTCACACAGCGCCACCAATTCGGCCAGATCCTCATCGGACACAGCATCGAGCGCGGCGCGGCCGAACGCGGCGGCGGCCTCGGCGTACTCCAGGGCGATGGTCGTTGAGGTAACACCGGCCGGGCGGTGGTCCCAATAGTCACTGACCCGATCTGGCGCCATGAATCCAATGGCACCGGCAGCGACGTCCGGTCCAACCTCGCCCATTGCGCCGGCCCTACCGATGGTCCAGAACCCCATCGGAGCCTTGAGCCCAAGTTCCTCGGCTCGTGCCGCCGTGGCGGGCGATGCCATCCAGGCTCGCCCGAACTCCAGTATCGGGATCGCCGTTGCATCGATTACCGCGTCAATGGCCTCAATGGCCTGTTGATCAAGAGGCTGTTCGCTCATGACGCCGAGCCTACTTGGGAGTCTTTACCGATTTGCCCACAGGAATGTCCACCGTTCGGCGTCGGTCCTTGCCACAATGGAGTCATGCCTCGGGCACGCACCAGGACTCACTATGAACTGTTCGGCGTCGCGCCGACCTGCAGTATCGATGAGCTCCGCACCGCGTACCGGCGCTTGGCCCGGGAATGTCACCCGGATGTGGCGTCCACGGCGAACGCCGCAGGCTCCATGGCCGAAGTCAACGAAGCATGGCGGGTGCTCTCCGATGAGCGCCTCCGACGGGACTACGACGCGCTGGTCGGTCGAGCCGGGCCAACGACGGCCACCCGGGTACGGCCCGCACCTCAGCCGACAGGCCAGCAGCAGCGGCCAGCAACCGGGGCCAGAAGGCAGGCGTGGGCCGCCGGTGTGCAGGCCCAAATGGCTCGGCTTTCCCGTCTCGCAGGCCGCAGCGCAACCCAGACGCTCCTCATCCGCTCACCGAGAGGTCCGAGATCGTCCTATGAGCTTGTGGTCGATGACCTGGTGGCCAAACTCAGCCGTGATGTCGAGAACCGCATCCGGGCTGCCCGGGCCGCCGGCGCGGCGCCACTTGATCTAGGCGTTGGCGCCACCCTGGTCGGCATTCGCACCGTTGCCGACTCCATGCGCCGCGACGCCCCGCTCGGAGTCACCGTCGAGGCGATGATGGCAGCGGAGCTGCTCGATCGGATGTGGGATGTTCTGGCCCACGAGCTGCCAGTGCAGCTCACGGCGTCCCTTGGCGGAAATCCGCAGGTCGCACAGGCACTGGCTCGCCACCTGTAGTCGACGGCGCCCCGGCGGGTGTGCTGAGATGAATGATCGCACGACGCTGCTCCGGACTGGACAGCCAACGTCGAAAGGCAGCCAATGGAAATAGGACTGATCATTTTCCCGACCGATCAGACGATCGATCCGGTCGAGTTGGGACGGGCCACAGAAGACCTTGGGTTCGGATCGCTGTGGTTCCCCGAGCACTCCCACATCCCGACCCACAGGACAACGCCGTGGGGTGGACGAGAAGGCGCGCCACCCCTCCCCGACTTTTACTGGCGGACCTATGACCAGTTCGTCGCCCTTGCGGCGGTCGCCGCGGTGACCGAGCGAATCGAGCTTGGTACCGGCATTTGCCTGGTCTCCCAGCGCGACCCCATCTGGACCGCAAAGCAGGTGGCATCGCTCGACCGGCTGTCGAATGGCCGGTTCATCTTCGGCATCGGCTACGGCTGGAACGTCGAAGAGATGGAACATCACGGCGTGCCGTTCAACACCCGGCGGGCCAGGCTCCGTGAGAGCGTGCTGGCAATGAAGGAGATCTGGACCCAGGACGAGGCCAGCTACAGCGGCGACCAGGTCAACTTCTCACCGAGCTGGTCGTGGCCAAAGCCCACCCAAACCCCGCACCCGCCAATCGTCATGGGCGGCGGCGCAGGTCCAAAGACCGCAGCCCACATCGCGGAGTTCTGCGATGGTTGGATGCCAATCGGTGGTCGTCACCCGCTCAAGGGCTGGGATGAGGTCGAGAAGGCTTGCGAAGCGATCGGCCGAGACCCCAAGACGGTCGAGCTCAGCGTGTTCGGCGCCAAGCCGGACGCCGAGAGCCTGGACAAGTTGGCCGAGCAGGGTGTCACCAAGGTCGCTCTCTCGCTGCCTCAGGGACCCCGCGACGAGGTCATGGCCGCCGTCGAGGAGTACGCAAAGCTCGTCAACGCCTAGCGGTGCTCGGCGGCGAAGGCGCCGCTGATGACGCAGGAACGTGTGACCAGATGGACCGGCCCGGCGGGCCGGTCTATTTGTGTTGCTTGAGCTCCGCCATGGCTCGGAACAGCTCGATTACGCCCGTTGGCGGTCGGGTCGGGTCGATCTCGGAGTAGACCGCATCCACGTTGATCACGATGCGTTCCCAGTCCAGCCAGTCGCCGAAGGGTCCAAGCTCGATGTCTCTGGCGGCATCCTCGGCCGTCATGCCGGCCTCGTGGCGAGCCGTGGCCTCGGTCTTCACATACGACAGGTAGTCGGCGACGGCTTGCACGCCTGCAGCGTCGGTCAGGGGGCCGTGGCCGGGCACGATAGTGGAACAGCCGAGGTCGATAATCCGCTGGCACGCATCGAGCCAATTCTGAATGGGGCCGTTCCAAACGATGGGAGTGCCCTCGATGAACAGGATGTCTCCGGTGAAGATCACGCTGTCATCGGGAAGATGCACCAGGACGTCGCCCGCGGTGTGGGCCGGGCCAACTTCGATAAGAGACGCCGTTCGACCGCCGGTCTGCACGGTCAGCTCACCGCTGAACGTTTCCGAGGGTTTCGGAGGGTCGATGTTCGTGAAGTCGAACGCGCCGAACGACTCGGCCAAATAGGCGTTGGTCGTCTCGCCGAAGTCGGCGGTCATCATTGCCGCGAGCATCGCCGGAGGGAGTTCCTCCATCTCCGCGGCGGAGGCGTCGGAAGCGATTACCTTGGCGTCGCCGACGAGTTGGTTGCCGTAGCAGTGGTCGCCGTTGGCGTGGGTGTTGACCAGGGTCTGAATGGGCTTTGACGACGTGATGGCAGCCATCGAGTCAAGCATCTCGGCGGTCAGCTTCAGGTCGAACAGCGTGTCGACCAGTAGCGATCCTCCGTCGCCAGCGACCAGACCGGCATTGCTCCAGCCCCAGCCGCCGTCTGGCTGCAGATAGGCATAGATCCCGTCGCCGAGCTCGGCCAATCCCTTTTCGTACTGCAACCTTCTCCCCCTACGCAAGCGTCGTAGAGGAACAGTACCGCCGTTGCCGATGCGGGACCAGAGAGCGGTCAGATTGTTAGGAAGTCCGTCCGGTTGCCGCCACTGTTGGCCGCCCGATTGGCCGCCGCTTCGAGTAGCGCAAGGATCCGTTCGATCGATGGACGCTGATGCGTTATCGAGCCGACAACAACGCTGGCAGTGAACGACACCAGCCCGCGATCGAGCTCGACCGGAAAGGCCACCTCGCCCCGAAGACGCTCGGCAATGTCGGTCAGTTGGTCGGCGCTGGAGTCCGACGACATCATCACCAGGAAGCCTGCATCATCAAACCGGCCGAGGACGTCCGGACCGCGAAGTCGCTCCTGAATCCGCTGGCCGGTCTCGCGCATGACACGATGTACCGCCCGCTTGCCGTAGGTTTCTGCCATACCCGGCAACTCGTCAACCCAGAGGCAGAGAAGAGCCAGCGGCTTCTTGTTTGGCGCGGCGAGCCGGTCATGTAGCTGCGACAGCACGTGGTAGTGATCGGGGAAACCGGTCACGGTGTCATGGGTGAGCGCACCACCGGCCTGGGCCGAGTAGTAGTGCTCGTTGGCCATTGAACGAACGCCGACCATGACCATTTCCTGCGGGAGACCCCGAGCCAGAAACTCCATTGGCGCAAGACCTCGGGCCAACCGGACCGGCTCACTTCTCGTTCGCTGATCGTCGGTTGTAGCGGCCTGATGCAACAGGTCCAGGCACGCGCCCTCGTACTCCGGCACGAGCAACTCGGCCAGGGGAACTCCGAGCAGACGCTCGCTCGGGATGCCCATCGTTTCGATGGCCTCACTGTTGGCCTTGCGAATGATTCCGTCCTCGACCAGCAGACAGCCGATCGGGGAAAGGTTAAGTACGTTCTCGTATTGTTCGAGCTCAGCAGACATCCCGGCACCTCATGTATCTCCGTTGTACCGGTCGTTGTCGCTTCGCTAGAAGAGGCACCTCACCCAGGGACTTGGGGCTAGCGGCCCTCTTTTGCGGACCGTTCGGATCAGGCGTCGAGTTTCTCGAGTCCGTCGAGCAGCGCGTTCTCCACCACTTCGGTCAGCGCCGGGTGAATGTAGAAGACCTCGTCAGCGACAGCACGGGCCTGTTGGCCGAACTGCATGGCCTGGATAAGTGGCTGAATGAGGCTGGCGGCCTGGGGCCCGAGAATGTGGGCGCCGATGATGAGCCCGCTGTCAGCGTCGATCAGTACCTTGGCGAAGGAATCCTGGTCTTCGAGCGCCCAGCCGTATGCGGTACCGCCGTAGTCCCGAAGGCCTACAACGAAGTTCTTGCCCGCCGCGGTGGCTTGCTCCTCGGTCAGCCCGACTGCGGCAACCTGTGGATCGCTGAAGACGGCGTGTGGCACCGCCCGGCTGTCCACCTCTTTCAGGTCCTCGGGGTGCTGCATGTTCCAGAACGCCACCTTGGCTTCCAGGTTGGCGAGGTGTTTCAGCTGGAAGGCGTTGCTGACGTCGCCGATGGCCCAGACCCCCTCCACGGAGGTGGCCATTGTGGCGTCGACCTTGATACGACCGTCGTCGTGGACGTCGAGTCCGCCGGCGGCGGCGTCCACCAGGTCGGAGTTTGGTTTGCGGCCTGCGGCGACCAGCAACTGATCAACCTCAACAACCTCGCCGCCAGCGTGGATGGTGATGGTGTCGCCGGTCTGCTCGATCTTGTCCGGCACCTGGCCGAGCCGGAGGTCGACCCGGCGACCGAATATCTCGGTGAACCGCTTGGAGATGTCGCCATCCTCGGCTCGGAGCAGCACATTCGAACGGTTGAACAGGGTCACTTTCGAGCCGTAGCCGCTGAAGACATGACCGAGTTCGGTGGCGATGAAACCGCCGCCGAGGATGCCGAGCCGGGCCGGCAACTCTTCGAGGCGCATGATCGAGTCAGAGGTGTGGACCGTCACCTGATCGAGTCCGGGAATCGGCAGGCTGGTCGCCCGGGACCCGGTCGCCACCATGATCTTCGGCGCAGTGATCGCACGACCATCGACGTCCAGGACCCGTTCTGCTGTGAAACGGGCCGTGCCACGAATCAGCTCGAGGTTTGGTGTGCCCTCTGCCCGGTACTGCTCGCCTCCGGCAGCAATGGGGTCAATCCGGCCGAACACCCGGTCTCGGATTGCGGGCCAATCGGCGCCGTTGAACGACGTGTCGATACCGAGACGCTGCCCGTGGCGGGCCGACTCTGCAACGTCAGCCGGGAGCACGAACATCTTTGAGGGAATGCAGCCAACGTTCAGGCACGTGCCGCCGAAGATGCCACGCTCGACGAGCGCTATCTTCCAGCCGGCCATCTCGGCTGGGATCGCGTTGCCGGATCCGGTGCCGATGATGATGAGGTCGAAGGTGTCCATGTCAGATGCCCTTTGTTGGTTCTCAGGTGTTCGGATGGTGATCCGTGTCTAGCGATCGTTGTGAAGTGCTGCCCAGTTCACCTCATGCGCTTCAAGCGGGCGCATGGCGATGTCCACAGCGGTCCAGAATGTCCGGCTGAACGGGAAAAAGACCACCGGTACCACGATGGCCAGGAGTATGTGCCCGATCATTAGTGGAACGACGGGGACGTCTGGAACGGTCACGACAAAGCTAACAGCTAGCGATACCAGAAGAATTCCAAAGCTGACGATGGTGTTGATGCCGATTGCCCCGATCCAATGGCCCTCGATCCGCTCGAACCGAAGGCCGCAACGGTGGCAGGTCTCGTTCATCTTCACCCAGAACCGGAATTGGCGACGAGCCCCGCAGGCGGGACACGCAAGCGTGATGCCGCGCCCGAGAAGCGTGCCGGTGGTCGGAGGGGTGAGATCGGCTGCAGCGATGCTCTCAGGCTAGGCGGGTCCCCTATCTCCCAGGCCGCTCAGGCTGCCACCTTTTTGTGGAGCGGCTCGACCGGTTAGGGTGCACCTCGTGGCAGTTCTTCTCGGTGCTCATGTTGGTCAGCAGAATCTGGAAATGGATGAGATGCGGGAGCTATGGCGCTGGTTAGACGCCAACGGCTTCGACTGGATCTCCGCCTGGGACCACATCTACGAGGCCCCGCCCGCAGGCGGCACCATCGGTCACTTCGAAGCGGTGGCTACGTTGGCCGCCCTCGCGGTGGAAACCGTCAACGCCAGAGTCGGGTGCCTCGTGTTCTACGTCGGGTACCGAAACCCGGGTTTGCTCGCCAAGGCCGCAATCACCATTGACCATCTTGCGAACGGCAGGTTCGAACTGGGCATCGGTGCGGGGTGGCATCAGTGGGAGGCAGCGGCCTATGGCTATGACTTCCCATCGGTCGGCAAGCGACTGGACATGCTCGATGAGGCCGCGCAGCTCATTGGCCCGCTGATCAACGGCAGCCGCTTCGGCGGCGCTCCCGAAGACGGCGGCAACGATGGCGGCGAGCCGAAGCGGACGTCGTTCTCCGGCGAGTACTTCCGACTGGAAGACGCCTCCTGTTTGCCCGGTCCCCGACAGGGCACCATGCCGCTGTGGTTTGGTGGCGTCGGCGAGAAGCGAACGCTGCCGATGACCGCCCGATACGCCGATGGTTGGAACGCTGCCTACGTGTCTCCCGAGGAGTACGGCCGCCTCAATGGCATCCTCAACGATCGCTGTGAGGACCTCGACCGAGACCCTGGCGAGGTGGAACGGTCGGTGAACCTGGTCTTCGCGATGGGCTCCGACCGGGCACAGGCCGACCGTGCCGAGGCAGCGCTGCCCGAGCAGTGGGGCCCGATGACCGACCGGATTCGGGGCGGTGCGGTGCTCGGCACTCCCGATCAGGTGGTCGAACAGGTCATGGCCTATGTCGAGGCAGGAGCCGACATGGTGAACATCGCCCTGCGGGCCCCGTTCGAGGCCGAAGCGCTCACGGCCTATCACGAGGTGGTCATGCCGGAAGTCCGAGCGCTGACCGGCGGCTGACCCGACTGGCAAGCCAACGGGCGAACAAAAAGGGCCGAGGGCGGCCCAGAAAGGACCGCCCTCGGACTGAAGGAGGAAGCCTGCCGCTTTGTGCACACCCGACCCGCCAGAGAGGGTGCTCGGCACGAGCTTCCAACTACCCGCACACACAGTAAATCACCGACCACTTTGAGTGGCAATGGGTCGATTGAATCAACACGCTGCTCGGCACGCAGGCCATGAGGCCTGGGCGCTCGGGGCGGCCTACGATTAGTGCCGTGACCAACCACGACTCCGTGAGCAACCACGACTCCGTGAGCAACCACGACTCCGTGACCGAGCAAGATATTGACGGCGCAGGCGAACCATCGACCAATCGAAACGGTGCCGACCTCCTGATCGACACAGCGGCGAAGCACGGGATCGACATCTGCTTTGCCAATCCCGGAACGACCGAGCTGCACCTGGTTGACGCTCTCGGGCGAGCCGAGGGTATGCGCACCGTGCTGGCCCTGTTCGAAGGCGTGGTCTCGGGCGCTGCCGATGGGTACGCACGAATCGCCGGCCGACCGGCGCTCGGGGTGTTCCACCTCGGGCCGGGCTTCGCCAACAGCTTGGCCAATCAACACAACGCTCGCCGACACAGCACCCCGATGATCAACGTGATCGGCGATCAAGCATCCTGGCATCTGCCATACGATGCGCCGCTCAGCTCCGACATCGACGCACTGACCGGCTGGACCGGCGAAACCCGCCGCATCACCTCCGCCGCCGACTGTGAACAGGCGATGATCGACGCCATCACGAGTGCCACCACCGGC
The DNA here is from genome assembly GCA_964609665.1 of uncultured Acidimicrobiaceae bacterium. Classification (GTDB taxonomy): domain Bacteria; phylum Actinomycetota; class Acidimicrobiia; order Acidimicrobiales; family SZUA-35; genus JAHELU01. The sequence continues at coordinate 123,225 of CAZSTV010000001.1, forward strand.
AATGGCAACGTCGCAAACCTGGTCGTACCCGCTGACTTTGCCTGGGGCGAAGTCGATGCCGCTGCAGGACTCGCTGACGCTGCGAGCGCGGCGACAGCGTCGCCGGCGGCGATAGTGCCAGACAAGGCCGCCATCGATGCGGCAGCCGAGTTTCTTAGGCGAGATGGCGGTGCGTTGATCGTCGGGGGCGCCCGAGTTTCGGAGCGTTCGTTGCGGATGCTCGGCGCCCTTCGGGATTCGGTTGGGTGCGGCGTGCACCTGTCTCGGGTAGCCCGGATCGAACTTGGCAACGATCTGCCGAACATCGCCGAGCTGCCGTACTTCCCAGAGCAGTTGTCCGCGGCGCTGGCGGGGGTATCTGCCGCGGTGGTCTTGGGCCGCGAAGAACCGGTGACCTTCTTTGGGTACCCGGATCAACCGTCGGTGGCACTGCCCGCCGAGGCTGACCGTATGGTGCTCGCCGATGCATCGGCAGATTTGGAAGCCACCCTCGAACTACTGCTCTCAGCGCTTTCGGTCGACCCCGAACAGGGCGAGGTAACCGAACGGTCCGGCCCGGTTCCCGAGGTCTCCGGTCCACTGAACGCGATGACCATCGGCCAGGCCTTTGCCTCGGCGATCCCCGCCGACGCCATCGTGGTGGCCGAAGCGGTCAGCTCGGGAGCCGGCTATCGCTCCCAGGCAAGTGCAGCCGAGCGCCACACGCTGCTGGCCATCCTCGGTGGGGCCATTGGCGGCGGACTGCCCTCGGCGGTTGGCGCTGCTGTTGCTGCGCCGGATCGCCGGGTGTTGTGCCTACAGGCCGACGGCAGCGGGCTGTACACCATCCAGTCGCTCTGGACGATGGCCAGGGAAAACCTGGACGTGACCGTGGTGATCTGCGCCAACCGGATCTACAAGATCCTCGAAGTTGAGCTGGAGCGGGCCGGAATGGCTGCGGTCGGTCAGGCCAAGGACCTCGTGGACCTGGACCGCCCAACGGTGGAGTTCACGTCGCTGGCCGCTGGCTTCGGAGTGCCATCGGTGCAGGTCGACAGTTGCGAGGCGTTGGTCGCCGCAATCGAAGAGGCGGGCCGCACCCCCGGTCCGACGCTCATCGAAGCGGTCATGCAGTGACCCGGGTCCGGCGGAGCGGAACGTGACCCGGGTCCGGCGCAGCGGAACGTGACCCGGGTCCGGGCCGCCGGACGTGATCAGAGGCGGCGGAGCCGGACTTCGCTCACCGAGTGGTCCGACTGCTTGGTCAGAATCAGGTCGGCCCGCTCCCGGGTGGGCAGAATGTTCTCTTCCAGGTTCTTCTGGTTGATGCTGGCCCAGATCTCCGATGCGGTCGACAGCGCTGCTTCGTCGCTTAACTCCGAGTACCGCTTGAAGTATGACTTTGGATCCCGGAACGCCGTCTCTCGCAGCGTGAAGAAGCGTTCGATGTACCAGTCTCGGATGTCGTCGGTGTCCGCATCGACGTAGATCGAGAAGTCGAAGTAGTCCGAAACAAAGATCGGGTGGCGCTCGTCGGTCGTCCCGGACTGCAGCACGGTCAGCCCCTCGACGATCAAGATGTCCGGCTGACGCACCACCGCCTGGGCGTCGGCCAATACGTCGTAGGTCATGTGGGAGTAGACCGGGGCCGACACCTCGGGTTGGCCCGACTTGACCTCGGCCAGGAATTGCAGGAGCCGCTTTCGGTCGTAGCTTTCCGGAAAACCCTTCCGGTGCATGAGGTCGCGTTCCATCAGGACCTCGTTCGGGTACAGGAACCCGTCGGTGGTGATCAGGTCCACCTGCGGATGATTCGGCCAACGGGCGAGCAACGTCTGCAACACACGAGACGTCGTCGACTTACCGACGGCGACCGAGCCCGCAACCCCGATGACAAACGGCACCTTCGCCGGGAGCTTTCCAAGGAAAGTGTCGCTGGCCCGGTAGAGCTCCTGTGAGGCGCCGACGTAGAGGTTCAGCAGCCGAGATAGGGGCAGGTAGATCTCTGCCACCTCGTCAAGGCTGAGCGCAACGTTTAGGCCGCGGAGATCCTCGAGGTCGGCCTCGGTAAGGCTGAGAGGGGTGGAAGCTCGCAGCGCCCCCCAGTCGACAGCCGAGAAGGTCATGTACGGCGAGAGCGCCTTCGCGGCCGCCGTTTGGGTCGACTCGTCAGACGCAAAGTTGTTCTTCATCCGAGGGGCATGGTGCCACGGTCTGGGTTTCGCTTCAAACGCCCAGTCGGGACCCTACGCCCGATTGCCGTTAGATTGGGCGGCCATGAACGCATGGGTGTTGCGACGACAGGCGGCCAGAGTGGTGCTGCTCAACGACATTGACCAGATCTTTCTCATCAAGGCGGTTGATCCGGCCGACGCGTCAAAGCCGGCGTGGTGGGAGATTCCCGGCGGTGGCATCGACCCTGGCGAGGCATCGGCGGCTGCGGTGTACCGAGAGCTGCACGAAGAAGCAGGCGTTACCGACGCCGAAGTCGGGCCGATCGTCTGGGTGCAACACGTCGAGTTCGACTTTGGCGGCTACCACTTCGATCAGGACGAGGTCATCCACGTCGCCAGAACGAACCAGCGCGACGTGCGAGAGCCGCAGGGTCTCGAAGCGCTCGAGGCGCTGGCGTTCAAGGAAGCCAGGTGGTGGACCGTCGACGAGGTGCTGTCAGCCGATGTCGGTTTTCTGCCACCGCGGTTGCCGGAGCTCTTGCCACAGGTCGTGAACGGTCCACTCCCCGACCCGCCATTGGACATCTCACCAGAGCCGTCGCCAGAACCCTCGTAGGACCGAGTCAGGGCCGACTCAGGACCGAGTTGGGGTCCTAGAAGTCGGCCTCTTGGCCCAGGATCACAATGACGTCCGCTCCGTCGGTCGGCACGCCGGGGTTGTCCAGGAGTGGGCGAACCTGGCTCTCGGCAACGTTTAGCAGCGTGGCGATTTGGATTGCGTCCAGTTTGAAGCCGTCGATGTAGTAGACGAAGCTCTCATCGATCGGGTCGCCCTCTTTGTTCAGCGGATCGAGAGCGCCGTAGCCAAGATTCTCGAGTTTGCGGCTGGCCCGACCTGCCAATCCCTGGCGCCCGTCCGAGCCGTTGCCGACCAGAATGCTGACCTCGTTCGTCGGTCGAAGCAGCGGGCTGTTCAATACATCTGCAGCCGCAGCGTCCTCAAGTTCGCCACCCTCGGCGGTCCACAGACCCTCATCGACGGCACCGGTAAACCACCCGAAGACGGTCAGCACGAGAAAGACCATTCCGAGCAACACGGCAGCCAGCGCAGCCGCATTAAACACGTCGCTGCGTTCCACTCGATCAAGCACTACGGTTCCATCGCTCCTACGGCCACTGCGTTCACCCAGGGAAACCCCGGTCCTCCGGTGCGCCCACAAAGCGAACCGGTCGGGAGACCCAGCTTAGGGCACGGCCCTGTTCAAATGGTGGCATCTTCGGGCGCTGTTTTCGTGCCGGTTGAGCCGACGACATACAATCCCCCGATGGACTTTGCCGTACCATCCGACATCCAAGATCTACTCGGTCAGCTCGACCAATTCATTGAGGACGAGATCAAACCGCTGGAGCGGCAGGACGACAACATTCGGTTCTTCGATCACCGTCGGGAATGGGCCCGGACCGACTTCGAACGCGACGGGTGGCCAAACGCGGAGTGGGAGGAGCTGCTTCGGGAAATGCGCCGCCGGGCCGACCAAGCGGGGTTCCTGCGGTACCACCTTCCAGAGAAGTTCGGGGGCATGGACGGCTCCAACCTCGGTATGGCAATCATCCGTGAACACCTCGCCGCAAAGGGACTCGGGCTGCACAACGATCTCCAGAACGAGAGCTCGATCGTCGGCAACTTTCCCACCGTGTTGATGATGGATCTGTATGGCACCGAAGAGCAGAAGAGCTACTGGGTGCCACGCATGCTTGAGGGCCGGGCCAGGATTGGCTTTGGCCTGACAGAGCCACTGCACGGTTCCGACGCGACCTGGATGGAGACCACCGCCTACCGCGACGGCGACGAGTGGGTCATCAACGGTGCAAAGCGATGGAACACCGGCATGCATGCCGCCACCCATGACTACATCTTCGCCAGGACCTCGGGAGACGCCGGAGACGCCGAGGGCATCAGCTGCTTCATCGTTCCCGTCGAGACGCCGGGCTTCAACGTTGAGTTCATGTGGTGGACGTTCAACATGCCGACCGACCACGCGGAGGTAACCCTCACCGATGTGCGGGTCGGCGATGACACCATGCTTGGCAACGAGGGGCGCGGCCTGGCCGTCGCCCAGACATTCGTCCACGAGAACCGCATCCGTCAGGCCGCCTCTGGTGTCGGTGCGTCGCAGTACTGCATCGATGAGTCGGTCAAGTACGCCCGTGAGCGCAAGCCGTTCGGCAAGCCGTTGTCACTGAACCAGGCGATCCAGTGGCCCCTGGCGGAGATGCACACCGAGGCCGAAATGATCCGCCAGCTTGTCCGCAAGACAGCGTGGGAGATGGACGAGGGCGTCGACCCGATGTACATCTCGGACAAGGTGGCGATGTGCAACTACCGGGCGAACCGCCTGGTCTGCCAGGCCTCGGATCAAGCCATCCAGACCCACGGCGGCATCGGCTACAGCCGCCACATGCCGTTCGAACACATCTACCGCCACCATCGCCGCTACCGGATCACCGAAGGGGCCGAGGAGATCCAGATCCGGCGGGTGGCGCAGTTCCTGTTCGGGTTCTCCGGTCCCCGCAAGGAATCACTCGGACCAAGTTTTGCCAGCAGGTTCAATGAGGTGCAGCGGGGTGCACCCGCTTCCTGGCTGGACTGAACAACCGGACATACCGACACACCGGGGCCCTGGTGGAACCCTCCCCGATGTAGCGGCGGGCCTAGTCGCCGGACTGGGCCAGCAGCCGTGCCCGGGTCAAGAAGCCGGTGTGGGCCACCATGCGGTGGTCCGGTCGGACCGCGGCGCCGTCGATGTGCCAGGAACGGTTGAGGACCTCGACCGTGGACGCTTCGGCAAAGCCGGCCAGGCTCAGGGCGTCTCGCATCTTCATAACCTGGGTGATCGACGGGCTGTAGGAGATGATGATGCCACCGGCGCGAAGTGCGGTACCGATCCGGGGAACCACATTCCACGGCTCGGGAAGGTCGAGGACGATGCGATCGAAGTCGCCATGCTCGAACCCTGCATAGGCGTCGCGAATGTGGACGTCATAGTGCTCCAGCGCAGCGTCGCCGAGGAACTCCGCCACGTTCTTCTGGGCCCGGGCCGCAAAGTCTTCACGCAGCTCGTAACCGGTGATGTGAGCCCCGGCCCGCAGCATTGCCATTGACAACGCGCCGGACCCGACGCCCGACTCGAACACCCTGCAGCCGGGCTCGATGTCGGCCAGCATCAGCATTGGGCCGATGTCCTTCGGGTAGATGACCTGGGCCCCGCGGGGCATCGACAGGATGTAGTCGCTCAGCGTTGGCCGATAGGCCTTGAACTTCTGCCCTCTGGTGCTCGCAACCCCGGTCCCTTCGGGCTGGCCGATGAGTTCGTTGTGGGGCACGACACCCGCATGGGTTTGGAACTCGCCGCCCTCGGCGAGGCGGACCAGGTAGCGGCGCTGCTTGTGGTCGACGAGCAGGACGAGGTCCCCGTCTGCCAACGGCTTCGTCAGGTCGGTTGCGACATGCTCGCTCACTGAGCGGCTCCCAGTTCTTGGTGATGTGAGGATTGAGGTTCTGCGGTCTCAGCCGCGGGCGATGCAGCCCGCTTCTTGCGGCGAGCTTTCGAGCCCGACCGTTTCGGCGACAGGATGAAGTCAACGGGGACGGGCTCCGAGGCGCTCGCTCGCTCCGCGAGGCGACAGAACGCGCACAGGTCGGACTCGGCGGGGCCACCGCACTCGTTGCAGGTGCCAAGCGATGAGGCATCATCTCGTTCGTGCTCGAAACGCTCGGCGGCGCGAGCCAGGAAGCCAAAATAGAACTCCGCTTTCGAACCCGGCGACTGCAGTTCAAGTTCGTTCAGGGCGTTCTTGTACATCAGGTGTTTGTTGCCTGCCGCCATCGGGCATTCCTCCACCAGGTAATCGATGTTTCGGAGAACGCAGTACGCAGCGGTTTCACGCTCGGTCAACTTGACCAGCGGCTTGATCTTCTTTGGGAACCCGTGGCCAGCGGCAAGCACCGGACGCTGCCGGGCCAGATACGCGTCCTGCCAACGCAGCACGTTGCCGTACAGCACCGCTGCTTCATCGTCGAGGTTGTGGCCTGTGACCAACACGTCGTAGCCGCCATCGAGCGTTGCCTTGTCGAAGAGATGTCGCTTGGAAAGGCCACAGGCCGAGCACGGAACGCGCTTGGTTACCGCAGCGGCCGTCGGCACGTCATACCCGTGGTCGTCGCGCAGGTCGATCTCGATGAGGGTCAAACCGCGCTCGTTGGCAAAGTTCCTGGCGTAGTCGGCGGAATTGTCTGAGTACTCACCAATGCCGAGCCCCACGTACAGCCCGTCGGCGTCGTAGCCGAGCTCACACAGGAGGTCCCACACCGCAAGGCTGTCCTTGCCGCCGGACACCGCGACCAGCGGTCGGTCTCCGGGCTGCAGCATGTCGAAGCTCTCCACCGCCCGCTCCACCTGTTGGCGGCAGTACCGCAGGAAATGGTCCTGACAGAAGTTGGCGTTGTGGCGACGAATGTCGATCACCGCCGCCTCTTTGCAGACTCGGCACTTCACTTCGCTACCGCTCCGCCGCTGATGACCGGCCTGATCTCCACCTGGTCGTCGTCGCTGAGCAGCGCATCCCCAGGGATCAGCGTGCCGTCGCTGATGACCAGGACCGATTCCCGATTGAAGTCGAGCTGCTTCAGCAGTTTGACGACGCTAATCGGGCCCGGCACCTCAATTTCCCGGTTCGGGTTGCGCAAGTGGACCTTCACTCCCCCAGCATGCCGGGAAAGCGAGGTGGCGCGGTGTAATCAGGCGTCGGCCGTGACCGCTTTGCGTGCCTTGCGACGGTCCTTGCGTTCCTGTCGCTTTGACCGCTTGATGTCCTTCATCTGCCGCTTGTGAGAGATGGGCAGGTGCTCGATGATGAGGGTCTGTCCCGGCTTGACCGTTGACAGATCCACCAGTTCCCGACGTCCGGTCACCGACTTGACCAGTCGAAACGCCAGCATTGCACCGGAGGTGAAAACCCAGGACTTCGCCGGGCCGCCGACGTAAGAACGGACGGCCATGAGTGCGAGTCGCTTCAGCATCAGAACCGGCGGATCTCCAGCACAGAACTCTTCTTCTTGCCGGCCCGGCGACCGAAGACGTACAC
>CAZSTV010000002.1:0-40902 GCA_964609665.1 uncultured Acidimicrobiaceae bacterium
CGCCGGGACGGCAACAAGTACGGCACCTTCGTCTATCGCCAGAACTACGCGTACAAAGGCGAGCTTTCGCTGCTCAACGGCGCCTGGACGACGGCGGGAACATCTGGCAAGGCCCGGGGCGACTCACTCCTCGACTTCCTTGCCTCCCACCCGACGACGGCTCGTCACATCGCCTACAAGATCTGTCGACGGTTCGTTTCCGACTCACCGCCGGACAGCCTGGTCTCTTCTGCTGCCGCGGTCTACCAGCAGAACGACACAGCGCTCGTGCCGGTACTGCAACACGTCTTTGGCAGTGCCGAATTCGCAGCGAGCGGCGGCAGCAAGGTCCGGCGTCCGTTCGAGTTTCTGGCAGCGGCAATGCGGGCCACCAACGCAACGGTCCCCTACGGTCACTCCAGCAACGGCGCAAAGAGCATTCGAAACTTCCTCAACGCGACCAGGAACAAGTCTTGGTACTGGGAGCAGCCCGACGGTTACCCCGACCGGGCCGATCACTGGATCGTTGCCGACTCGTTCCTCGACAGGTGGAACATGGCCGGTGCCCTCCCCCGCGGTAACGCCAAGGGGATCCAGGTCAAGATTGCCGACGTGCGATCCTCCGCTGGTGGCAACACCGTCGGGGAGCTGACCACAAACCTCGGGCTGCAGTTCGGGCTCGGCAGGCTCTCTGACACGGTGGTGCAAGCCACCGCTGCTGCCGCAAGCCACACCCCGAACGACCCTGCGTCTGACCTCAACGGTCAGCAAATGGAGATCATCACCGGTCTTCTTCTCGCCAATCCCCTTTTCCAGATTCGCTGATCGCTCGGAGCACCAACGATGACAACACTGACTCGACGTAGTTTCCTCGCCGCCTCCGGCGTCGGCACCATCGGCCTGGTAACCGGGCTTGGTACCTCCATTTCAATGGCCGCCCCCGGCGTGCCGAACGACGGCGACGTCCTGGTCGTGCTGTTCCTCCGGGGCGGCATGGACGGACTTTCGCTGACGCCACCGATCACCGACTCGTCGTACTATCAACAGCGGCCAAACATCGCCATCCCGCAACCCGGTCAGGCGAACGGCGCGCTGCGCCTCAACCAGAACGGCAACGTGTCGTTCTCCTCCGGCTTCGAGGGCGCGTTCGGACTCCACCCGTCCGCCAAGGCCCTGCACGACGGACTCTGGAAGGCGGGCAAGCTGGCCTTCATTCCCGGCACCGGTTTCGATGGCGCCAGTTTCAGCCACTTCCGTGCCATGAAGAACAACTTCCGGGGCAGCCTGTCCGGCTCGGTTGGCGGTGGCTGGTTGGGAAGAATGACAAATGCCCAGGGAGGGCCAGGACCTGTGGCCGCGGTGCACGGTTCCAAGGCCGGTGACCTGCTCGCCGGCTCGAGCGCCGCGATGGGAATCAACAACGCAAGCCAGTTCCGTCTCAACAGCTTCCGCAACAACGACGGGGTGACGGCCGCTCTGGCCGCGGCCTATGGCGGCAACGACAGTCTCTCGGTTGAGGGTCGCAACATTCTGGCTCTGTCGGACCGAATCTCCAGTCTCGACAACAGTCTTCGACCCGGCTACGCCAACGACACCTATGGCAAGGCATTCAACCAGCTCGGGACGCTGCTCAACGGCTCCCCGACGCTCGGTGTCAGGACCGCAGCGTTGGCCACGGGTGGCTGGGACCATCACCGAAACCTCGGTCTTCCCGGTGATGCCGGCGGTCGGTTCCACAGCAGGATCAAGCAGCTGTCCGATGCCGTCCAGACCTTCGCAGACGAGACCAACGGCCTGCAGGGCATCACCCTTGTTGTGACAACGGAGTTCGGTCGCACCACAAACGAGAACGGCAACCGAGGCACCGACCACGGCATGGCGACCACCATGATGGTTGCCGGCGGCGGCATCCGCGGCGGCGTCTACGGTGACGACTTCGCAGAGTCACTGGCCGTTCCGTCCGGGCAGCGCCGCGGCGCGGTGCCGATCATGACCGACTTCCGCAAGCCGATCTCCGAGATCGTGCGAAAGCGGTCAAAGCTGACAAACACCGGATCGGTCTTTCCCGGCTTCACGCCAAACGGTTCCGACCTCGGCCTGGCCTAAACCCGGACCCGAAGCGTTCGGAGCTAGGTGGACGCTGCGGGTCCGGTGGAGCCACGCTGCACAAACTCTGGCCGCAACAAGACGTGTCGTTCCACTGTGTCGGTGCCGTCGACGACGTCGAAGAGTTGGCGGCACAGCATTGAACCCACCTCCGACGCCGACTGGCGCAGGGTGGTGAGGCCGGGGCTTGCGTGACGTGCGGCCGGGATGTCATCAAACCCGGTGACGCTTAGATCTTCCGGCACCTGCAGCCCGACGTCGCGCGCCGCGGTCAACGCGCCGAACGCCAACAGGTCGTTGAAGGCCACCACCGCTGAGGGTCGGTCGTCACGATCCAGAAATCCCTTGGTCCATCGATAGCCCGAGTCTTCATGGAAATCGGCCTCGGCGATCAGCTCTTCGTCGACCGGCAGGTCGTTGGCTTCCATCGCCTCGCGGAACGACCGCAGCCGGTACCAAGCCTTTGCGAACCGACGCGGCTCCGCCAGACAGGCGATGCGACGGTGACCGAGCGCTACGAGGTGGTCGACGATCGCCGCCATCGAGTCATCGGCATCGTCGACGAAGGGAGCATCGCAACGATCGCCGTCTCGGCCGAAGGTCACGAATGGCACCTCCATCTTTGCCAGCAGCTCGGCCCGTGGATCCTCCATGAGGGTTCGCACCAGAATGAACCCGTCCACCTGTCGAGACCTGACAGCCTGACGGTACGGCTCCGGGTCATCCGCGCCGCCAAGCGACGAGGTGAGGCGAACCTCTCGTCCGGCCCGGCTGGCCTCTTCGACAATGCCGGACAGCAACTCGGCGAAGAACGCATCGGAGAACCGCAGCTCCGCCTGTGGCAGCACAAGCCCGATGGCTTCGGCCCGAGAGTTTGGCATCTTCAATCGACGAGCCTCGAGGTTCGGGATATAGCCAAGCTCAGACGCAACCTTGCGCACGTGGGCCTTGGTTGTCTCAGCGACGTCCCAGTGGTCATTCAACGCCCGCGACGCCTGGGTCACCGAGAGTCCGGCGGCCTTGGCGACGTGGCGCAACGTAGGTCGGGGACTCGGTTCGTTCACAGCCATTCACCGTACCGTTCAGGGGTCTCGCATCCGAAGACCCTCGCTCACGGGGCCGAAAATTGCTGGGTTCGCGCGAAAAACCGAAACGATTGGGATTCGGGGCGGCGAACGGTTACGGTGTTCTCGTTTCCGATGTGCAGACGCGCTTCGGCCAACAGCCACTAGTCAGATATGGCCGGTCAACAGTCCGGTCAAAAGGGGAGAGAACAGATGTCACGAGAAATGCGCGAAAGGCGCGGTCTTCGCGGACTGTTGAAGCTACTTGCTTTGCTGTCTGCGTTTGCCATGATCGCCGCAGCCTGCGGCGGTAGCGACGACGATGCAGCCGACGGGGACGCCGACACCTCAACCGAGGATGCGGCGGCAACCGACGACGAAGAAGAAGCAATGGAAGAGGAAGAGCCCGCCGAAGAAGAAGAGGCGATGGAAGACGAGGAGGCTATGGAGGAAGAAGACGCCATGGCCGACGGCAGTGGCGCTTCCTTTGTGAGCCTTCAGTTCGCACCGGTCGAAGAGGCCGAGAAGTTCCGGGCCATCATCGAGCCGGGTGGCCTCGAAGTCACCATGGGTGAAGAAGGCCCGACCCTGGACCAGATCACCGCCGGTTCGGGTGCCATCGACGTGCTCGGAGCGCTCCACGGATCGTTCCCTCCACTGGCCCGTGACGGTGCACTGACCAACATGAGCGACGTCCTCGACGACCTGGGCGACCGCGACTTTGCAGACTCCTTCGTCGAGTCCGGCCTGCTCGGCACCGATGACTTCCTGCACTACGTGCCATGGGCCCAGGCCACCTACATCATGGCGGCCCACAACGACGCACTGCCGTACCTCCCCGAGGGCGCAGACATCGATGCCCTGACCTGGGATGAGTACGCCAGCTGGTGTCAGGCCATCCTCGAAGGTGAGGGCAAGCCCCTCTGTGGTCTGCCGAACGCCGGCCTGTTCCACCGTTTCCTCGAGGGCTACATGTGGCCGTCGTTCACCGGTGGCATGGTCTCAGAGTTCCGCAGTGCCGAAGCAGAAGAGATGCTCGCCTTCGCACGTGACGACCTTTGGCCCACGATGAACCCGGAGTCCATCAACTACGAGTTCATGCAGGAGCCGCTCTTGGCCGGTGAGGTATGGGTTGCGTTCGATCACGTCGCACGCCTCGTCGAAGCCTTCAGCGAACAGCCGGAGAACTTCGTCGGCTTCCCGACGCCCGCCGCTTCAGCCGGTCGTGGCTTCATGCCGGTCATCCTCGGTCTCGGCATCCCCGCCGATGCACCGAACCCCGAAGAGGCAGCCGCTGTTATTGAGTACCTGACACGGCCTGAGATTCAGGCCGAGGTTCTTGGCGAGCTGGCGTTCTTCCCCGTCGTTGACGGTGTTGACTTCAGCAACCTGCCAGAGGGTGTCCAGATCGAGGCGGAGGCCGTCAACAAGCTGGCCAACTCCCCCGATGCCATTCCGGCTCTACTCCCGGTCGGCCTCGGCGATCGCGGCGGTGAGATCAACCAGATCTTCCGCAACGCCTTTGATCGGGTCGTGTTCGACGGCGAAGACATTGCAACCGTCCTGAACGAAGAGGGCGATTCCCTCCAGACTCTGCTGGATGAGACGGGCGCCCCCTGCTGGGCCCCGGACCCGGCGAGCGAGGGTCCCTGCGTCGTCAACCCGGCGGGCTAAGGAACTGACATAGCAGCGCACGGTCCCGATTCGTTGATCGGGTCGGGGCCGTGCGCGTATGTTGTTGCACATCATGACGGGGGAATCAGTACAGACAGAAGACGCGCCGGTCACCACCGCTCGGCGTCAGAGCTGGCGCCGCAAGATGGTGCCGTACCTGCTGATCGCCCCGGCTTTCATCTACCTGGCGATGTTCTTCGCCTACCCGATGTTCCAGGGCCTCATCCTGGCCATCTACGACGACGAAGCTGTCCTGCCGGTCGTCGATGAGCCGACGCTTTCGGGCTCCGAGGTTGGGAGACTCCCGCAGGGCGCCAGCATCGAAATCCTCGGACGACAGGGCAACCTGCTCGGTGACGACGAGGGAACAGATCTACTCACCGAGCTTTGGTACTTCGTCTCGGTGGAACAGCCAGACGGATCGACCGCAGAGGGCTGGGTATCCGAAGCCCGGGTTCGGGTCCGCGAAGAGGCCGACGACGGCACACCATTGGCCGGAACGATCAGACCTCGCCTTGGCGAAAACGCCGACCCCCTGACCCGCCTGCGTGTTGACCCGAACGAAACCGCCGAGGTGGTGGCCGAGGTTGAGGAACGGGCCGTCACCAACATCGTCGAAGTGGCAACACTCGAGGTGTGGTTCCAGATTCGCGACATGGAGAACCCCGATACCGCCGCCGGGTGGGCTCCGTCGCGTTTCATCCAGGTCTTTGACGATGACGTCACCGGCCGCGTCGATCGAGGCAATGCCGGCGAGTACACCACCGACTTCATCACCAAGATGCTCGACGATCGGTTCTTTGGACCGGCGTTGCGGACAACGCTGCTGCTAATGGTGTTGATCATCCCCGCTCAGTTCGTCCTGGCGATGTTGATGGCGCTGGTGATCCACGCCAGGATCAAGTTCAGTTCAGGCTTCCTGTACGTCTTTTCTTTGCCGATGGGAATGTCGGACCTTGCGGCCGGCATCCTCTTCTTCTCAATCTTCACCGGCAACGGCCTGCTGAACAGCGTCCTGCAACGGTTAGGCATCATCGATTCGCCTCAGGCCTTTCTTACCGCTGAGACCCGCAACTGGATTATCGCCGCCATCGTGTTGGCGGAGTTGTGGCGGGCGACCTCGATTGTCATGGTCATTCTGGTGTCGGGCCTCCAGGCCATCCCGGACGAGACGCTGGAAGCGGCCGAGCTCTTCGGGGCGAGCTACTGGCAGCGGGTCCGCCACGTCATGTTGCCGCTGTTGCGGCCAAGCATCCAGGTGGCGCTGATCCTTCGGACGATTCTGGCGCTACAGGTGTTCGCGGTGGTGATCGCCCTTAGCGGCGGCGACGTGGTGACCGTGCTCGCCAACGAAACCTTCCGCCAGTACTTCCAGCTGAGGAACAACAACGTCGCATCGGCCTATGCACTGTTCGTTCTGCTGTTGTCCATCGCCAGCGCGGTGTTCTACCTCAGAGCGGTACGAAGCGAAAGCGAGGTCCGCAACGCATGAGCAACCCTGAACTCCCACCGCTCGACTCACCCGAGGTCGCTGCACTCCACGCCAAGATGAAGCGCCGGATGAAGCGCGGTCGGTTCGTCACCTACGTGCTGGCCGTGTTCATCGCCCTGTGGATCGTGTTCCCCATCTTCTTCGTCTTCTCCATGGCGTTCACCACCCCAGAGACCGTTCGCTCGTACCCGAAGAACGTGCTGCCGTTCATTCCGTTCTCCACCGACACCATGCAGTTTTTCCTTGAGTCCGAAGGCGTGGGCCGCGGACTGTTGAACAGTGTGATCGTCGCGGTGATCACACTGGTACTCTCCACCCTGATCGGTGCGCCGGCCGGATACGCGGTCTCCCGATACCTCTTTCCCGGTCGTGACCTGTTCCGGCTGTCGGTCCTGGCGGTTCGGGCGTTCCCCATCGTTGTGCTTTCCATCCCGCTCGCCGTACTGTTCCTGCGGGCGGGTCTGTTCGACAGTGTGATCAGCCTTGCGCTCATGCACACGGCACTGGCCCTACCGACAACCATCCTGGTCATCGCAAGCGTCTTCGCCAGCGTCCCGTATGAACTCGAGGAGGCGGGCCAGGTCTTTGGGGCAAGCCCGCTGAAGTCGTTCCGCTACATCGTGTTGCCGCTGGTACTGCCCGGCATCGCGGCGTCGGGGCTGTTCACCTTTGTGCTGTCGTGGAACGAGGTGTTCGCCGCCAGCGTCTTGACCCTGGAGAACCGGACGCTGCCTGCACTCGTGCTCACGTCGCTGTCCAGCTCCTCGGACGCGTTTCAGTTCGCAGGCGGGTTCTTCCTGATGGTCCCGTCCATCATCTTCATGTTCTTCATCCGTAAGTACCTCTTCAACATGTGGGGTCAGGTAAGCAAATGACCAACCGATCAACGAAGCGAGGTAACTGACCATGGCCGACATCAAGGTCGAGAACGTGGTCAAGACGTTCGGCGACACCACAGCGGTCAACAACGTGTCGCTCACCATCCACGACCAGGAGTTTCTGGTCTTGCTCGGCCCGAGTGGTTGCGGCAAGACCACGTTGCTCCGGGCGATTGCCGGGCTTGGCATGGCGGACTCCGGACGCATCAGCATTGACGGTCGGGACGTGACCTACCTGCCTCCCGCCCAACGCAAAATCTCCATGGTCTTCCAGAGCTACGCGATCTTTCCCCACATGACTGTGCGGGACAACATCGGTTTCGGCCTGAAGATGCACAAGGTCGACAAGACCGAGATCGCCCGGCGGGTTGATGAGTCCGCCGAGTTGTTGCACATCGAAGACCTGCTGGACCGACGGCCGAGCGACATGAGCGGCGGTCAACGCCAACGGGTGGCCGTCGCACGAGCGCTCGCCATGCAGGCCGAGGTGCTGTTGATGGATGAGCCCCTCAGCAACCTGGATGCGCTGCTCCGGTTGGAGATGCGGGCGGAGCTGAAGCGGCTGTTGGCGGACGTGAAAGCGACAACCGTATACGTCACTCACGACCAGATCGAGGCCCTAAGCATGGGCGATCGGGTGGCGGTGATGCGAGATGGCGAGGTCCAACAGATCGACGCGCCGACAACGGTATACGAATCGCCGAGCAATCTTTTCGTAGGCAGTTTCATCGGCAACCCGCCGATGAACTTCATCGATGCGTCGGTCAACAGAACCGGCGATGCACTCTCGGTCTCGGTCGGCGAACACGCCCTGACCCCTTCCGCCGATGTGTCGGCGGCCCTCGGGAAGCTGAACGGTGACGCCGTAACCCTCGGCATCAGGGCGGAGAACATGGAAACGCTGCTCGCGCCGGAGACGGAAGCGTTCCCGGCCAAGGTCGAGGTGGTGGAACCTCTCGGGTCCCAGAATCTTCTCACCGTTTCACTGGCGGGCCGCCGCCTCAAAGTGGCGACCCATCCCACACTCGAGGTCCGGGCGGATCAAGACTTGTGGTTACGTTTTCCGGCAGAACAGATCAGATGGATTGATCCGGCCAGTCAACAAGTCCTCTACGGCGAGACGCCGTCATCCTAAGCAACCGATCGATCCTGCTAGAGCAACTCTCACGAGAGACCGATTCGAATGATTGAGCACAGCAACGACGCGCCATCGGAGAACGACAAACCTCCGACGGTTGTTCACGTCATAAACCACACTCACTGGGATCGCGAGTGGTTCCTGACCCACGAGTACACCACCGCGTGGATCCCGGACCTGATCGACTCGCTCACCAGACGCGGCGCCGAGAATGACGGATATGAGTATCTGTTCGACGGCCAGACGCTGGTCATCGAAGATCTTCTCAACGGTCGACCGGAGTACCGCTCCCAGGTTGAAGAGCTCATCACCAAGCAGACACTGCACATTGGCCCGGTCTACAGCCAGCCGGATTGGCGCATGCTGAGCGGGCAGCTCCACGTCCGAAACCTCACCTACGGGACCGAGGACGCGGCCGCGCTCGGCGGCGAAGCAAACGTTGCCTGGCTCGTCGACACCTTCGGACACATTTCCCAAGCGCCGCAGTTGCTGTCCATGGTTGGCGTCGACGCCGCGTTCGTGTGGCGGGGCGTGCCGGAGATGAAGCCGCTCTTCCTGTGGCAGGGGGCAAACGGCGGACAGATTCCCACCATTAATCTGTTCGGTGGTTACCGCAACCTCTACGGCATCACCAAGACGCCGGAGATCGCCGTCCATCGCCTCAGCGCCGAGACAACCAAGTTGGCCCCGTACTACGAAGGCGTGCCGATACCTCTGTTCGACGGCTACGACCTGGACACCGAGCCCGAGGACCCGGTTCGTTACTACGAGACCACCGCCGGAATTCCGCCGGATATCGCCCTGCACGAATCATCGCCCCGAGCCTACGTCGATGCGGTCACCGGACAGGACCATCCGGTCATCGACGGGGAACTGATCTCCGGTCGCTACGGATCGACCTTCCCCGGGACACTGTCGGCCAGGACTCACCTGAAGGTACTGCATCACGATGCCGAACAGGCCCTGCAGTTGTTGGCCGAGCCGCTAGCGGTGCTGGCTGCGGCCCGAGGCCGGCGGTACCGGAGCGAACTGTTTGAATCAGCGTCCCGCCAGCTCCTACAAAACGGCGTGCACGACTGCATCTGCGGCGTCAGCGTCGATCAGGTACACGAACGAATGGACCGGTCGTACCGGTCGCTGATCGAGCGTGCGGTGGAAGAATCGCAGGCATCGATCGACACAATCTTCGCCGGCTTCGCGCCCGGTCGATATGCCCTGTCCACCGCCGCCATGGCGACCTCAACGGTGCAGCGGGTCAGGGGGCGTGCGATAGCTGCCGAGACGAACGGCATCGGCGTGACGCCAACCGTTTCCAGTCACCGACTCACCAACATCGAGCAGTCCGCCGAGGGCTTCTCCTGGCAAAACGATCACTACAGCGCAACGGTCGATGGCGACGGCGTCACAGTCAACGGGCACCGGGTGGGGCACATAACCGTCCGGACCGACGATGGCGACACCTACTCAAGCGAGCCCGGCGCGGTACTTGGCGTTTGCACCCCCACCGCTCCCCCGGTCATCGAGAGCACCAGCGAGATCGACGCGCTGGTCAGGTTCGACGCCACCCTCAACGTCGGCGGCATCTCCGTGCGAGCCCGGGTTCGTGTCCGTTTCGACTCCTCGCCCATTGCGCACTTCACCGTTGACCTCGATTCCGACGGGACCGGCTTTCGGGCCGACATGGGCTTCGAGACAGGCATCGTGTCCGATACCGCCATGGCCGGGATGCCCTTTGACATCGTCGAGCGTCCCCACGTCGACCTCAACCTGCTGCCCCAGGAGGTCGAGCCCGAGTTGAGCGCGGTACTCATGGGCCAACGTGAGGTCCGCCAGGTTGATGAGTTCCCGTTCCAGGGGTTCGTTGCGCTGCAGGGAGACGCCACAGCCGCCGCGGTGCTGGCGCGAGGCATTCGTTCCTACGGGACAAACGGCGAAGGCGAGATCGCGGTTGCCTTGCGCCGCTCGGTTGAGTGGCTGGCCAAATCCGGGCTCGCCCACCGACAGGGTGACGCCGGTCCCGCAATGTACGTTCCCGGCGCCCGCAGCGAACGCACAATCCGCCACGAAATCGGCTTTGCGGTAGTGGCACATGACGTCGAGAGTGACGACGACAGCGATAGCTCCGGTGGGCTCGGTCGCCTGTGGCGACTCAACGAGGGATTCCAAAACCCGCCGCTGCTGGTGGACATCGAAGGTTCCGGCACTTCAACGCAGTGGCAGGTGTTTTCCGAGGATCTTCCGACCACCGGAATGGAACTGATCGGCGACCAGCCGGTCGTGCGGGTCTTCAACCCTGCGGCGACTTCCGCCAAACTCACAGAGCAGCGCCAGAAGGTGTCGGTCCGGGGCACCGACCTTGGCAACACCGACCAGATCGGCGGCAAGGAGATCCTGTCGCTCGCTGTCACCGTGGAAGCCCCTCCGTTCGAGCCCACGCCGACCGGGCTGACCACCGTTGCGGTCCACAACCTTCCAACGGTACGGGTCGGACGTAGCAGGTCGAAGCCGGACGCCGCGGTGCTGGCGGACCTGGAGACCCATCGCGCCGGCTTGCGGCGAGAGATGGCAGAGGTCGCCGAGCAACTCGAGAACGCCGAAGGAGCAGACCGGTACCGGCTCACCCATCGAGAGGTTGTCTTGGCCCGCGAGGAGGCCGAGGTTGCGCTGTCGCTGGAACTGAACCGTCGACTCGCTACGTCGACCGACATCGTCAGCATTCCTGACGAGATCGACCCGGAGATCGCTGCACTCGGTTCCCACCTCAACGACCTGAGGGTCAAGCGCCGCATCTACGACTATGTCGTCCAGGCACTCTGAACCGCGACCGATGCGACCAGACGCCGAGGACCTGGCGTTCTTCCAAGCGAATGGGTACCTGCTACTGAAAGGTGTGCTCCCGGCCGAGGAAGCGGCGGCTCTTCGGGCCGAGGGCGAGCAGATCATCGACCGACTGGCCGCGTCCCACAGCGTCGAAGCCACCTGGTCTACCGCCGACCAGGTGGGCAACGGATCCGCAACAACGCTGCATCACTGCCACGACGTGCAGTTCCAGTCCGGTCTCTTCAGCCGCTACCTGACCGACCCGAGGCTCATCGACCCGGTGGCGGCCCTGATCGGCACGCCCAACGTTCAGCTCCACCACAACAAGCTGTTCATCAAGCCGCCTTCCAACGGTTCACCGTTTCCCATGCATCAGGACTGGCCGTTCTTTCCTCACGCCAACGACTCGACGCTGGCGGCCATCATCCACCTCGACGACGCGCCGGTGGACAGGGGGTGCGTCCGGGTCATTCCCGGCAGCCACCTCGACGGGCGCATTGATCATCTCGGGTCCACCGACTGGTACCTGCCAACCGACCGATACGTTCTCGACGATGCGGTGGCCCTTCCCGCCGAGCCGGGTGACGTTCTGTACTTCAGCTGCCTGACCGTCCATGGGTCGGGCACAAACGTGAGCGACCAGCCGAGGACCACTTGGCTGCTGCAGCTTCGAGATCCGGTGGACAAGCCAACGGTCGATCGGCACCGCTCTCCCGGTCAGGGCACGATGCTGCGGGGCGAAAATACCGGCGACGCCCCGCCACCGACCACGCTGTAGCGCCCTCAAACACTGGGATCGGCCGCTGCCAAGGCAGCAAGGTTGCCCATACCCATAACGGAAGCGGTGGGCGATACGTCTCCGTCGACCGAAAAACCTGCCGCTCCATACTTAAACATGGGCACACTTCGGCGCGTTGCGTCTTGCTGTTTCGCTTTCCTTCTCGTTGCGGTGATCGCTCCAACAGTCCGGCCAGAACCCGCTTCGGCCATGGCAGCGCCCGTCTCGATCAGCGAGTTTCTGGCCATCAACAACACAACGCTGGCCGACAACGCCGGCGAGTACTCCGACTGGATAGAGCTCCACAACAGCGGCGGGTTATCGGTCGACATCAGCGGCTGGGTGATCTCCGACGGTTCCGAGTCGTTTGTCTTTCCTGCGGGAACGTCGATCGCTGCCAACGCCTATGAGGTGCTTTTTGCATCTGGCGATGTGGCCCGCACCGTTCCCGGTGAACGGCATCTCCCGTTCAAACTCAGTGGGCCGGGGGAAGCCCTCACGCTGCGGGACAACGGCGGCGTCCTCACCGAACCATCGTGGGCCGCGCCAAACCTCTACCCGGCACAAATCGCTGACAACTCCTACGGTGTCAGTTCGAACGGAGAACTTCGATCCTTCCCCGACCCAACGCCGGGAGCTGCCAACGGTGCGGGAGTCCTTGGCGTTGCGGCATCGGTCGAGTTCTCGCTGGAGCACGGTTTCTTCACTTCGCCCCAATCGCTGGTCCTGACCACGGCCACCCCCGGAGCCGCGATCCGCTACACCACGAACGGCGAAACGCCGACGTCGACCACCGGCACCGAGGTGGCCTCCGGCGCAACGGTCGCCCTTGGCTCGACCACCACAATCCGGGCGGTTGCCTACCTCGACGGCTGGACGACGAGCAGTCCCGAAACGCGTACCTATATATTCCCGGCCGACGTACTCACCCAGTCCGCAACCCCGCCCGATGGTTGGCCCGCGAACGATGAGATCAACGACCACGACCTCGACTACGAGATGGACACCGAGGTGGTGGCAGGTAACGAGGCCGCGGTCACCGAAGCGCTGTTGGCGATTCCCTCAGTCTCGGTCGTCACCGACCTCGACAACCTGTTCGACCCCATAACGGGAATCTACGTGAACCCCCAAGGCCGCGGGCGAACATGGGAGCGAGACGCATCCGTCGAACTCATCGACCCGACCGGTGCCATGGACGGCTTCGACATCAACGCCGGTATCCGCATACGCGGCGGCAGCAGCCGTAGCAGCAACAACCCAAAGCACTCGCTGCACTTCTATTTCCGCAGCGACTACGAGGGAGCCCTCGAGTATCCGGTGTTCGGCGATGAAGGAACCGACCGGTTTGAACGCCTCAGCCTGCGCACCACCCAACACGAGAGCTGGACCTGGCGGCGAACCCCCGAGGCGACATTCGTCGAAGACGTGTGGGCCCGTGACATCCAAGCAGCGATGGACCAGCCCTACACCCGCAGCCGCCAGGTGCACCTCTACCTGAATGGCCAGTACTGGGGTCTCTACATGACCCAGGAGCGGATAACCGACGAGTACGGCGAGAGCTATTTCGGCGGCGACGAGGATGATTACGACGTCATCAAGCGTGGCAGCCCAAGCCTTGCGACCGAGGCCAATGACGGCACCATTACCGCCTGGCAGGCCATGTATCCCCTGGTCAGCGACGGTGTGGTTACCGCTGCGGAGTTCGAGCAGCTGCTGACGCAGGTCGATCTTGAGAACCTTGCCGCCTACTACCTGCAGTTCTTCTACAGCGCCGAGTTCGACGGCAGCCCGACCTGGTACGCCCGCTACAACGGCAATTCGTTTGCCCAATCCAACAACTGGTACGCCATCCGCAACCGGAACGGCGTTGGCGACGCTGGCCGCTGGCAGTTCCTGGATCACGATTCAGAGGTCATCCTCTGCCAGAACCTGAACTTCCAGCCTCTCGCACCCGAGACAATTGACAACACGACCCCCTGGCCCCTGCGCAACGAACTCGACTACTTCGCGCCGGCCCATCTTCACCAGGCGCTGATCACCAACGCTTCGTACCGGCAGATCTTCGCCCAGGTTGTCCAAGAGGAAATGCTCGACGCTGACGGAGCGCTGACTGTGGCCAATGCCACGGCAACGTACGACGCCCGGGTCAGCGAGGTTGACCCGGCGGTGTTGGCCGAGTCTGCTCGCTGGGGTGACGGCCGACCGAACAACTCCGGCACCGCGTTCGGGCGCACCGAATGGCAGAACGCCGTGGCGGTCGAGCGGGACTGTCTGCAACAGCGGTGGGAGGTCACACGCCAGCAGCTCACCGCAGACGGTCTTTGGCCTGCAGCGATCGAACCGACCGTTGTTGACCTGAACCGCACCACCTACGACTACGACTTCGGTACCACCGGGTCACCGGTCGGCGTTGCCGGGCCCGTCACGTGGGAACCGATCACACCGCAGACCACCGGTGATATTTCGTGGAGCGCGCCGGTCGACAGCCGTGATCGTGGACCGAACGGTGCTGATGACATCGAGCGTGACCTTGTGTTCGCCGGTGGACCGCGCACGCTATCGCACCGCATCGCAAACGGTGTCTGGGCGGTCACGCTGAACATGGGCGACACCTGCTGCATCCACGACGACATGTCGGTCACCGCCGAGGGTGTGGTGATCTCCGGCGACGTCGACGCTCCGACCGGGACCTTTGCGGAGGTAACAGGCCAAGTCGTGGTCACCGACGGTTCATTGGACATCGAGTTCGAGGATCTTGGTGGCGTCGATGTGAACTGGGTGGCGAACCGACTGTCGCTTGAGCGACTTCCGGACCCACCGGCAGGTTTGATTCTGAACGAGTGGAACGCGGTGTCATCGGACAAGTTCATCGATGATGGCGATTCGTTCTTCGGTTCGGTTGCCGGAAACGGCGGCGACTGGTTTGAGCTGGTCGTCGTGGAAGACCGCCTCGACGTTCGGGGCTGGCAGCTGGAGATCAGCGACGCCGAAGCCGGCTCGCTCGAAGTGACCGACACCTTTGTCTTCGGCGACGATCCCCTGCTGAGCGATTTGCGAGCCGGCACGATAATCACCGTCTCCGAAGATCGGGCCGATGACGTGTCCTTCGATCCGGCGACCGGCGACTGGTGGATCAACTTCCAGTCAAACTCCGATGACGACGGCGCCTACCTCACGCCGGACTCTCAGTCGAACTTCGACACCAACAACGATGACTGGCAGCTGCGGATCGCCAACGGCATCGGTTTGACCACCTTTGGTCCCGCCGGTGAAGGCGTCGGCGGTGTCTCCGGGGTCGGCTCCACCGAGGTTGGTGAGCTCGAAGAGGACCCGAGCAGTGCCATCGGCGCCGATTCGCTCTATGACGACGGCAAAGACTCAACGTTCGGGTCCCCGAACGGATTCGACGGTGGCGTCCAAGACCTGTCTGCGCTTCGGGCCTGGTACGTCCCTGTGGACGACACGGTTGAACCGGATGCTGTTATCGATGCGCCCGCCGCAGGGTCGGTGGTGCCGAGCCAAACGGTGACCATTTCGGGCACGTCATCAGATGACGTGGGCGTCGGCTCGCTGCGGGTTGCCCTTAGAAATCGCGACACCGGGCTGTGGCTGCAGGCGGATGGATCCTTCAGCGGTCAGTTCACCTACGTCGAGTCTGAGCTGGGTTCTCCAGGCGCAACCCTGACGACCTGGACGTTGCCGTTGACCCTGCCAGAAGCCAGGTACTTCGCCATAGCCCGAGCGGAGGACACCTCCGGGAACCGAGATTCAACGCGACCGAGAGTCTTCTTTGATGTAGAGGTGCCCGACACCGACGGGGCGGACCCGATGGTCGAGATCGCCACTCCGGCCCATCGAGCCGAAGTTGGCGGGCCGTCGGTGACCTTCTCAGGTACCGCCACCGACGATGCCGGCGTGGCGCTGGTGCGGGTGACGATCATCGACAGAGCGACCGGTCTGCGGCTGCAGCCCGACGGCACCTTTGGTCCACGCTATGCACGACTCAACACTGCCCTGTCCGCTCCAGGTGCCACTAGCACCGAGTGGCTCTACTCGGCGAACCTGGCCGACGGTGACTATGTTGTCATCGCCGACGTTGTAGACACGGCAAACAAGCGAGACCAGTCAAGGCCGCGGGTGGTGTTCTCGGTGGCCGCTACGGTTGCTGATGATGTATTGCCGGATACCGCCATCGACAGCCCAACCGTGCGGGAAGCGCTCACGGGGCCGTCGATCACCACGACCGGTACAGCGACCGACAACGTCGGCGTGACGAGGGTTCGGGTCACCATCCAGGACGTCGTGTCCAAGCAGTACCTGCAGGCCGATGGCACGCTTGGCGGCTTCACGCTGCTCGAAGCCGACATCGACACCAACGGTGCCACCTCGACAGGCTGGAGGGTCAACGCCGATCTACCGGTTGGCGAATACGCGGTTACCGCTCGTGCTGTTGACGCCGCAGGCAACACCGACGCCACCCGACCCCGGGTACGGTTCTCGGTCGAATAGCGGCCCCCTGGGCAATACATCGGCACGAGTATGGCCGTAACCTTTCAAAATGCACGAGGTTACTGAGCGCTACTTCGAAGACTGGACGGTGGGAGAGGTCTTTGAGACCGACAGCCACCTGATGACCCAAGCGCGGATTCGTTCGTTCGCCGAGGAGTTCGACCCGCAACCGTTTCATATCGATCCCGAAGCTGCGGCCGCCAGTATCTACGGTGGCCTTATCGCCAGCGGCTGGCACACCGGCTCGGTCATGATGCGGCTCAAGACCACGCTGCTGGGACACGCGAGCATGGGTTCGCCGGGCGCCGACAGTTTCCGCTGGCTGGCGCCGGTCCGGCCCGGTGACGAACTCCGGCTTCGGATGACCGTGCTCGAGACCAAAGCGTCGGCGTCAAAGCCCGACCGTGGCATCATGCGGGTCAGAGACGAGATGCTCAACCAGCGTGACGAGGTGGTCATGTCGATGGAGCCCGCGCTCTTCCTCAAGCGCCGCGGCTAGCCCAGGCGATGAACGCTGGTGCCCGCCGCCTGGGCACCGAATCCAAGGCAGAGCAGATCGATCAGACGATCGAACGTCTCGTCAACCGGTGGTGTTGTCGGGTGTCCGTCACCAAGCTCGAACGAGACGAATCCATGCAACGCTGAGCGCAGCAGCCGAGCCTGATGCACCAGTTCTTCCTCTGGCATGTCATAGGCCCGGAGCGCCATCTCCAACACGTCCAACACCCGCTGGACTGCGGCCTCCAGCTCTGGATCACCGGCAACGGGGGCTCGCTCGGTCGAGCGGTAACGCCCGGGGTGACGTCTACCAAACTGGCGCCATGCGTGGCTGACCGCCCGTACGGCATCGGGGCCGGACAGCCCGATGCTCGCCTCTGCCATTGCAGAGGCGAGTGCCGTTCTGGCAGAAAGGCCAAGCAGCCGCCAGACGTGATCGAGGCTCTGGACGTGGCGATACAGCGCAGGCTGGGTCACCCCAGCCCGATTCGCCACCTCTTTGAGGGTGAGTGCCTCCAGACCCTCCCCGTCGACGATGTCGGCCGCAAGGCCAACCACCATCTCCTGGTCTAGCGGCCTCGGACTCATCCCAGAAGCTGCGTGTTCTCTGGGTCGAATACTGGACCGTCCAACACCGTTGCCGTGCGTTGCTCACCGAGGATCAGCACCGACAGTTCGGTCCCTGCTGCTGCAGCATCTTCGCTGACGAAAGCAAACGCCAGGCTCCTGTCAACGGTGAAGCCGTAGCCGCCGGACGTGGTCAGCCCGACGGAGCGGTCTCCGAGGAAGACCGCTTCGCCACCGAGGCAGTCCGCGGCGCCAGCGTCGTCTGGCACGTCGACGTCCAAGTAGACAAGACGCCAGTCGTTTCCGGTTACCGGCTGCTCCAGCGCATCCCGGCCGATGAAGTCACCCTTTTGGGGCCGCACCCACCGCTCGACACCGGCCTGGATTGGGCCAATGTCGTGGGTGAGTTCAAAGCGCGTGAGGTAGGCC
Source organism: uncultured Acidimicrobiaceae bacterium (assembly GCA_964609665.1). GTDB lineage: Bacteria > Actinomycetota > Acidimicrobiia > Acidimicrobiales > SZUA-35 > JAHELU01. The sequence continues at coordinate 17,933 of CAZSTV010000002.1, forward strand.
TTTTCCATACGGAGCGAGTTGAGGGCGTAGCTGCCGACATCCGCCGCTCCAAAGCCGTGCTCGTCACTCGCCGCCATCAGCGCATCATAAACCTCGAGCATGCGGTCCATTGGAATGTGCAGCTCCCAACCTCGGGAACCGCTGAAGCCCACCCGCAACGCTCGCACGGCAACGCCACCGACCTTGACCTCCTGGGCGGTCAGGAATGCGAACGCCTCGTTGGAGAAGTCGGCGTCGGACAATGCCTGGAGTAGCGGTCGGGCGTTCGGCCCGGCGACGGCCAACGTGCCGATCTCGGTGGTGCGGTCGGTGATGGTCACGTCGAAGCCGTCGCTGTGGTGGACAAACCAGTCCAGGTCACGGATCTGGCCCATCGGGCCCGAAATCAGGTAGAACACGTCCTCACTGATGCGGGTGATGGTCACCTCGGTCTCTACCCGGCCCTGCTCGGTCAGCACGTAGTTCAGGCCGATCCTGCCGAGGGTCTTCGGCACGATGCCGGTGGTCATGTGGTTCAGAAAGTCCCGTGCATCCGGCCCGGTCACTTCGAACTTGGTGAACGCAGTCATGTCCAGCACGCCGACGCGCTCACGCACCGCTCGGCACTCTTCGCGAACCGGGCCGTACCACTCCGGCCGACGCCACCCGTAGGCATCTTCGAGTGGCTGATCTTCCGGCACGAACCATTTCGGCTGCTCCCAGCCGTAGGCCTGGCCGTGCATCGCCCGCTTCTCGACCATTCGCTCATACACACCGGAGGTCCACACCGGACGCTGAGCGAGACGTTCCTCGCCCGGCGGGTGGACCCGGAACATCCACTCGTAGTCCTCGACGGCCTTCGGCCTGACAAATCCAAAGTCGGCCCAGCCAAACCGGCGGGGGTCGTAGTGACGCAGGCTGAGCTCCGTGCTGCCGTGCACCATCCAACGGGCCAACTCTCGACCGGCCCCAGGTCCCCAGGCCAACCCGATCGATGAACCGGTGTTGATCCAATAGTTCTTGCGGCCGGGCGCCGGTCCGAGCAGCATGTGGCCGTCGGTGGTGTGGGTGATTGCGCCGTGGATCACACGCTTGATGCCAACCTCGCCAAGCACCGGCACCCGGTTGAACGCCTCTTCGAGCCATGGGGCGATCTTGTCGTAGTCGGCCGGGAACAGCGGGTTCTCCGCCTCCCATGGCACACCGTCGTCCCAGATCGATTCGGCGCCTTCCACTTCGTAGATGCCGATGAGGCCTGCTGTCTGCTCCTGGCGGATGTAGCCGGCGACCTTGTTGTCACGCATCACCGGCATCTCGATGCCCCGCTCGACGAATTCCGGCACCTCCTCAGTGACCAAATAGTGGTGCAGCACGTTGGCCTGAGGTACCGACAGGCCCGACATTTCGCCGACCTGTAGGGCGTAGCAACCGGCGGCGTCGACGACGTGCTCGCAAATGATGGTGCCCTTCTCGGTCACGACCTCCCACTCGTCGTCGGGTGCCGGGTTGACCTCGAGCACGCGGTTGCGGCGGCTGACCTCTGCTCCGGCAGCCCGGGCGAAGTTGGCAAACGCCATCGTGACGCCGCTTGGGTCGACGTGGCCTTCGCCCTCGGTCCAGATGGCTCCTAGCACGCCGGACATGTCGTAGAACGGGTTGATCTCCGCGGCCTCGTCCGGGCCGATCAGCTCGATCGGGTACCCGAGGTAGCGGCCGGCGCCGAGGTGGGTGCGAAGCGCGTCCATCTCCCACTCGTCGAAGGCCAACCGGAGCCCGCCCGGTTGATGGAACGAGATGCCCTGGCCGGTCTCGGCTTCGAGTCCTTCGTACAGCTCGATGGCGTAGTGATGAAACGCTGCGGTGGTGTAGTCGCCAACCGAGCGAGTGATCTGTCCTGCGGCGTGCCAGGTCGAGCCGGACGTGAGCTCGGCTTTCTCTACCAGCACGGTGTCGGTCCACCCCTCCTTGGCGAGGTGGTAGAGCAGCGAGGCGCCGTGCACCCCACCGCCGATGATGACGACCCGCGCACGTTCTCGCATTCTTCTTCTCCTGGGCTAACTGGGTTGCTGGGCTAACTGAATTATCGATCTAGTAAAACAGATTAACTCAGATTTTCATTCTCGTCTCTGGCGTGGTGTGATCAACCCTGCAGACCAATCACCGGACAGAGGAGTACTTGCGTGAAGATCGCCTTGCAGGCCAGCCCGTGGAACCGCGTCGACATCTTCGAAGACGCCGGTTTTGAGGTCGTCCAGGAGCCGTGCAGCACCGAAGACGAGCTGATCGACCTGCTCAAGGAAGCGGATGGGGCCGAGGTTGGCATTTGGCCGCTGGTGAATCGCCGGGTGCTCGAATCGTGCCCTCAGCTGAAGGTGGTCAGCCGGATGGGGGTCGGCGTTGACTCAATTGATCTCGAAGCCGCAACCGAGCTTGGCATTCTGGCGTGCAACGTACCGGGAGTGAACACCGCCGAAGTCGCCGACCACGCTATGGCCATGCTGCTCAGCCTGACCAGGCACATTCACGACGCCGTCCCCGCTGTGCGCGACGGCGCCTGGAACGACCGCCCAAAGACGATGTACTACCTGGAGTCGGTGCGGCGCATTGCCTCACACACCGTTGGCATCATCGGGCTTGGAGACATCGGGCGCGCCTTCGCCGGGCGTATCCGCGGCTTTGGACCTGCCAGGGTCATCGCGTACGACCCGTACGTGCGGCAGGCAACAGCAGACCTGTTTGGCGTGCAGATGGTGTCCCTTGAAGAGCTGGCGGCCGAGTCAGACTTCATCAGCATCCATTGCAACGCCACCGCCGAGACCAAGCACCTCATCAACGCGACGACGTTGGCGATGATGAAGCCCACCACCATTTTGGTCAACACCGCCCGTGGGCCAATCGTCGACGGCGCCGCTCTGGCCGACGCGCTTGCAGCGGGGACCATCGAGGCCGCGGCGCTCGACGTCGCCGAGGTGGAACCGATCGATCCAGAGGATCGGCTGCTGACGCTCGACAACTGCATCATGACGCCGCACGTTGCCGGCTTCTCCCCCACCTTCCTGGACGAGTGCCCACAGTTTCAGGCCGAGAACATCACCAGGGTGTTGACCGGCCAGGCGCCGCACGGCCTGGCAAACCCCGAGGTCATCAAGACAATTGCGGTGATGCGAAGTGGCGACCCGGGCCGCTGGAGCGGCGTGCCCGACTTCTCCACCGCGCTGCGGTTGTAGCCTCCAACCCTCACATGGGCGCTCGCTACGGCTCCATCTGCAGGTCATCGCGGGCGTGGCGGCCCCAGTCGGGTTGGGTGCCGTCCAGGTCGGTGAAGCCGTACTCCTCGTAGAGCTCCCAGGTTGCAGTCGTGGTCCCGGAATGTCGCATTCGGTCGGGGTCGGCGGCCAGCGCCGCAATGGCCCGACCGAGGTAGTGCGGGGTTTCGGAGTACGTGAAGTGCTCGTCCTGGCTGATTGCGTCTCGCCACTTGTCGACGCTGACACCGAAGTGGTCGAGCATCGCTTCCGAGCGAAGGAACCCGGGGCTGATCGCCACCGCTGCAACATTGTGAGGCCGCAGATCTGCGCCCTTGCTAACGGCGAGCCTGGCGACGGTGGTCTTCACCAGGTCATAGAACAGCGTGCCCCGATAGCGGGCGGAGACCCCGTCGGTCACCTCGACCAGGAGACCGTGGTCGCTCTGAATGAGCAGCGGCGCAAGATGCCAGCTGGTGATGATGTGGGAGTCGATGGCCTGGCGAAGAAGAGCGAAACCCTGCTGAAGATCCTGCTCCCAGAACGGATGCTCCCAGTCGGTAAGCGGGTCCCCGCCCCAGATGTCGTTGACCAGAATGTCGAGGCGACCGTGGGCAGACCCGACGGTGTCCGCAAGTGCACCGACCTGGTCAGGCTCGGTGTGATCGGTCCGGACGGCAATGCCGGTCCCCCCGGCCTGGTCGACGAGGCGAGCGGTCTCCTCGATGGTCTCGGGGCGATTCATGGGCGACGCGTTGGCCTCGGTCGTGCGACCGGTGACATACACCGTGGCACCGGCAGCGCCAAGCTCGATCGCGGTGGCCCGACCAGCCCCTCTGGTCCCGCCCGCAACAACCGCCACCCGACCGTTCAAATCAACATGGTCTGCCATCTTCACCGGCTCACAGTGACGACGGGTAGGCCTGGTCCAGTCCAGCCCGGATCTCGGCCACCAACTGTGCCGCCTCGTCGACCGAGGAGCCGTTGAGCACACGGCGCATCAGCGCTGAGGCGACGATCACACCGTCCGCCTCGGCTGCCGCTGTCACCGCTGTCTCCGCGTTTGAAATGCCGAAGCCAACGACGGCCGGCTTGTCGGTGACCGCCTTCACCCGACGGGCCAGGGTGGTCGCAGCATCGTCAACGCCAGCGCGGGCGCCGGTGGTTCCCATGGTGGAGACCACATAGACAAAGCCTCGGGTCTGATCGACCACTTGGCGTAGCCGGTCATCGCTGGTGACCGGGGCCGCCAACAGGACGTTGTCCAGCTTGTGCTCCTCTGCGGCCCGAGACCAGTCGGCGGAATGTTCCATTGGCAGGTCCGGCAAAATGGTGCCTCGGCCACCTGCGGCGTACAGGTCTGAGGCGAAGCGGTCATGGCCGTAGCGATACACCAGGTTGTAGTGCGTCATGGCGATTAGTGGCACGCCGAAGGGGCGGCCCTGCAGCTCTGCCAGGCAGCGTTGCGGAGTCATCCCGGCGTCCAGAGCGACGACCGTGGCCTCCTGAATGGTCACTCCGTCGATTGCCGGGTCGGAGAACGGGATACCGATCTCTACCGCATCGGCCCCTGCATCGATGACCGCATCAACCAGCTCAAGCCAGTCGGGGGTGACCCCTGCGGTGACGTAGGGCATGAGCAGCCGACGCTGCCCTCGCCGCTGACCGAGGTAGTCCCCGAGCGACTGTGTCGCCGTCGTCGTTCCTGTGGTCTCCGATGCGCTCATCGTTCCAGAATCTCCTGTACCTGCTGCACGTCTTTGTCGCCGCGTCCGGACAGGTTGACCAGCACGGTTTTGCCCGCCAACTCATCCGCCGCCTTGGTGACCCAGGCAATGGCGTGAGCCGACTCCAACGCGGGGATGATTCCCTCGCTACGGCTCAGCAGCTGAAAGGCCTCAAGGACCTCATCATCGGTCACGGGGTAGTACTCGGCCCGGTCGGTGGCCGCCAGGTGCGAATGCTCGGGACCAAGACCCGGATAGTCGAGCCCGGCCGAAATGGATTCGGCCTCAAGAATTTGGCCGACCTCGTCCTGCATGAAGTACGACTTCATGCCGTGCACGATGGCGGGTACGCCACGACCGGCAGCAGCACCCCCCGCAGGCTCTACGCCGATGAGTCGAACGTCCGCATCATCGGCGAATCCGGCGAACAGTCCGGCGGCATTGGAGCCGCCGCCGACACAGGCCACCGCAAGGTCGGGCAGACCGCCCGTCATCGCCATGACCTGATCTCTGGCCTCAGTGCCAATGATCTCGTGGAAGGTGCGAACCATCCACGGGTACGGGTGGGGACCCATGACCGATCCAAGGCAGTAGTGGGTGTCGCCAACCTCGGACACCCAGGCCCGCATCGCCTCATTGACCGCGTCCTTCAGCGTCCGACTGCCCGACATGGCAGGGATGACCTCGGTGCCCAACAGCCGCATGCGGAACACGTTGAGTTCCTGGCGGGCCATATCAACCTCGCCCATGTAGACCGTGCAGCTCATGCCAAGCAGCGCCGCGGCCGTGGCGGTGGCAACACCGTGCTGACCGGCACCGGTCTCGGCGATGAGCCTGGTCTTGCCCATGCGCTTTGCCAACAGGGCCTGGCCCAACACGTTGTTGATCTTGTGGCTGCCGGTGTGATTCAGGTCCTCCCGCTTCAGCAGGAGACGAAGCCCAAGTTGTTCGCTGAGGTTGCCACATTCGGTCGTCGGCGACGGCCGACCGCCGTACCCGTTGAGGATGTCGTAGAACTCCTGACGGAATGTCGGGTCTCCCCAGGCGTCAATGAACGCCTCCTCGACCTCTTGGCAGGCGCCGATCAGCGGTTCGCCGACGTAGCGGCCGCCAAACTCACCGAAGAACCCGAGCGCATCGGGCCGTCCCATATTTGCTGGTGATGCCACCGGTGCATCGACCACAGAATCGCTCATCGAACTCGTTCCGTTCTCGTGGAAAAGGGATACTTCTAGAATTCTATATACCTGCTGGTACCGACGCCAACCCGGCTGGGCTGGCCCGGTTAGGAGTCGCCGACCTCGTAGTCGATCGACAGGCGATCGGCGCTGCGGTTTGCGGCCATCGTGCAGCGGCCACCGACCAGGAGCGCTTCGTCGTACAGAAACGGCGCGCCGAACTGATTGATCGAGGTGCGGATGGAAAGCAACGCCGGGTGGGCCCGGCGAGCCGACAAGATCTTTGCGTCGGGCGTGGACAGTGCTACGGCGGTGATGGACTCGAGCGCCTCGGAGACCGTCCACCCCGTGGCGGCCTCAATGGCGCCGTAGAGCGAGTCACCGAGCGAGGCCGCATCGCCATCGTCAATGCCAACATCGGCCGACAGATAGCTGCGCTGCAGACTGATCGGCTCACCGGCTACCGAACGGCGCCTGGTCAGACATCGCACCGGGCCGTCGGTTTCAAGTGCCACCGATGCGGCGTCACGCCTGCCCGCAGGAATAAGCTCGGAGCCGAGCAGATCGGTGGCGACGGCCACCCCGGAAGCCTGCATTTGCTGGGCGAAACTCGAGAGGTTGCCCAGGCTGATATCAACCGGACGGTCGGCGACGAACGTGCCTTTTCCCCTGGCCGCCCACACCAAACCATCGGCTTCCAGTGCGGCCACGGCCTGACGCAGCGTCATGAGGGTGACGCCAAAGGCTGACGCCAGCTCTGCCTGAGGCGGCAGTTTTGAGCCCGGCGCAAACTCACCGTCGAGAATCCGCTGTCGAAGAAGCGAGTAGATCGCTTGATACTTCGGCATCTGCGGGCTGGACATGGCGCTACAGCGTAATACGCCATCGGCGGCGATGGCCCACCGCCCGGTTGTCCAATTCGATGCGCTACAGCAGATTCCCGTAGCGATGCAGCGTTCGACTGATCGCCTGCTCCTTCACCATGTGCCGCAGCTCCAGCGAGCCTTCAGCGGTCACCGGGTCATCCGCCAGGTGCAGCTCGGCGGCCGCAGCGACCTCCCGCAGCTCCGGCTCAACGGGACCAAGCACTCGAATCCGCTCGACGGCCGAGACCCCGTCATCGGCATCAGCGATTCTCGAGCCGAACTCGGCAATCGACTCCGATGCGGCGTAGGACACGAGCAGCGGCACGCCGCACTGTTCTGCGGCCGCACCGATGCGGCGAACGATTACGGGGTCGATGTCGGAGCCAACCCTGACCGCCACCCGGCTGAGCGGTCGGTACCGGAAGGTGTTTTCCTCGCAGAACAGTCCGGTCGGGTCGTGGGACACCGAGAAATGCTGGTCCCACGCCAGACGGTCGCTGGCCTTGGCGGCCTGCAGCCACGCTTCTCCGTCATCGGCTGCCGTTGCGTCCGACTCCGGCGTTGGATGCCAGGTGCCCAGCTGGGCGATGTAGTTCGGACCACCGGCCTTGGCCCCTGGCCCAATGGACGATCGCTTCCAACCACCAAAGGGCTGGCGCTGCACGATGGCACCGGTGATCTGGCGGTTGACGTAGGCGTTGCCAACCTCAACCCGCTCCAGCCAGGTGTCGATTTCGCCGTGGTCGAGGCTGTGCAGACCACCGGTCAACCCGAACGGTGAGGCGTTCTGTATCGCGATGGCCTCATCGAGGTCGGCTGCGGCCATGAGGGCCAGCACCGGGCCGAAGCACTCGGTCTGATGAAACCAGGAGCCCGCCGTGACCCCGATCCGCACCCCGGGTGACCACAGGCCGGGGCCGATGCGACGGGGGGTCACCAACCACTGTTCATCGCCGTCGAGTTCGGTCAGCGCCCGCAACAGTTTGCCTTCTGGCTCTGCGATGGTCGGCCCCATGTTGGTCGCCGGGTCGGTGCTGACACCGACCTGCAGACTTGCGACGGCATCGACGAGCTGACGCCGCAACCGGGGTGAGTCATAGACGCTGCCAACACAGACCGCGAGGCTTGCGGCGGAGCACTTCTGGCCGCTGTGACCAAACGCCGATGCCACAAGATCAGCGACGGCAAGGTCGATGTCGGCGTTCGGGGTGATGATGAGCGAGTTCTTGCCGGAGGTCTCCGCCAACAGTCTGATGTCGGGCTTCCAGGATCGGAACAGCTCGGCTGTTTCAAAGCCGCCGGTGAGAATGACCGCGTCGGCCTCGGTGACCACCCGCGCTCCAACCTCATCATCTGGCACCCGCAGAAACTGCAGCACCGAGGTTGGCACCCCGGCCCGCCATGCACACTCCGCAACAATCTCGGCACAACGTGGGGTCTCCGGCGCAGGCTTGAAGACCACAGCGTTCCCCGCGGCCAGCGCGGCGGTCACTCCCCCGGTCGGGATGGCAACGGGGAAGTTCCACGGCGGGATGACGGCTACCACTCCGAATGGGTCAAACCGGGCGGCGTCGAGATCATCGAGTTCGACCGCTCGATGGCCGTAGTACCGGGCAAAGTCGATCGCCTCGGAGACCTCGGGGTCGGCCTGGGCGAGGGTTTTGTTTGCCTCGCGGATCATTGCGGAGATCAGCTCTCCCCGACAGCGGGAAAGCTCGTCCGCCATCGCCGACAGAATCCGACGTCGCTCCGATGCCGGAGTCTCGGCCCAACCCTGTTGCGCCGAGCGAGCCTCGGCCAGCACCCGGTCGACGTCGTCGATTGACGTAGTCATGGCCGTGTTTGGCGGTCCGACATCCTCAGCCATCACCTTGCGTGCCCATTGGCGATTGTGGGCGAGAGCGGGGTCGGTGTCGGCTTCGTTCACGAACCCATCGAGACCGTGCCCACCGTCTGTCCCGTGTGAGCCATGCGACTCGTGTGGTTCGGAGAGCTCCAGGCGGTTCTGGGTCCGCTGAGGGGCGTCGCCAACCTGCCACCGTTGCGCCACCGCAACTCGGAATTTCTCGGCCTCGGAAACGAACGCCGTCGAGCCCGGCTGCAGCTCAAAGAGATGATGGATGAAGTTCTCCGGCGAGGCGTTCTCCTCCAAGCGTCGGAACAGGTAACTGATCGCAACGTCAAAGTTCTGCTCCGCGACCACCGGGGTGTAGAGCAGCAGCCCATCGGAATCGGTGCGGACCACCCTGGCTTCGCTCTCGGCCATACCTTCGAGCATCTCGAACTCGACCGAGCCGGCAACGCCTCTGGCCTCGGCCAGAAGGTGAGCGAAGGCCACGTCGAAGAGGTTGTGACTGGCAACACCAATCCTCAGCCCGGCGAGGTGGTCCGGCTCCAACACCCAGTCGAGACAACGTTTGTAGTTGGCGTCGGTCTCGGCCTTGGTCCGATACGGCGCCTGCTCCCAATCGTGGAGGGCTGCCTCGACCCGCTCCATCGCCAAGTTGGCGCCCTTGACCAGACGGACCTTGACCATGCCGCCCGGCCTACCATCGACCACCTTGGCCCGGCGGGCAGCGGCCCAGTGGCTCAGCTCCTGCAACGCATGGAACGAGTCCGGCAGATAGCCCTGCAGCACAATGCCGGCGTCAAGGTCGTGGAACTCCGGTTCATTCAGTAGTCGCATGAAGACGGTCATGGTCAGTTCAAGGTCGTGGTACTCCTCCATGTCGAGGTTGATAAACGTCTTTGGCGATGTGGCCGATGCCTTTGAGAACAGCAACCGGAGCCGCTCGGTGACGCGGTCCAGCGAGCCGTCCCAATCCCAGTAGTTGAGTTGAGAGACAATGGCCGAGACCTTGACCGAGACGTAGTCGACGTCGGCCTGGTCCAGCAGCGCCATCGCTTCGGCGTGGCGTCGGTCCGCCTCGGCGTCGCCGAGCACCGCCTCTCCAAGAAGGTTGACGTTGAGCCGGAATCCTGCGCCGCTTCGTGCGGCGAAGTGACTGGTCATCGCCTGCTGTTCGGCGTCGACCACCAGGTGGCCGACCAGACCACGCATCCGCTTGGCGGCCAGCGGCATGACAACGCCCGGCAGGAGTGGCGCAAGCTTTGCGCCCGCCCGGAGCAGCACCTTGTCGACCGGCGAAAGGAAGCCGGGCAACTCGCCGTCCTCGACAAGTCCGACCAGCTGGGTGGCCGCGCTCGCGTTGTCTTCGGGACGCAACACTCGATCGACGAAGCGCATGGCGAACGCCACACCATCGGGGTCGGTGACCACACCGGCGAGCTGGTCAGCGGTCTTGCGTTCAGTAGCTGTCTCCCCGGCTCGAGCCCTCACCAACCATCGGCTGACCAGGTCAACGGCCTGCTCCCCAACCTCGGCAACAGCATGTGCCGCAGGCTGATCGGCGGGATTCTTGGGGTCGTTGGGAGACGTGGGTCCGGTCATCATGCCCTTCCATCATCGGCGAGTGGGCCGGCTCAATCTTGTAGGATCTGCGTTGCCATGACAGCGAAATCCTCCAAGGAACGAACAGCGGTGGATCCACGCAGTCTTGACTGTCAACAAGAGCTATTGGAGCTCATGGATCTCCTCGTTGACGTGATCTTCTGCATGAAGTCCTCCGATGGCACCTACATCGCCGTCAACTCAGCCTTTGTGAGGAGGACTGGCCGCCCCTCCAAGCGAGATGTGATTGGCTTCAGCGCTCGGGACCTCTTCCTCGAAGAGTTCGCCGAGCGCTACGTTGCCCAGGACGAGGAGGTCTTCGAGACCGGGACCCCCCTGCGTGATGAGTTGGAACTGATCCGTCGCGAAGATGGCACTCCCGGCTGGTACCTCACAACGAAGCTGCCGGTCGGCGACGCCGAAGGCAACAACATCGCCGTTGTCAGCATCAGCCGAGACCTCCGTGTTCCCCGCGACGATGACCAGGATGTGAAGGCGTTGTCCCGGGCGGTCGAAATGGTCCGGCGGCGCATGGACGAGACCCTCCGCGTCGCCGACGTTGCGGAGGCCGCCGGACTGTCTGCCGCTCAGCTGGAGCGCAGGATGCGAAAGGCGTTCGGCATCTCCACCTCGAAGTATCTGCTGCGAGTCCGGGTGGACCGAGCCGCAGAACTTTTGACCGACACCGATCTGCCGCTGGCCGACATTGCCGTGCGTTGTGGCTTCTACGACCAGGCAGATTTCACCCACCGCTTCGCCAGGCTGACCAATGAGACGCCGGCGCAATTTCGATCCAACCAGCGATCGGTCGCTTCCTGAAATCTGGGACGCCGACATCTCGGGGGCCGAAGGCAGTCTTCGCAAATCTGAACGTTTGCTTTCGCAATCCTGAACTCTTGACGCCGGAATCTGAACTCTCGGCTGCTGGGTGTGCCCGATGTCACTTGGGTGGCAGACATGGTCGAGAATCCGTTTGCGCCGTCGTGTCCCTACAATCCGAGACACCGTTCAAGTGCCGCCGCGCAAGCGTAGCGATCCATAGACATCTTATGGACCGTTCAGCTCGTTGGGTCCGATCTGGAAGAGGTATAGATTCACATTATGCTCTGGGCGCTGCTAGTCGCTCACCTCATCGGCTTGGTCCTTGCGGGTATGGCCGGAAGAACATCGATGCGGGCTGGCCTCAGCGTCGCTGCGCTTGCGCCGACCGCGACCGCGGTCTGGGCAATCGCTCGTCTCGGCGGCGACTCCGCCCCGGAGACGACAAGGTGGACCTGGGTCGAGGGGTTGGACCTGACCCTCCAGTTCAAGCCGGACGCGATGGCGCTGCTCATGGCCGTGCTCGTTTCCGGCATCGGCGCGCTGGTGTTTGTCTACGCCATCGGTTACTTCGCCGCCGACGCGCCGGGCGGCGCCCGCTTCCCCGTGTCGTTGTTGGCTTTCTCCGTTTCGATGCTTGGACTGGTCCTCGCAGACTCCGTTTGGACGCTGTTTATCTTCTGGGAACTGACCTCGGTCACGTCGTTCCTGCTCGTTGGGCACAAGAACACCGACGCCGATACCAGAACGGCGGCCCGTCGAGCGCTGATGATCACCGGCGGTGGCGGCTTGGCCCTGCTGGCCGGCCTGCTGGTGCTGGCCGACGCCGCGGGAACTTCCAGCCTTAGCGAGCTTGCGCCGGTGAGCGGCACCAGCGCGGTGGTCGCCGCCATCCTCATTCTGTTCGGAGCGGCCACAAAGTCAGCCCAGGTGCCGTTCCATGTGTGGTTGCCGGGCGCCATGGCCGCCCCCACTCCGGTCAGCGCCTACCTTCATTCGGCCACAATGGTCAAAGCAGGTGTCCTGCTGGTCGCCGTCGCCGGACCGGCCTTCCCCGACGTTGCGACCTGGCGCTATCTCGGCCTCGCCTTCGGCGTCACCTCCACTATCTGGGGCGGCATTGGTGCCCTTCGCCATCGTGACGCCAAACTGATCTTGGCCTGGGGCACCGTGTCCCAGCTCGGGTTGATCATCACCTTGCTTGCGGCCGGCTCCGCCAAGGCAACGTTTGCCGCAGTGTCGATCATCTTTGCCCACGCACTGTTCAAGGCCGCGTTGTTCCTGGTGGTAGGCGAAGTGGACATCCGGACCGGCACCCGCGATATCACCAAACTTGGTGGTCTCGCACGAGAAATGCCGGTTGCATTCGGGGTGGCCGTACTGGCCGGGCTTTCCATGGCGGGCGCGCCGCCACTGCTTGGCTTCGCTGCCAAGGAGGCTGCGGTTGAAGCAGTCCTCGGGCTGAGCGGTGCCGAGCAGTTCCTCGTCGGCATCTCCGTCATCGCCGGGTCCGTGCTGACCGTTGCCTACACCGCCCGCTTCCTCATCACCACCTTTGGCCCCGGCCCGACCACCAACGTCAGCGCGCTGCGGCCCGCAATGACCGCTCCAGCGGTGCTCCTCGGGGTTGGCGGGCTCGTTGGTTTCGCGGCGCTCGGCACCGTCAACGGAATTGTCGGCCCGGCCGCGGTCGAACTCAACCCCGATGCCGCCGTCTACGAGCTCCTTCGATGGCCAGGCTTCAAGCCCGGCTTCTTCATCTCGATGGGCATCCTGGCGGTCGGCGGAGCCATCGGAACAGTCCTTGCCAAGCGAACCGTGCCACGAGTGCCTCGGACCATCGGCGCGGACGCAGCAGATGACGGCCTGGACGCGGTACTGATCGTCGCTCGCAAACTGACGTCTCGCATCCAGCACGGGTCGCTTCCGGTGTACCTCGTCACCATGGGTGGGACGGCTGCGCTGGCCGCCTCACCGTTCCTGACCGACCTCTCCTTTGACAATCTGATCGTTTGGGATCAACCGCTACAGGCCGCCCTCGCCGTCTCCATCGTGTCGGCGGCGGTCGCCGGTGCCTTCGTCGGGTCACGACTTGGGGCGGCGCTGACCCTCGGAGCCGTTGGCATCGGTGTGTCGGGATTGTTCGTCATTCAGGGTGCCCCGGACATTGCGCTCACCCAGCTGCTGGTCGAAACCGTGGTGGTCGTCGGTTTCGTACTCGGCCTCGGCCACCTGGCCCGCCGCTTCCCTGAGGTCAAGGACACCTGGTGGACCACGCGGGTGGCCGTCTCGGCACTGGGCGGCATTGCCGTGATGGTCGGGTTGGTCGCGGCCGGATCACGCCCGAAGGGCAATATTCCCATCGAAGAGCTGGTCTCCGGTGCAGTTGATGAAGGCGGCGGTAAGAATGTGGTCAACGTGATCCTGACCGACATCCGAGCACTAGACACCCTTGGCGAGGTAGTGGTTTTGGCAACGGTGGCAATCGGCATTCTGGCGCTCGCCAGCACCCGGTCGAACGAAGTCGCCTCGTGATCGGGCCGCAGTCCCCCATCGTTGAACTTGGTGTCAGAGCGGCCGGGCCAATGGCGGTGCTCGTCGGCGTGTACCTGTTGTTCGCCGGGCACAACAACCCCGGTGGCGGGTTCGCCGCTGGGCTGGTCTTCGGGGCGGTCATCACCCTTCGGAACATGGCCGGGATTCAAGATCCCCCCAATGCCAACCTCCTGATTGCCGTCGGGGTGGTCGTGGTGACCGCGGTCGCCGCCATCCCGCTGTTCGTCGGCGCTCCGCTGCTAGACCAGTCCGTCGTGTCGGTTGATCTTCCGCTCATCGGGACAGTCAAGTCGGGCTCGGCGCTTCCGTTCGATATCGGTGTCACCGCCATCGTCATCGGCTTGGTTTCAGCGCTGCTGCAAGGCATGGCCGATCCCACGCCGGACGACGACCCCAATGATCAGGTGACGGAGTCGGTCGAGCTATGAGCATCGCATTGCTGCTGACCATCGGCGGCCTGACATCTGTCGGCTTATACCTCATCACCGCCCGGTCGCTCAGTCGAATCATCCTGGGGTTCGCCCTCCTCAGCCACGCCTCGGTGCTGTCACTGCTCGTGTCCGGAGGCGGGGCTGCGATCGCCCCCATCGCCGGTTCGGCCGAGGTCGAGGACCTCGCAAACCCACTTCCGCAGGCGTTGGCGCTGACCGCCATCGTCATCTCGTTCGGCCTGACCCTCTTCCTGCTGGCATTGGCAGGCCGACAACAAACATTGTCCGGCGATGACCTGGTCGAAGATGATCTTGAGGACCGCCGCCTCGGCGGCCGCGGCATCGACCGTGACACCGAGACAGACTCGGACACCGAAACAGCTGGCGCCGATGACGCTGATATCGAGGAAGAGCCCATGATCCGATGACGGCTCTGACCGCCATCACCATCCTCGGTCCGCTCATCGGGGCCGCCCTCGCCCTCATCGCCCGCAACTTCGAACGGGTTCGGGATGGACTCGTGCTCGCCGGGTTGGCCACTGCTGCGACAGCTGCCGGAGCGATGCTCTTGAACGTCGCCGACAACGGGACCTACGTGATGCGGGTCGGTGGCTGGAGTCCGGAGCTGGGCATTGTGCTGGTCGTCGATCTTTTCGCCGCGCTGATCCTGCCCATTGCCCTCTCAATCATCTTCATCGTCGAGATCTTCGCCATCGGCCAGCGCCGCACAGCGTGGGGCGCCAATCCAGAACTCTCCGGCCCGCTGCTGTTGATTCTCAGCGCAGGGGTCAGCCTTGCCATCCTCACCGGCGACCTCTTTACGCTGTTCGTCGCATTCGAGCTGATCCTGGTTTCCAGCTATGTCCTGTTGACCCATCAGGGCCGCCGAGGCCAGGTCCGCTCCGGCATGACCTACGTGGTCATGAACCTGTTCTCCTCAACGCTGTTCCTCTTCGGACTTGCCTTCGTCTATGCCGCAACCGGCACCGTGAACATGGCACTGCTCGCCGAACGCATTCCGGACTTGGACGACGGGGTCCGCCTGGGCATCGGTGCGTGGTTCTTTGTGGTCTTCGGCACCAAGGCCGCCATCTTCCCGCTGTTCTCATGGTTGCCCGACTCCTACCCCACCGCCCCGACCACCATCACCGCAGTCTTCGCCGGGCTGCTCACCAAAATCGGCATCTACGCCATGATCCGCTTCCACACCCTGACCGAGATGGACGCTCTCGGCCCGGTGATGCTGACGGTTGCCGGCATCACCATGATTGTCGGAGCGCTCGGAGCGCTGGCCCAAAGCGACATGAAGCGAATTCTCTCGTTCCACATCATCAGCCAGATCGGCTACATGCTGATGGGCCTCGGGTTGTTCTCCGCCGCCGGTCTCACCGGCGCCATCCTGTTCCTCATCCACCACATGCCGGTGAAGACCGTGCTGTTCCTGGTCGGCGGTCTCGTAGAAAACGAGAACGGCACCTCACAGCTCGACAAGTTTGCGGGACTTGCGGCCCGTCGCCCGATCATCGCCGCGCTCTTCGCGGTACCGGCGCTGAGTTTGGCCGGGCTGCCCCCATTCTCCGGATTCGTTGCCAAGTTCGCAGTGATTTCCGCCGGGATCGAGTTGGCCTCGGTGCCGGTCGTCATCGCGGCGCTTGTCGCCGGTGCGTTGACCCTGCTGTCGATGACCAAGATCTGGATGGGTCTGTTCTGGGGTACCCCAACCGGCACCGTGCATCCCGTGCGAACCGCGCCCGCCAACCGTCGGGCGATGGTTGGCGCCACCGGCCTGGCGGTGGCCGGGACTCTGACTATTTCGCTGTTCGCTGGCACGCTGTTCGACCTGAGCGACCGCGCCGCCGATGAGCTTCGCAATTCACAGTCGTACATTGCGGAGGTGGTGCAATGACCGACGCCGCTCCTCCGACACCCGAGCCAAAGCCGCCCGGACGAGCAAGAAAGTTCGCCTCCTGGCGACCGACCGCCGCCGGCCACATCATCACCGTTACCAGCCTTGCGTTTGCGTGGTGCGGCCTGTGGGACGACCTTTCGGTTACCAACCTCGTCGTTGGCACGCTGCTCGGAATCGCCATTGTGGCCGCAGGCTTTGGAACATCGGGAGCGAACGGCGTCAGGCTGGTGCCGCTCGCCCGCCTTCTCTGGCTGGTCGCCACCGACCTTGCGACCTCGACCGCGTCGGTCGCCTGGGAGGTCCTGACCCCAACCGACTACACCGAGGAAGCGATCATCGCTGTCGACATTGCCCCAGGCAGCCGGACCCACTACCTCCTGCTGGCCGTCGCAATCACGTTGACTCCGGGCACCGCCGTGGTCGACATTGAACCCAATCAGGGAATCATCTATCTCCACCTGCTGCACTATGAAAAGGCGGAGGAGACCAGGGCTCACACGATTGCTCTGGCCGAACTGTCACGCTCGGCACTGCCCCAGGGCAAGAAATCGGAGCGGGCCCAATGAGCACCGTTGCACTGTGGTTGTTCGGCCTAGCCGGACTGGCCGGCACCTTCCGACTCCTGGCCGGACCGGGTCTTGTCGACCGGGTCATCGCCCTGGATGTGACGCTCATTTCCCTGATGGGGGCGATAACGGTCGACGCGGCCCGCAGGCAGGACACGACGTATCTGGTCATGCTCGTCGTCATCGCCATCATCGGTTTCACCGCAACCGTCGCCGCCAGTCGGTTCCTGGAGGACGAAGGCACCGATGATGACGTCCTCGACCGAGACGGGGTGGGCTGGTGAATCCCATTGCGTCGTTGCTGATGTTGATCGGCAGTTTCCTTGCGGTGCTGGCCGGGGCCGGACTGCTTCGTCTCAGTACCCCCTACGCCAGAATTCACGCCGCGGGCAAGGCGAGCCCGGTGGCGTTCATGATCGCCGCGCTCGGAGCGGCAATCGAGATCGGCCCGAGCGGGGCGGCGTACCTGGTGATCGCCGCCGCAGCGATGGTGCTCACCCTCCCGGTCGGTGTACATCTACTCTTTCGGGCGGCGCACGCCTCTCGCAGCGACCACCGGTTTGTGGTCGATGACCTGGCCACTGCCAAGCTGGCGACCGGCACCGGCACGCGTACCGGCGCAGACGAACCACACAGCACAGACGAACCAGAGGACACGTAATGAAGATCTTGGCAATGGCAGCGAGCAACAGTTCCACATCCATCAACCACCGCATCATTCTGCACGCCGCCGATCTGATCACCGGCGGGCTGATCCCGGACGCCGAGGTCCAAGTGCTGGACCTGAACGACTTTGAAATGCCGATCTACAGCTCTGACCGTGAGGCGGCCGGGGGCGTGCCGGAACCGGCGCAGCGGTTCTATGAGCTGATTGGCGAGGCGGACGCGATCGTACTTTCCTTCGCCGAGCACAACGGCTCGTACTCCGCTGCGTACAAGAACCTCTATGACTGGACCTCGCGGGTGGACATGCAGGTCTTCCAGGACACGCCGCTCGTGATTTTCGCAACGTCGCCGGGTGGCCGAGGTGGCTCCGGGGTGCTCCAAGCGGCGCTATCGACCATGCCATTCTTCGGCGGCGACGTTCGGGCCAGCCTCTCGATCCCGTCGTTTCACAGCAACTTCGATGTGGACGCCGGCGTCATCTCAGATGAGGCCCTCGCAGCCGAGTTCCACGCCGCACTGCAGACGCTGGCCCCCGCATAGGCACCGCTCTCCGTGGCGAACGCCACGAACGTTCGTCACAGCTCGGCAAGCGCCATTTCGGTCTGACGTTTTGCCTCGGCAACAATGCCCGGGCCTGCATCGGGCCTCTGCCGGGGATAGCCCTCGGCCAGGGCCATCAGCCGCTCATCCGGGGTGACAACGACAACCTGGGACCCCGCCGATCGCAGCGCGGCAACCTCGCGCCGCAACTGCCACCTGGCTCGCAGCCGGACCGGCCCACGGCCTGGTCGCGTCATGGGTGACGACACGATCACCAGATTCGGCGGATCTGCCAACAACAGGTCGGCGTGGGTCGACGACGCCACCGCACCGTCCACAAACCGGTCGCGGCCGAACGTCTTGGGTTGAAACAATGCCGGGACGGCCGAGGTGGCCTCGACCGCATCGATGACCGCAACGTCGCTTCGATCGCGGCCGAAGACCACAACGCCGCCATCGCCGAGCCGAACGGCTGGCAGCCAAAGGCTCTCAGGCCAGCGGTCAAGGTGGGAGGCGGGGAACCGGCGGAGCGTGGTGGTGGGAAAGACACCGGCCGGGAGCAGGCCAACCAGCCCGGCCAGCCCGCCACGTCGGATCATTGCCGGTGCCTGCGGTCGGAAAAACCTGGTCCACCGGCGTTCATCTCTTGCCGCTTCCATCCGCTTGCGATCTTCCGGTGACACGGGGGCGACGATCGATTCGAGGATCTGCTGCGAGCTGGCGCCGGTGAGAGCGGACGCGCCGATGGCGGCCCCGGCCGAGGTGCCGATGACCCGTTCTGCATCCTGAATCTGCAATCCGATCGCTTCACGGATGCCATCGAGGACGCCGAGGTGGTATGCCCAGCCGAGCGAACCGCCGGCCCCGAGCACAAGGCCGGTTCGTTGCATGATCCCCACTAGGCCACGAACGGGCGGACCGTGTCAAGAACCCTTGACCTCATGTGGACTTGAGGTTCTACAGTGGACTCATGGATTCGGCAGTATCGATCGGGGTCATTGCGGAACAAGCTGGCGTCTCGGTCGCCACTGTCCGTTACTACGACGACATCGGGCTCATCACAGCGGTGGGCCGTGTTGGCGGCAAGCGTCGCTTCGATCAGGACGCCGTCGGCCGGGTCAACTTCATTCGGCGCTGCCAGGCAACGGGCTTCTCGCTGGAGGAGATCGGACAGATTCTTGACGACTCCTCCGGTCATTGGAAGCCGTTGATCAGCGCAAAGGTGGTTGAGCTGCAACGGTCCCGAGATGAGCTCGACCGGATGATCGCCATGCTCGAAGAGGTTGGTCGCTGCGGCTGTTCCGTGGTTGCCACCTGCGATCGTATGCCGCCGCTCACGAGAGAACGCTGACTAGAACACTTCGATGATGGTCGGCTCGGTCTCCTGCGGTGCTACCCGGGCGGCCGATCGGCGCCGTTTGTCCTCATAGGCTGCGAAGTCTGCAGCCTTTGCCAGATCGGCGAGATCGACTGCGCCGTAGCCGGTCGCAATACCGAGGCTGAATTGCAGATCGATCGGCTCGTCGCGGCCAAGATCCACCGGGCCGGTGAGAGCGCGCAGCTGACGTTCCAGTTCGATCAACGACGGAGAGTTGACGCTGTGCAGCGCAACGATGAACTCGTCCCCGCCACGCCTGACAACGGCGGCCTCCAGATCGGGATCGACCGCACCAAGCCGGGTGGTCAGCTCCGCCAGGCGGGAGCTCAGCAGCCTGAGCAAACCATCGCCCGCATCGTGGCCCCAGGTGTCGTTGATCATTTTGAAGCGGTCGAGATCCACCATGACGATGACGTGGTTGGTGTGTTCTCGCTTGCACCGGTCTGCCACCTCGGTGTCGAGGAACCGTCGGTTGCGTGCACCGGTAAGCGCATCGGTCAGAGCTGTCTCGGCCAGCATCCGATTGCCGCCCCATAGCCGGGACAGAACAAGCCCGAACGCAATGGTCACCGCAAGAACCGAGCCGACACCGACCCCGTACCAGACCATGACCGCGGTACTGCCAGGCGCCGCGTCGATGATGACTTCAGCGTCGTCTTGCAGGGCCTCTTGAACATCGAGGCGGAGCGCCTCGGTGGCGGAACCGGCGGCGGCGATGAGCTGGTCGATCGTCATCGGCGGCTCACCGTCGGACCCGGGCTCGATCCTGTCGATCAGCCATTGGTCGTAGTCCCATACCAACTGAAGGTCGGCCAAGGATGCCGACGCCTCGGGGCCGGGGTCATACCCGGACATGCCACTGCCGTAGCTGAAGCTCAGGGGACTCTCGCGCTCGGGGCCGAGCCATCCGGGGGCGTTGATGACCATGTCCATCGTGTAGCCCACAAACGTCGACCCCCACACCGGATCGCCGTCTTGCGATTCGTCGGCAAGGACGAGGCTCAACCCATCGATGAGGACTAATCGGGGCAACATTGAATCTTCGACCCGCTCGGCGTGGAGAGGCCATTCGCCCTCAAGGTCGGCCCGGCCGGAGGGAAAGATCAGTTCGAAGTGTTGACCGTCCAGCTCCTCGGCATCGAACGGCCACTCGTCGAATCGTGCCCAGTCGGTGATTTCGACGAACTCAGCGGCTGCCACGGCCGCTAGGCCATCACCGGCCGCAAGAACCCGCAGCTGGTCAACCATCGCGGTCCGCTCGAGAAGGAACTGGTCGACGAGCTCTGGGTCAACCTCGGTGTTTCGATATTCGGCGACCAGACCGGCGGTGAGTAGATCATGGTGGAGCCAGATCAGTTCGTTGCGTATCGAGAGCACTTCAAGCTGAGCGGCCTGCGCTTCAGCGGCGACGCGTTCCTGGGAGGTGGAGCGAGCGAGCACCACCCCAGTCCCGCCGATGACGAGTACAACAACCGCAACCAACAGTGAGACAGCCACGGTTGTGCCCGACGAATGGACCCGTTTGGCCCTGGCGATCGGTTGTTGTGTTCACGGAGCGTTTCCTTACTCAGGGCGGTAGCTGGAACATCGACATACAGCGTCAGAAGGTTTAGTCGCCTAGGCCAAACGACCGATGCCGCGCATCGCAAGATCCCGCCGCACTATCGCAAGATCCCGCCGCACTATCGCAAGATATGGACAGCCCGTGACCTGCCGGCGACGTACGTTCCAAACGGACGCGCCACTCGGCGCACGATTGGAGCCAGCCATGCCAGAAGACAACGACACCACGACCACTGCAACAACGACCACCACTGTGATTGGAACCGTTGAGGCCAAGAACGGTCGCTTCGCAATCACAATCGATCCGCAGTACCGGCCGGGGTTGGAGGGCCTTGCCGACTTCAGCCATGTGATGGTGGCGTGGTGGGCGGACCGGACAGCCGAGCACGCAGAACTCGGGGAGCATGAAGAAAACACTGGCCATGGTCCGCTCGTACTTGAACAGACCCCCTATGTCGAAGGACCAGACCGAGCTGGCGTGTTCGCCACCAGAAGTCCGCTCCGGCCGACCCCGCTGGGCATCTCCGTGGCCGGAATCGTCTCGATCGACGAAGTCACGGGCACGATCGAACTGGGCTGGATTGACGCAGTCGACGAGACGCCGGTGGTTGACATCAAACCGTACTTCCCCTCCAGTGACCGGGTCCGAGACGTCGCCATGCCCTCATGGTGCGCCTCGTGGCCGGCAAACCTTGAGGAGTCGGCAACCTTCGATTGGGAGGCCGTGCTTCGGGAGGGGTGAGCTAGTTCCCGACTGACAGCGGTCGGATCGGAATGCAGATCTCCACCGGGCGGCGGCCGTCGGTGACCGCGTCGTCGGGGCCAAACCGCTCGAAGTAGTGCCGGTCGTCCGGTTCGTAGCCACTCTGTGGCAGCCACGCCCCGAGTATTGCGTTCCAGGCGTTGCTGTACTCGTCGTCGGTCAGCGCAAAGGACGCGGTCACATAGAGGCCGCCACTGATCGTCGTCCGGTTGACCGGTGGGTCAGGGATTACATCATCGGGAATCGTGATGCATGCGCTGAACCGCAGCAGCTCGTCATCGGTCAGGTTCGGATCGTCGTGGTAGAGGGCGACGGTGTCGGTGGCACCGGTGTCGATTCCCACCGAGTCGGCCCAGGTGATGATCTTTGCGAACAGCTCGCCGAAGATCGTCGCCGCTCCCTGGAACGGACCGGCGTGTCGGAGGTACGCAACCTCACGCTGTGGAAGGTGGCGTACGTGCAGTCGCCCCGGTGCCAGCGCACCGATCCGCAGCTCCCACGACTGCTCGGCCTCATTGAACGCTACGGCGGTTTCTGGCATCGCCGTAGTGAACCTCGTCAACCCCTCCGTGGAAAGCGCCTGGCCGGTGCCCTCCGCTCCCCCGCCGGTTCGCCAGGCCATCGGCGTCACGCCGTAGACATCCTTGAACGATCGGGCGAACGCAGATGGGGTGCCGAAGCCGCAGTCAGCGGCGATGGCCGACACGGTGCGGGTTGGTTGATCGATCAGCAGCGCGGCCGCCCGCTCGGTTCGACGTCGTGCCACATACGCCGTCGGCCGTTCACCGACGTGGGCGGCAAAGAGCCGGTGGAAGTGATGGGGCGAGAAGCCTGCAGCGTCAGCGATGCGGTCCAACCGCAGGTCCTCAGCAAGGTGGTCCTGCACAAAATCCATCGCAGCATTCATTCGCTGCTCGTAGATGGCGGCCGAGCGGTCCCCGGCGGCTGCGTCACTCATGACGAGCCGGCGGCGCCACCGTCGTTTCGATGGACCGGCACATCGAGTCCGTCGAGCAACTGGTTCAGCAGACGGGTGAGGACCGCCTCTGGCTCCTGGCCGTCATAGGGCGCGGCCAGCGGCCCACCGACCCAGAGGTCAACGAAACCGTGGACCATGCTCCACGTCGCCGACAGTACATCGATGGTGTCTCGCCCGACGGCCCACCCGTTCTCCTGACAGCGTTCGATCAGCGCGGCAAGTCCGATGAAGCCTCGCTCCCTGGCCTCCCACAACTCCGGGCTCTCGACCCGCCCTAGCTCCAAGCGGCTCATCACGCTGAACGCCGATGGTTCGGCCAGGGCGAAGCGAGCGTAGGACACACCGGCCTGCAGT
>CAZSTV010000002.1:40912-86923 GCA_964609665.1 uncultured Acidimicrobiaceae bacterium
CATCGGTGATTGCCGCCGCCTCGACCACGCCGTCGGCCACCCGGTGCCAGGCCCGGGTGATGTATGCGGTGAACAGGCCGGGCTTGTCTCGGTAGTAGTGGGCGGCCGCGGTGTGGGACAGGCCGGCTTTGTCTCCGACCCGGCGCAGGGTCACCCCGGACGGTCCATGCTCGGCAATCACTTGATCGACAGCATCGAGGAGGCGCTCGGCGGTGGAGGTCACGAGCACTGATCCTGCACGGTCAACTCCGCGCTGGCAACCCCTCAAGCCGTAATCGACAAGGTTGCGACTTTACAAAGTAAAGTTCGCGGTTTACGGTAGAGCTATGACAAGAACACCGACGACCGGAACACCGATAGCCGGGACGACGACCACCGGGACGGCGACGGCACGCCCCCGACAGGGAACCAGGCAGGGGCTCGGACCGGGCTTGCTCATGAACGCTGCGTTCTCGCTGGCGACCGGGCTCTTGCTAGCGGCGGTGCCCGGTACGGTCGGCAACTGGCTTGGCGTTTCCGTCGACGGTTGGCTTCGCCTGTTTGGCGCAGCATTGATCACCCACGCTGCCCTGCTCCTGTGGGTCAACTCCCGGGAGAATCAGATACCGCTCGCAAAGATCAACCTGGCGCTGATCGCCCCCTATCCGCTCTTGATGATCGCTCTGGTGGTGTTTGGCCTGGTCGAACGACCGCTTGGGCGGGGCCTGGTGCTCGCCGACGGTGCCGTGATCGCCATCGTGGCGCTCATCCAGTGGCAGTCACTTCGTGGGGTCTCACGGCAGCCAGAGCCAGCATCAGCAGCCTGAGTCCGGGGCCTACGCCAACGTGACCGCGTCGAGCTCTGCGCCAATTGCGGAGCGGGTGTGGTCGGACGCGAATGATGCGGCGAGAGCATCACGCTGCATGGCGAGATGATCGGCAGCGCTCACGCCAAGATGTCTGGTGGCAATGCTGAGTTCGGTGATGAGATCGGTGTCGAACCAGCCGGGGTCGTCGGTGTTCAGGCAGACCCGCAGCCCTGCTTCGCGTAGCGCCGGCAGCGGATGATCCTCGATCTGGTCGATCACCTGCAGCAGATCATTTGAGGTTGGGCAAACCTCAAGCATGATGCCGCGGTCGACCAACTCGGTGACCAAGTCGGGATCTTCAAGGCAACGCACGCCATGGCCAATCCGCTCGGCTCCGAGGTCGTCGATGGCCGCACGGACACTGTGCGCTCCCTCGGTCTCACCGGCATGGGGAACCGAGTGCAGCCCAAGCGCCCTGGCTCGCCCGAAGTGCTCGGCGTACGGCTCCGCCGGAAAGCCAACCTCATATCCCCCAAGCCCGATGGACACGAGGCCGTCAGGGGTGTTCGGGCCCTCCAGGTAGTCAATTGTGACCGTGCTGTCGGGCTGCTCGAGGTCTCGCGGGATGTCGATGACCCAGCCGATGTCCACCCCCGCCGCTGCCGCCCGGCGACGCCCCTCGTTCAACCCGTCCCGATAGTCGGTGTGGGACATGCCGGCCCGATCGTCGCGGCCCAGAAAGTGGGTGTAGGCCGTGGTGGTGACCTCCGCGTAGCGCACGTTCTGGTCGGCCAGAGTCGTGGCCATGTCTGCGGTGATCGTGGCGAGATCCTCGCCGGTCCGCAGCAGTGAGAGCCCATAGAAGAACTGCTTTGCGAAGTCGGGGAAGCCATCGAAGGAGAAACGTTCCGGCAGGCCGTCAGGCCACACCACCGTCGGGTCAACGCCGTGACGCTGAGACAGCGCTGCGATGGTGTCAACCGACATCGAGCCCTCAAGGTGAAGGTGGAGCTCCACTTTGGGCAGCGCGGAAATCCAGGCGCGGTCACTGCTGGTCAACACCGGTTCAGTCATCGCACCATCATGCCGTCAGCGTCACAGGATCGGGTACGAACCGTCCTCATCGTGGGTTTCCGCACCGGTCAACGCCGGGCTGAAAACGCAGACGATCCGCAGGTCTGTCTTGGCGACGAGGCGGTGCCGGTCATGTTTGTCCAGCGCGTACATCGACCCCGGGCCAAGCTCGTAGACCTCACCGGTGCCGACATCGGTGAGGGTGGCCTCGCCTTCGATGATCAGGTTGGCCTCGATGTGGTTCTTGTACTCCAGCTCCTGTGTCTGTCCCGCAGAGCAGGTGGTCTGGGTCATGGTGAAGCCAACGCCGTCGTCGCGCACGAGGTAGCGACTGCTGGTCCACACCCCGGGGTTCTCGCCATAGTCGCCCCGCTCTTTCACATCTTCCAGTGTCCGTACAATCATCGCTTCGCTGCCTTCCATGGGTTCGGGGAGCTCCGGTGACATCGAGCAAACGCCGGAGCCTGTCTGCACGCTACAGAACTAGCCTGGGCTCTCACCGGCCCGTTCGATCGAACAGCGCGGTCGGTGCCACACTGTCGGTGCCACACCGGCGTCAGGAGGTCTCGATCCATGTCGCAATCAACCCCAAAACAGGACAACGTCCCAAACAGTGTTTCAGCCAACGGGGGCGACCCGAGCCAGGACGAAATGCTCGATATCCTGCGCCGAATGATTGACGGTCAGGTCTACTCGACCCGCTGTTTCAATCTGCAACGTCAGGGGCGGATGGGCACAATGGCGCCCATTGACGGGTCCGAAGCCGTGGCTGCGGGTGCGGCCAGCGCGCTCGACCCAACCACCGACTGGATCTTCCCCCAGTACCGGGAGCAGTACGCGCTCGGCCGCTTCGGCGAAGACCTCGTCGACAAGATCGCGCTGTACAACCTCGGCCATCCCGGCGGCGGCCACTACCCGGAAGACCTCCACGTCTTCCCGTTCCAGATCAGCCTTGCCTGCCAAATCCCCCATGCGGTCGGGATGGCATGGGGCATGAAGGTCAAGGGTGACCCCGGCTGCACGTTGACGTTCTTCGGAGATGGCTCCAGTTCCGAGGGCGACTTCTACGAGGCGGCCAACCTGGCGGGGGTCCGCAAGGCGCCGGTGATCTTCGTGCTGGTGAACAACGGTTGGGCCATCTCCACCGCAACCAGCCAACAAACCGGAGCGGAGTCCTTCGCTGCAAAGGCCCACGCCTTCGGCTTCCCCGGGGTACAGGTGGATGGCCGAGACCCGCTGGAGGTACGCCGGGTGGTGTCCGAAGCTCGCATGCGGGCGGTCGGCGGTCAGGGGCCGATGTTGATAGAGGCCGTAACGGTGCGCCACGGCCCTCACACCACCGCCGATGACCCGACGAAGTACATGGACCCCGCCGAGGCGGCGGCCGCAAAACGGGAAGAGCCGATTGCCCGCTTCGCCGCAAAGCTCACCGAGCTCGGCATCTGGAACGCCGAACTGCATGAGGCGGCGGAGCAGCGAGCCGAGCAACGCTTCGACCTTGCCTGGGACCGAGCCCAGCAGGCCCAGGCCAACCTCGACCCTGCGGTCCTGTTTGACAATGTCTACGTGAACCCAACCGCCAGGATGACCAGACAGCGGACCGAGTTACGCCAGCACCTCGCGGAGGAGGAACGATGACTGCAACCGATGCCCCGGCGGGCACCACCGCACACTCAGTGACGGAAATGACCATGCTGGAGGCAATAAACCACACCCTCCACGAAGAGATGGCCCGTGACGAGCGGGTCATGATGTTCGGCCAGGACGTCGGGGTCAACGGCGGTGTCTTCCGGGCAACCGAAGGACTGATCACCGCGTTCGGCGAAGACCGGGTGGTCGACATGCCGCTGGCTGAAGCGGTCATCGTTGGGTCAACGGTCGGGCTTGCCGCAGCAGGCATGGTTCCCATCGCCGAGATTCAGTTCCTCGGTTTCAGCTACCAGGCAATGCATCAACTCGTCGGCCAGGTGGCCCGGCTCCGGTCGCGCAGCGGCAGCCGGTTTGAGGCCCCGATCACCATCCGCGCCCCGTTCGGTGGCGGCGTTCGGACCCCGGAGCTGCACTCCGAGTCGTTGGAGTCGCAGTACGCAAACTGTCCGGGGTTGAAAATTGTGGCCCCGGCAACCGCTGCCGATGCAAAGGGGCTCCTGGCCGCCGCCATCCGCGAGCCGGACCCGGTGCTCTTCCTAGAGCCGTTGCGGGGGTACCGGATGGTCAAGGGCGACGTGCCAACCGGCGAGCATGTGGTGGAACTTGGTCAATCCCGCATGGCCCGTGACGGCGATGACATTGTGATCATCGCCTGGAGCTACATGACCGAGCTGGCGACGAAAGCCGCCGATCAGCTTGCCAAGGAAGGACTGTCGGTCGGGGTGCTCGACCTTCGCTCCATCGTCCCGCTGGACGTCGACGGTCTGGCATCGGCCATAGCGTCGGCCGGCCGAGCAGTGGTGGTGCAGGAGGCGCCGGAGACATGCGGCTTTGCGTCAGAGGTGATCGCCACCGCAAACGACCGGTGTTTCTATGACCTCGAAGCGCCGATCGCTCGGGTCTCCGGCTTCGATGTGCCATACCCGGTCGGCCTGCTCGAAGACTTCTACGTCCCGGACACCGAGCGGATCATGGCCGCGGTGAGACGGACCCTGGCGGTGGCACCATGACCGTGGAGTTCAATCTGCCCGACATCGGCGAAGGTCTCCACGAGGCCGAGGTGGTCAATTGGTTGGTCGCGGTCGGCGACACCGTTAAACGGAACCAACCGTTCGTTGAGATCATGACCGACAAGTCGACGGTGGAGATGCCCGCTCCGGCAACCGGCACGGTTGCCATGCTGGGTGCCGCCGAGGGCGAGATCGTCCATGTCGGCGAGCTGCTGGTGGTCATCGACGATGGCGCCGGCGCCGCTGGATCGACAACAACGCCACCAAACCCTGCTGCCTCGTCAGAGCATGCGGCATCGCCGGCGCCCGACACGCCATCGGCAGCGATCCCGCCCGCTGCCACCGCGGTAGCAGCGGTCGGTGGCGGCCGTCGACCGAAAGCCTCGCCTGCGACCAGGAAGCTTGCGGCGGAACTAGGGGTTGATCTGTTCGCGGTGACCGGCAGTGGACCCGGCGGCCGCATCCTGGCCGACGACGTGACGGCCAAGGCCGCCGCTGGGGCCGCTCCGAGGGTCACGGCCCCTCGCAACGAGGCGGCCCGGTCAGCTCGGCCAACCCGAACGGCACAGGCAACACCGCCGAGGCCGGTTGCAGCGGTCTCCCCGGCAGCCCAGTTCGACACCGGCGTCCACCCCTTGCGAGGCGTCAGGCGGGCGACGGCAAAGGCGATGGACCAGTCGTGGTCGACCATCCCCCACATCAGCGCCATGAACGAGATCAACGCCGAGCATCTTCTGTCGACAAGGGCTCAACTCCGTGCCCTTCAGGATGACTCCGCGCCAAACATTACGCCGCTTGTCATTTCGCTGATGGCGGTGGCAGCAGCTCTGCGGCGACACCCGATCATGAACGCCACTCTGGACCTCGATGCCGAGACCATCACCGTGCATGAACACGTCAATCTCGGCGTGGCCGTTGCCACCGACTACGGGCTGATGGTTCCGGTGATCGCCGATGCGGACCGGCTCGATGTTTTTGCCATGGCAGGCGAACTGGCACGACTCACCACGGCCGCCCGGGACAAGACGGTGCGGGGTGAGGACCTGCAGGGCGGCACCTACACGGTGACCAACTTCGGATCGCAGGGGACCTACGTGGCCAATCCCATCATCCGCCCCGGCGAGACGGGCATCACCGGGCTCGGCAGCATTGCACCGCGGCCCATCGTGATCGACGGTGCGGTGGTGGCAAAGCCGACGCTGCCGATCGTCGTTTGCGGAGACCACCGGCTCGTCGATGGTGATGTGATGTCGGCGTTCCACAACGACATCTGTGCGTCGCTTCAGGCGCCGGTCGGGTTGCTCCTATGAGCGGGGCGAGGACCACCGGATCCGATTGGCCGACGCCCGATTGGCCCGCACGCGATTGGCGAGCACCATGGTTGTAGGCGAAGTGTCCACCGCGGCCGACGTGCTGGTGATCGGCGGCGGGCCCGGTGGGTACGCCGCGGCGCTGCGTTGCGCCGGCTACGGCAAAGACGTTGTCCTGGTCGAGCGCGAGGCCATCGGCGGGACCTGCCTCAATGTTGGCTGTATCCCCTCGAAGGTGCTCATCCACGCTGCGGAGCTGGCGCACCTGCCGGTGGCCGCAGCGGGCACCGGCATTGACCTGCAGGCCACGGTGGACCTACCGGCGCTCAAGCAACATATGGCAGACGTCGTTTCCGGGCTGACGTCCGGCGTCGGCTCGCTGTTGGCTGCGGCGGGGGTGACCGTCATCGAAGGCACCGCTCGGTTCGCCAGAGCGAACCGTGCGGTGGTCTCCTCCGGCGACTCGGTCCAACACATCGAGTTTGATCAGGCGATCGTGGCCACCGGTTCTCGCCCGATTCAGCTCGCGGGCCTGCCGTTCGACGGCGAGAGGGTTATTGACTCCACCGGAGCACTCCTCGGCTTCGATGCGGTGCCCCGGCACCTTGCAATCGTCGGTGGCGGCTACATCGGCGTGGAGCTTGGCACCGCGTGGGCCAAGCTCGGTTCGTCGGTGACCATTGTCGAAGCCCAGGCATCGGTCCTGCCCGAGCTTGATTCCCGTCTTGGCCGTGTGGTCGCCCGCCGTCTCGCCGAACTCGACGTCACGGTCACGACCGATGCGTTGGCCGAGGCCATGACCGACGACGGCCTGCAGATTTCGACCGCCGATGGGCAACAGATCGTTCCGGCAGACCGGGTCGTGGTTTGCGTCGGCCGGGCCCCGAACACCGAGGACCTCGGCCTGGACGTCGTCGGGGTCTCCACCGGTGTTGACGGGCTGATCCACGTCGATGCCACCCGACGAGCGGGCAAACGGGTCCTGGCCATCGGCGATGTCACCGCCGGGCCTGCGCTGGCCCACAAGGCGACCGCCGAGGCCGAAGTGGCAGCTAAGACCGCATGCGGGATGCAGGCGACGTTTGACGTTGCCGCCATCCCGGCCGTGGTCTTTAGTGACCCCGAGGTGGCGACGGTCGGCATGACCAAGGACAGCGCCGCCGCGGCGGGCATCACCGCCACCAGCTTCGTGTTCCCTCTGGGAGCTTCGGCCCGGGCCAAGACCCTCGGACAGGACGCCGGCCACGTGGAATTGCTGGCAGACGAGGCGGGCACCGTCATTGGCGCCAACCTTGCAGGCCCGAACGTCTCGGAACTCATCGGTGAGGTCACGCTGGCCATCGAGATGGCAGCGACCGCCGAGGAGCTGGCCGCCACGGTCCACCCACACCCCACCATGTCCGAAGGGCTGCTAGAGGCAGCCCATGGCGTCCTTGGCCTGCCGCTCCACATCGCCAGGTCCAAGTAGCGTGACAACGCTCCATGCTGATGTCGTCTGTATCGGTGGAGGTGTCGTCGGCTCGGCCGCCGCGTACTATCTGACCCAAAGCGACGCGTTCGATGGCACGGTGGTGGTCGTTGAGAAGGACCCCACCTATGAAACGGCATCCAGCGCCCTTTCCGGGAGCAGCATCAGGGAGCAGTTCTCGGACCCGGTGAACATCAAGGCCTCGCAGCACGGCATGTCGTTCATCGAGAACTTTCACGAGCACGTGCAGGTTGAGGGCGAGGCGCCGGACATCGGCTTCATGGGTACTGGGTATCTGTTCCTCGCCACCGATGATGGCGCCGAACAACTCCGTAACGCCCACCGGACCCAGGTCGAACATGGGGCCGAGGTTGCGTTGCTGTCCCCATCGGAGCTGGCGGCCACGTTTCCGTACCTCAACGTCGATGGTCTTTGCGCAGGGAGGCTCGGTACAGAACGGGAAGGTTCGTTCGACGCATGGGCGCTGCTGCAAGGATTCAAGCGACGGGCAACACATGACGGCGCCACCTACCTGAAGGATCAGGTGGTTGCCATCAACACGTCGGGCGACCGCGTCACCTCCGTGCTACTCCGCTCCGGCGACACCATCGAGTGTTCCCACGTCATCAACAGCGCCGGACCGCGGGCTGATGAGATCGCCGCCATGGTCAACCTGCAGATCCCGGTTGAACCCCGAGTGCGGTCACTGTTCGTCTTTGACTGTCGGACCCCGATCACGGGCCGTGTGCCGCTGACGATCACCCCTGAGGGCGTGCACTACCGGCGGGAACAGAATCAGTTCATCTGCGGCGTGTCTCCGACGGTTGACCCGCTGGCCGATCACGATGACTTCCGGGTTCGCCACGACGAATTCGAGGAGATCATCTGGCCGGCCCTTGCCCGCTGGGTCCCCCAGTTCGATCGGATCTCGGTGACCGCATCGTGGGCGGGCCACTATGCCGTCAACACCCTGGACGCCAACATGGTCATCGGCCCGGTGCCGGGTCTCAACAACTTCTACCTGGCAAACGGGTTCTCCGGCCACGGCCTCCAGCACTCCCCCGCCGTCGGCCGGGCACTGAGTGAGTTGATCACCACCGGCCGGTACCAGACCATCGACATGACCGACCTTGGCTACCAGCGACTCGTCGACGGCACCGCGAAAGAAGAGGTTGTCGTCATCTAGCCGTCCAGCCGCGCCAAACAAGGAGACTTTGCGCAAAGGCCGAATAGAGCACGAAGTTCTTCGAGTCATGGGTAACGCGTAGACCTCGCTGCGACGTCTATAAAGAAGGACAGCGACAACCGTCCTTCGCCTGGCAGAGTGCCGTGGCCGAACAACAGGCCCAACCACGGCGCCGACCGGCACCCGCATTGTGGCCGAGCAACATGACAGGTGCCTCCTAACCGTTCAGGGGACGTAGCCGCAAAGCAGCGGCACCGATGCAGGGATGTGTGATGAATAGTAAGTCGCATGACAATGAAGTCACGGACGATCTGACCTTGCGAGCCGCCGGGCGAGTCCGACAAGAGGCGCTCCGACAACTCATCGAGTTCGATATCGATGATGACGACGCTCGAATGGAGCCGTTGCCCGGCTCTGCACAGCCAACCGGGCCGAGCGGAGCAACGACACCCTAGGGGGCAGACTGTCTGCCCTGTCGCTAGTCAGAAAGGCGTTCGATTAGACGTTGGCGGGCCGGTCGCAGATGCTTGCGAACCGCCTGCGGCTGGATGCCCAAGTCGTTTGCCACTTCAGCAGTTGACTTGCCCTCCAGAAACACCGCCCGGGCGACGTTGCGTTGTTTCTCAGTCGGGAGGTCTTCGATCTCTTCAGCGATAAGGGTCCTGGACAACAGCGCCTCTATCGGACAGGCAGCCGTCAGGGCTGACGTGGTCGAGCGGTGTGGTGGGTGGTCGCCGTTTGGAAGGCCTCCCCGATAACGGCGAGGGTCAGGTCCGAGTACGGGCGGCCGATCAGTTGAAACCCGATGGGCAGGCCGTCGGCGGCGAATCCACCCGGCAGCGCGATCGACGGGAGACCTGCCCCGTTGATTGGGAACGTGAACTGGGTGGTGGCGGGAATCAACGGCACCCCGTCCAGGTCCGCGATGCCATGGGGCAGCACCTGGTTCGGGTTGACCGGCGCCACAATCACGTCGACACCCTGCTCGTCGAAGACATCGAGGTAGGCCCGTTCGAACGCCATCCGCGTTGCCTGCGCCTGCACCACATCGGTGCCGGAAAGCTGCGCCCCGGCTTCGAGAATGGCCCGGGGCTCTTCGCCGATGCGCTCGTTCGACTGCGCTCGCGTCTCGGCCAGTAGCGCCGCGGCTTCGGCGAACACAATGGCAGAGCCAGCGTCACCATGATCGGCGGTGTGTGGAATCTCGGCCTGGATTACCCGGGCCACCATCGTGGTGAGCACCGCCACCGCTTCGTCCATCACCGCCCGAACCTCGGGATCGGTGTCGATGCCTGCAAAGAAGCTGTCACCCGGCACGCCGAGAACCAGGTTCCCGGGCGACGTTGCCGCCGACATCGGGGTGCGGCTGGAGTACGGATCGAGCGACGAGTGACCGGCGATGACCTCGAGCAACAACCGGCAGTCTTCGGCGGTGCGGGCCATCGGCCCAACCGTGTCGTACGTCCAGGACAACAGGTGCACACCGTGGCGTGGCACCAAACCCCGGGTGGTCTTGATCCCCGTCGTCCCGCAGTAGTTGGACGGGATCCTGACCGAGCCACCGGTGTCGGTGCCCAGCGCGCCGAACACCTGACCGGCGGCCACCGCAGCCGCCGAACCACCCGACGACCCGCCGGTCATCCGCCCGGCATCCCACGGGTTGTGGGACTCGGGGCACGACACCCCGAACGCCAACTCGTGGGTGTTGGTCTTGCCGATGATCACCGCCCCGGCGGATCGGAGCCGTTGCACCACCACTGCGTCGAAGTCCGGGGTGAAGCCGGCCAGCGCGTCGCAGTTCGCCTCGGTGGCAACCCCGTCGGTGAAGAACAGATCCTTGAGTGCCACAGGGACCCCGTGCAGCGGACCGCTCGGACCGGCTCCCTCCGACAACGCTCCCTCCGACAATGCTGCGTCCAACGACGCGGCGACCGCCAGCGCCGGGTCGGCCTGGACCGATGCGAACGCCCCGATGAGACCATCGGTCGCCTCGATCCGGGCCAGACACGCCGTGGTCAACTCCGTTGCGGTGACCCGTCCGTTGCGGACCGAGGCCGCCGCCTCCGCCAACGTCATCTCAGTTTGCGTCGTCATCGTTCTCCTCGCGATTACGGGGCCTGCACTACCATCATTGTCCATGGCCGCAGACGAAGATGGAAACTACGAGGACGTCACCAAATACACGCTGGACGATGCGGATGAGCAACGGCTCATGACGGCCCAGAACGAGTGCACCTTCATGTGGTCGACGAAGGACGGCTGGCCGGTCGGCGTGATCATGAGCTACATCCATCGCGACGGCAAGTTCTGGCTGACGGCGTCGAGCCAACGGGCCCGGATCAGCGCGGTCCGTCGTGACCCCCGGGTCTGTATCGCCGTAACCAGCACCGGGTCGAGCATCGGCCCCGGCAAGACCGTGACCTACAAGGGCATCTGCACCGTCCACGATGACGCCGAGACAAAGGAGTGGTTCTATCCTGCGCTCGCCGAGGCGTTCACCGATGACCCTCAGCGCCGCAAGAACTGGGTGCAGTTCCTCGACTCGCCCCGGCGGGTCATCCTTGAGGTCGAGCCCGGAAAGCGGATTGCCTACGACGGCGCAAAGATGTCGGCCGACACCACAACCTGGCTCTCCGCCAACTCCTCCGACTAGGAGCGCGCCAACCTCATCCGGTAGCTTCTGACGATGACCGAGCGACTGGGCCTGTCCGCAGATGAAGTACTGACCACCACACGAGCGGTTCGTCGACGCATCGACTTCGACCGTCCGGTTGAGCGCGAGGTGGTCATGGAATGTGTGGAGATCGCCCAGCAGGCGCCGACCGGGTCAAACAACCAGGGGTGGCGTTGGGTGTTCGTCGACGACCCGGAGAAGAAGAAGGTCATCGCAGACCTTTACCGCAAGAACTTCTATCCCTACACCGGCATTGAAGACCCGGCCAATGCCGAGCTGCCGGAGCGTAGCGACGATCAGGGCACCCGCATCCTCGGCTCGGCGGTGTACATGGCGCAACGCCTACACGAAGTACCGCTGATGGCCATCCCCTGCCATACCGGCAGGCTTGAAGGGGCCGACAACTTCCGTCAGGCATCATCGTGGGGATCAATCCTGCCCGCGGTCTGGAGCTTTCTGCTGGCCCTGCGTGAGCGAGGGCTCGGCAGCTCGTGGACAACGCTGCACCTACCGGACGAGAAGGGCGTGGCCGACCTGCTCGGCATTGACTACGACAATTACAGCCAAGCCGGGCTGTTTCCCATCGGCTACACCCTCGGCACGGACTTCAAGGTTGCGTCGCGCATCCCGGCCGAGCAGTTCGTGCATTGGAATGAGTGGTCATAGCCGCTAGCCCTTCGCCGTCGAGACCCAGGAGATAGCGTTCCCCACGATGCGCCGATAGTTAGCGTCAGCGTAGGTCTGGGGGCCGTCACCGAACTGCAGGTAGGCAATCGCCGACGGGCCGACGGACCTGGTCCAGGCCACAAGGTCACTCCCGGGCGGGTGGCTCCATCCGTCGTTGGCGTAGCGGGTCCCGCGGATGGCCAAGTCCGCCGAGTAGAACTGGTCATCGGTGAAACGGTGGGTGCTGCGCATCAGCGGCGTCACCGATTCGGTCAGCACGGGAAACAGGTAGAGCTCGTCGGTGATGGTGAACGACGCGTCGAGTCCGGCGCAGATCGGATGCGTTTGGTCGAGGACTTCGACCTGGTGGGTGACATCGTGACGGTACCCGGAGTCCGGATACTCCACCCCGCCTAGGGTCGCAGGCTGATAGTGAAAGCGCCCGCCGATGATCTCTGCGAAACCCTGCCATGCGGGCCAGGAGGCAATAGCGTGATGCATCGCAACCAGGCCCACACCCTCGGCTAGCAACGACTGGAACCCCTCGATATAGCCGGGTGGCGGTGCTTCAAAACGAGCAGGCGGATCGGCGCCGGTAAAGGTGATGCCGGGCATGTCGTAGAGGACAATCGCATCAAAATCGGCGGCACCGTCGGGATGCAATATCTCCAGAGCATCGGGCTGAGCCACGTGGGCCCACTCGACATTGGGAAGCGCATCGAAGACCGCAAAGAACGGCTCCGCTTCAAATGGATGGCCGCCGGTGAGAACTGCAACGCGTTGCTTGGGCACGCTTCAGTATGGCTCGCTAAGGTCTGGCCATGAAGGTTGGCATAAATCTCCCCGCACAGTTTCCACTCGACAGCACCAATATGATGCTGCCGCTCTATGAACAGATGGGAGCAGATTCCTACTGGGCGCCCGATCACATTCTCGGCGTGTTCCACCCGGGTCTATGGGCAGAGACTCCACTCTCAGCGCTGGCAGCAGACCCAGATGCCTTCTATGACCCGTTCTGCTACGGCGCAGTAGTCGGCACAATGACCGACCGTCCTTTTGGCATTTCGGTCACGGACTCAACGCGACGCCGAGCGGCGGACCTTGCCCGCACCGCTCTCACCCTGAACGATTTGATTCCCGGCGGCTTTATTCTTGGCATCGGTTCTGGCGAGGCCGAGAGCCTCACCCCGTTCGGCTACCCGTTCGACAAGCCGGTCGCGCTGCTCGAAGAGTGCCTGGTTGAGCTTCGCTCGCTGTTGGACACCGGCACGATGCCCGGCAACCCCATCGGCCGCATGGGCCTCCCGCTCGAAGCCGAGGGTCGGGGCAAGCCGGCGGTATGGATCGCCGGACATGGTCCCCGCATGTTGCGCCTCACGGGACAGTATGGCGACGGCTGGATCCCGGCGTGGTGGATGTCGGCCGACGAGTACGGCGACAAGTTGAAGGTGGTCGCCGATCATGCGGCAAAGGCCGGCCGCCCAACCCCGACAGCATCGCTGCTTCCGTTCACGCTGTTCGCCGAGAGCATCGATCGGGCGGCAGAGATGTTTGACACGGAGCCGCTCGGCAAGCTCTTTGGGCTGTTCGCCATGGGCGACATCTGGGAGAAGCACGGCATGCAGCACCCGTTGGGGAACGACTCCAAGGGTTTCATCGACGTCATCATCCATGACCTCTCCGCCGATGACCTACGGGACCTTGCGCCAACAATTCCCTTCGAGATGGTCCAGCAGGTGCTGTTCATCGGTAATGCGGAAGAACTCGCCACGCAGTTCCAGGACTACGCAACGGCGGGCCTGGAGTACATGGTGTTGGCCAACCTGACCGGCGTAGTCGGCGGCATGGACGAAATCATGGCCCGCGGCGAAGATCTCCCCAAGCTGATGGCGACCCTGCGCGAACTGTAGGAACTGCGCGAGCTGTAGAAACCGAGCTCTCGCAGGTGGGTTGCCGGCGGGGCCAACACGGTCCCGCCGGTGTCAGTTTTGGTGGCTACAGCTCCTGCAGGAACTCGTGTCCGTTGTTGTCCGCGACGGCCTGGAAGCCTCGGATGGCAAAGGTGTCGAGCAATTCCCGGCCGCGGTCGTTCCCCGGATCGAGGTCGGACACCACCACAATGCTCCACGCCTGGTGAAACTGGCAGTAGCGATAGTCCCGCCAACATTGCTCGAAGTCATACCCGGTGACACCGCTGGCCAAGAGGGTGTCGTGGTAGTGGCGCACGACCTGTTGTTCCCACAACCGACGTTCCTCAACTGGCACCGACATTCCCATGAAGTTGGCGATGTCCCACGTGCCGACATGGCGAGTGGAGAGCTGGAAGTCCAACATGGTCACCGCGTCATCCCCGGCCGAACCGCCAAAGAGGTAGTTCTCCGCTCGGCAGTCGGTGTGGGTCAGACACGCCGGAGAATGCTGCGGCCACCAGTCCAACATGTCGGCGTACTTCGGGTTGAGTTCGTCGCAGGCGTTCATGACCTCTTCGGGTAGCCGACCGTCCCATTTCTCCCGGAAGCCATCTCGGTTCGCGGCATAGAGGGCCGAGGCTCCCTTGTATAAGTCGTTGTTCATCGGCGGTAGCCACTCGAGCGCCTTCACCGCGTCGTTGTCCCAGAACGCGGCATGGAGCGGCGCTACCGTCCCGGCGATGGCCAGGCAGTCCTCAAGGGTGGCCCCGACGATCTGGTCGATCATTCTGGCGCCGGTGACTTCCTCGAGTAGCAGCACAAACGGGCTGCCGCCTTCCTCCATATCGGCCAGGTAGCACTTGGGAACCCGGACCGGGGCGTCAGCCCCAAACTGCTGATAGAAGCTGACTTCGCGAATGTAGAAGCCCATGATCTGACAGAGCGCAATGTTCTCCGGTGACGCCGACTGGCACTTCGCAATCAGGGTGGCCGGACCGGTCTGACCCTCGGCGTAGGTCAGCGAAAGCCGAGAGACCTCCCCCAGAATGCCGACGCCCTCGCCAATGGTGGCCGCCTCGAATGCGATCAGGGTGCCAACCTCATCGCCCGTGCGCTCGTTCAACCAGTCAAGCGTGATGTCTGCCGCCGAAATCGGAATCATCTCATCCCCCGTTGCTGTGATCGTTGCCTGTCGAGCAAACCTACTGTCGATCCCATAGGGGTGCCTGTCGAAGGTGCGGGTTGGCCCCCGATACGCTGCGCCAGTGCCGGGGAACTCTGCAAACGTACGAGCATCGTTGTACATGACGATCGGCTCGTTGGGTTACGTCGTCAACGACGCCCTGGTGCGGCTGCTCACCGAACGCGGCCCGGGCGTCTATCAGGTCCTGTTCCTTCGCAGCATCGGCCTCGCCGTGCTGTTCGCGCTGGTCGGCCGTTTCAGAAACGAGCGAAACATACGTGGCCACATCGAGCGTCCGCTGCTGGTTCGGGTCGGTGCCGAGATGGTTGGCTCCGCATTGTTCTTCGCCGCGATTATTCGCATCGAGTTCGCCAACGCCCAGGCGATCCTGCAGCTGATTCCATTCGCCGTGACCCTGGCCGCGGCCCTGATCCTGAAGGAGCGGGTCACCGGCCGTCAGTATCTGACGGTCCTCATCGGCTTCGTCGGTGTGGTGCTGGTGGTGCGGCCGGCAACCGATGCGTTCTCGGCGTGGTCGCTCATGGCGGTCGCCAGCGCAGCCTTCATGGTGCTTCGAGAATTTGCCACCCGTGACGTCAACCCAGCCACCCCGGCGACCACCATTGCGTTTGTCACCGCGGTTGGGCTGGCGGTGCTGACCGGGATGCTGTCGATTCCCTCCGGTTGGACCGGCTTCGGGTTTTGGGGCGCAGTGTTGCTCAGCCTCTCAACGGCATCGCTGTTCGTCGGTTACCTGTTCACCATCGAGACGGTGCGGATCGGTGACCTCAGCGTGTCAGCACCGTTCCGCTACACCCTCTTGATCGGCGCAGTGGCTCTTGGCTATGTGTTCTTTGACGAGGTCCCAGATCTTCCAACGATCGTTGGAAGCGCGATCATCATCGTGAGCGGCATTTACGCGTTGCGGCTGGAACGCAAGACGTCAGCTGCGGCACCCGCTAGTCAAGCGTCTTGACGTTACCGAGTTCGGTGAACGCCTGGGTCAACCGGTCGACAAAGGAAGCCTCGCCGGCCCGGAGCCACGCCCGCGGGTCGTACTTCTTCTTGTTCGGAGCGTCAGCACCCTCGGGGTTGCCGATCTGGCCCTGGAGGTAGCCGTTGTTCTCGGCCTCGTAGGCCCGGACTCCGTCCCAGAACGCCCACTGGAGATCGGTGTCGATGTTCATTTTCACCACGCCGTATGAGAGTGCCTCGGCAATTTCGGCTTCGGATGATCCGGAGCCACCGTGGAAGACAAAGTTGACCGGCTTCGGCCCGGCGTCGAACTTCTCTTCGATGTAACGCTGCGAGTCATCGAGGATGGACGGTGTGAGCTGAACGTTGCCGGGCTTGTACACGCCGTGCACGTTCCCGAACGCTGCGGCCACTGTGAACCGGTCGCTCACGGCGGACAGCCGCTCGTAGGCGTACGCCACCTCGGTCGGCTTGGAGTACAGGTCCTCGGGCTTCACGTCGGAGTTGTCGACGCCGTCCTCTTCACCACCGGTGATGCCAAGCTCGATCTCCAGCGTCATACCCATCTTGGCCATCCGTTCCAGGTAGGTGACGCAGATGTCGATGTTCTCTTCGATCGGGAGTTCCGAGAGGTCAAGCATGTGGGAACTGAACAGCGGCTCGCCATGACGCTCGAAGTGCGCCTCACCGGCATCGAGCAAACCGTCGATCCATGGCAACAACGGCTTCGCGGCGTGATCGGTGTGGAGCAAAACTCGGGCGCCGTACGCAGCGGCCAGGTTGCGGACGTGATGGGCACCGGCGATGGCGCCGACAGTCGAGGCGTGGATGTCGCTCCCCAGGCCCTTACCTGCGACAAACGCCGCTCCGCCGTTTGAGAACTGGATGATCACCGGGGCATTCAGCGCCGCAGCGGTTTCCATGGTGGCGTTCATGCTGTTTGTGCCAATGCAGTTGACCGCTGGCAGCGCAAAGCCGCGAGCCTTTGCCACAGCGAAGAGTTCTGAGACGGCTTCCCCTGTGAGGACGCCCGGCGAGAAGGTTGCAGCAGTATCGGTCATGGCATCCAAGCTACGAACATCACGCCGCCGTCCCAAAGCGACATGTGCCACTTGGCACCGACGCGGCCGGATGCCGCGAAAACCGCATGCCGCGACAACCGCATGCGGTGAAAACCGCATGCGGTGAAAACCGGGTGCAGTGAACGAATCTGCCTACCTGTCAGGGCCGCTAGACGTGCTGGCCGCCGTTGATGTGTATCTCGGTGCCGTTGACATAGGAGGCCTTCGAGCCGCAGAGGAAGTGCACCACCTCGGCCACTTCCTCGGGACTGCCAAGGCGATCCATCGGCACTTCTCGGTGAACGAGGTCCTCGGTTCCCGGAGACAGGATGGTCGTCTCTATCTCACCGGGCGACACCGCATTCACTCGCACCCCCGTCGTCCCGAACTCCCACGCCAACTCTCTGGTCAACGCCGACAGTGCGGCTTTGGACATTGCGTACGCCGCACCGGCGAACGGGTGGATCTTGAACCCGGCGATTGACGTCACGTTGACCACCGCTCCCTTCGCCGCGGTGAGCGGGGCTAGCAATTCGTTGCACAGCAGTAGCGGTGCGGTGACGTTGACCATCTGTACGGTCTGCATCACCTCAAGAGAGGTCTGCGATGCCGCCAGCCGACCACCGTCGGGGTTTTTGGGGGATATGCCAGCGTTGTTGATGAGCGCGTTGAGTCCCCGGGAGCCGAGCCGTTCCCGTAGCTGATCGCAGCTCCGCAGTATCGACGCGTGATCGGCCAGGTCAACTTCGATGTGCTTGATGATGCCGTCAGCCCAGGGGCACGCTTCGGAGAACGGTGTTCTGGCCAGGGTGAAGACCTCCCAGCCCCCGGCGTGGAACTCCTTCACGATGGCGTGGCCGATACCGCGGCTGGCCCCGGTCACCGCCACGATCGGTTTTTCACCGTCGACGCCCTCGATCACCGGGTCGTTCCCGTCGCTCATGTCGTCCCCCTGCAGCGTTGCCCTGCACGTTGTATATCGCCCGGGCGTCAGCGGCACAAACGAGAACGTCGGTACGCTCAGGTCGGTGAGAGTCGCCCTTGAGGTCTGGTCGTCGAGCTATGAACAGGTTGAGGCGACGTGCGTGCTGGCCGAGCAGCTTGGACTGGACGGCTTCTACTACGGCGAATCGCCTCACGACCTGAACCTGGACTGTTGGACGACCCTGGCGGGACTGGCGGTGGCCACCGAGCGGATTCGCCTTGGCCCGGTGATCACCAACGTGCTGCCCAAGTACCGCAGCCTGGTTTTGCTGGCCAAGCAGGCGGCAACAGTCGCTTCGATCTCTCACGGTCGGGTCGACCTTCGCACCGGGGTCGGGGCATCAGCCGCGTTTGGTCGACCCTGGTGGCAGCCATTCGGCATCAACTACCCCGACTACGACCAGCGGTTCAGTGACCTCGTCGAAGCGCTGGAGATGCTCCCCCGCCTGTGGGCGGGAGAGACGATGGAGCGTGCAACCGACGCCGACATCGGCGAAACCCAACAACCACAACCACAACCACGCCCGTTACCCGAAGACCTGCAGATCCCCATCACCATCGCCGCCAGCGGTGAGCGGGCAATGGCACTTGCGGCGAGACAGGCCGATGTTTGGGAGACATCGTTCTGCACCCCGGCCGAGTTCGCCGAGCGCAACGCCACCTTCTCCGCTCTTTCCTCCGAGCAAGCGGTCGGCCATTCAGTCAAACCAGCGGTCGAACATGGGGTCACCCGCTCGCTGGAGATAGACGGTTTCGTGTCCCAAACCACTGGCGGCCTCGACACCCTGCTCAACAGGGTCCGGGCCGAACGTGGACCATCAGAAGATCTGGATCGGGTACTGGAGCGGGCATTGATAGGCCTGCCGAGCGAGGTTGCGGAACAACTGCGGGCACTGCAGGCCGTTGGCGTTGAGCAGGTGATTGTCGCCCTGCATGACCCCCATGACCACGATGCGCTCCGAGCCATCGCAGAGGCCGCCTCGCTGCTCCGGTCTGGCAATTCATCCCTAGGCTGACACGATGATCGTCTTCGTGGACTTTGAGCATGCCTCCGGCCGCGAGACCAAGCACGGACAGCGAATGCTGGCCGCCCGCACCACCATCACCTACCGGCTCGAAGACCTCTCCGGCGTGCCCTGCCACCTGATTCGCTACGACCGGGTGGATGACGCACTGCTGGATTCACTCAACGTCCAAGCCATATTCATCAGCGGTAACTCGGCTCCGCCGGAGGCCTACACGCCCGAAGAGCTGGAGCCGATCGAGACGATTCTCCGTGAGACGGAGCGCCCGGTCTTCGGGTTCTGCGGCGGCTTCCAACTGTTGGCCCAGGCCACCGGAATGGCACTCGTCCCCCTCTCTGGGAGCGCCGATGGCGACAGGGTGGTGACGTTGGACGATGGGCGGCTGTTCGAATACGG
Organism: uncultured Acidimicrobiaceae bacterium; assembly: GCA_964609665.1. GTDB lineage: Bacteria > Actinomycetota > Acidimicrobiia > Acidimicrobiales > SZUA-35 > JAHELU01. The sequence goes on from CAZSTV010000002.1 coordinate 60,273, forward strand.
CTATCACCCTGTAGACATCCGCCCCGAGTTTGCCGATCACCCGCTGCTCGCCGGCCTTGGGTCACAGCCGGTGTTCCGCCATGCCCACGGACTGCAAGTGCAACAGCTGCCCGCGGGCTTCGAGACGTTGGCCGCAACGCCTATCACGCCAATTCAGCTGGCCGCACACGTTGACCGCAAGGTGGTGGGCGCCCAGTTCCACCCGGAGTACTGGACCGATGAGCATCCGGCGGGACGAACCCTGATCGCCAACTTCCTCCGCTGGGCTGAGCTGCCGGTGACCTAACGGGCCGATCGGTCCGTGTTCAATCCACTACCGCTCGTGCAGGATCGATCGCAGGGTCGACGCGATGACCGTTTTGGTTTCCGTTTCCGAAAGTCCGCGGTGTCGTCGGAGGAAGTCCACCGAATCAAGCTGACTGACCAGATCTCCTGCTGACAACGCGTCAGCCCGCGCCTTGGCGTCGAGCGCCTTCAACTCGAGAGCGAACTGCACGGCGAACTGCGCCCGAAACTCGTCGCGGGTCCTCGTCAGCTCGTCGTGAATGCGTGGCAGCCGTGCCGCGTTGGCCACGGTGGCCCGGTACACCGGGCCAATCGAGTCATAGATGCGAAGCCTTGCGGCCACGAAGTCCTCGATTCGATCTTCGAGGGGACCTTCACCGATGGCATGCAGCTGCGCACCCTCCCGGCCTCGTTCTCGGCTCCTGATGATGGTCGCTTCCAGCAGTTCGGCCGGATCGGCAAAATAGCGGTACAGCGAACGGAGCGACAGCCCGGAACGGGTTGCGGCCTGCTCAATCGTCGGGAACAGCGACTCTTCGCCGAACATGTCGAGCACCACGTCAAGCACGACGTTGACGTTGCGTTGCCGCCGGGCAACTCGACCGTCGACCGGCCCCGCATCGTCGTCGGACCTCGTGCTTCCCATCTCCTCAGCATATTCAGTCGAGCGCCGCTGCAGACCTGGCGCTGCGGACCTGGCACTGCGGACCTGGCGATGATGCTGTCCTACTCCTCGGGATGGTGGGCGGCAATGAGTTGGTCGAAGGCCAGCGCCCAGGGCGGGCGAAGATAACCGAGCGCACGCACATCCTCGCTCCATGTCGCAAAGGGCGAGCTTGCGGAGAACGCTCCGCCACCGACAGCTCGGCAGACGTTGCTCAGAATGGACTCGGCGGCTGCCGCCATCCCCATCTTGGCCTTGGTCGCCGCCAGCGCCGCCACCTCCGGTGGAGCGACGGCAAGGGTGTTGACAATGCCCGTCTGTGCCTGGGTCAGCATCCAATGGTCGATCTGCGCCTGAGTCCAGGCAATCTCTTCGTAGGGCCGCAGCGACTTTCCGGACAGCCGCTGCTCCACCTCGACCATGGCCGCGTCCACCACTGCGGCGATCACTCCGCAGAACATCGTGAGGCCGAGCGACCCGACTGCGGGGGCGCCTGCCACCAGCGCACCGTCCCATCCCCAGGCAACGCCCTCTACCCCATCGAACATGACGGCGTGGCTCTGCGTTGCTTTCATGCCCATGCCATCCCATTCACGGGTGATGTGCAGACCGGAGGTGCCATCCCAGGGCTGGTCCCGCAGATCCAGGTAGAACCCCATGGGCATCTCGGCGTCTTCGGCCGGCTTTGCGGTGGTGACCATGAATGACACCATCTGCGAGCCGGAACCGAAGTGCTTCGCTCCGGCCAGCCGATACCGGTCGGTCGTTCCGTCGACAAGGGCGGCCGTCGCTTTGGTTCTCGACAGGTCTCCCCCGCTGCCCGGCTCCGAGGCAAGCGTGCCCCAGAAGTGCCCGTCGATGGCGCTCTGGAACACCGTGGCCCGCTGATCGGCCCATCGCTCGGCGTATGGCTCCGGCGCCGTCGGGCTCATCGTCCAGAAGATCTGTACGGCGGGATGCATCGAGGCCACCAGCGCCACCGACTGGTCACCCCCGGCAAGGCGGGTCACCGCGTCGACGATCACCGGACCGGTCTCGGCCATGGAGCGCCACAGCCCACCGTGAGTCTCGGGCACGATCAAGCGGAGATACCCGGTCTCGGCCAGCGCGTCGAAGTCGGCTCGTTCCAGATGCCGCCGTTGGAATCGTTCCGCCCGCTCGCCGCGCCACGTTGCAGCAAGCGCATCGATTTCGGCTAGGACGGAGTCAGTCGACGACATGGTCACCCGACCGATACTAGCTATCCGCCCAGATAGAGCTGATCTGAACCGGTCCGGTTGCAGAAGTACAGGTCGGTGAAACCGTCGCCGTTGAAGTCCGCCACCTCAACGTCGAACGTGCTCCCCGATGGCTCGGCGTTGAACGGCGACACCTCCGGGACGCCGAAAGAGCCGTCACCATGGTTGGCCCATACGTCGATGCTTCCACCGTCGCCGAGATCATTAACCGGAGACAGAATGTCGATGTCGCCGTCGTCGTCAACGTCGACGAGCTGCACCGTGAAGCTGCTCGCGTCATTGGCAACCGAGGCCAATCCCCTCCCCGTGGCGTCGACAAAGGTCCCGCTGCCGTCGTTGATGAGCAGCTGATTTGTGGGAGCCTCGTCCCGATTGAACCGGACATTGGCGACGACAACGTCAAGATCGCCGTCACCGTCGAGGTCTGCTGCGGCCGCCTCCCGTGACTCCGATGACCCGGCCGGAAGACGTTGCGCTGACTCGTCGCTGAACGTGCCATCGCCTCGGTTGATCAGGAGAACGTTGGCCTCTTCGTTCACCACGAGCACATCGTCGTCGCCGTCCCCGTCACCGTCGAATACCAGAAGATCCTGGGTTGTGTCAGCACCTGTTGGCCAGACCGAACTTCGGTCGACGAACGTGCCATCGGCCTGCAACGAGAGCACCAGGTTGGGTCCCGCGTTGCCGATCAACATCTCGACACCACCCCCGTCTCCGGACCCGGAGCCCGGATCTGTCGAATCCGGAGTTACATCAAGGTCGAGCAATTCGAGGGCGTTGGCGGTGCTGCGAAGATCGTTCGGGAGCATGCCGTCCACTTCGATGTAGCCACCGAGACCGTCGTTCTCAAACACCGCGTGGACCTGGTCGTCTTCGTGGACGGTGACGAGGTCAAGGTCACCGTCCGCGTCGAGGTCCGCCAGTCGCACCTCTTCGTTGTCTCCGTCGCCGCCCTCGAGCGACCCGGTGGCAAACATGGCAGCACCATCGTTTAGCAGCACAAGGTTCGTTGCGTTCTCCTGGGCCAGAACAAGATCGAGGTCGCCGTCACCATCGAGGTCACCGGTGGTCGCATCCATACATTGGCCGCCGAGGCGGTTGACCGGAAGGTTGCTTCGAGTCACGTCGGTAAACCGGCCGGCGACAAGCGGTGGCGTCGGTACCGGCTCGGCCACCTCTTCCGAACACGCCGCGCATGCCAACACGACGGCGATGATGCCGACGGCCCGGCGTCTGCCAAACCCGCCGATCCGTCGAAACCGCCCAAACCGCCCGATGACAGCATCGTTTTTGTTGTCGACCGATCGCCGTGTCTTCATCCGCGGCCGATCGTAGCGGCCACCGGGCGCAACCGATCTCGATCAGCTGGCAACACCGATGGACGCCCTGACAACTGCTAGAACTACTGGCAACATCTTTGGCAGAATCTGAGGCGGCGTCCTAGGGTCGGGCCATGCCCGACCATCCCCTCGTCCTCGCAGGTCAATACGGCTCGCCATACTCGCTGAAGATGCGGGCGGTGCTGCGCTACCGTCACATCCCGTTCCGCTGGGTGCTCCGAGACTCAAAGTGGGACGATCTCCCGGAACCGCCGGTGCGACTCATCCCGATGATCGTCTACCCCAATCCGGACGGCTCCCACGGTGAGGCAACCGTCGACTCGTCGCCACAAATCATGCGGTTGGAGCGGGAGCACTCGGACCGCAGCATCGTGCCGACCGACCCGGCGCTGGCCTTTATCGACGCGCTGATCGAGGACTACGGCGATGAGTGGGTGACCAAGGCGATGTATCACTATCGCTGGGCCTACGAGGCCGATATCGCAAAGGCCGGTCACCTGCTACCGGTGTCCGCGAACCTGCAGTTGACGAGCGACCAGGCAACGCAGATGTATGAGTACATCACCACTCGCCAAATCGGTCGGCGGGAGCTGGTTGGCTCGACCGAGTTGAACCAGCCGATCATCGAACGCTCCTATGAGCGGCTGCTCGACATTCTGCTGGCACTGTTCGCCACCGATGACTTCCTGCTTGGCGAGCGCCCCGGCCGGGGCGACTTCGGGATCTACGGACAGCTGAGCCAGCTGACAAAGTGGGACCCGACCCCAACGGCCATCGCCGCCACCCGAGCCGCAAAGGCAATCAATTGGGTCGACCGCATGGATGATCTGTCGTGGCTCCCGGTGGAGAGCGATGAGGGATGGACGACGGTTGAGACGCTTCCGGCCGCAACTCGGTCGCTGCTGGAAGAGATCGGCCGGACCTACGCGCCGTTCATGGTCGCCAACGCCAAGGCGCTGATGTCCGGCGCCGATGAGGTGGCGTGTGACATCGACGGCTCCACGTATCGGCAGGGACCGTTTGCGTACCAGGGCAAGTGCCTTGGATGGATGCGTGAGCACTACCAGTCGCTCGGCGACGGTGACCGCGCCCGGGTTGACGAGGTCCTGGCCGGAACGGGGTGTGAGGTGCTCTTCGCCTGAGCGAAGGCGGTCGCGCCGGTGGTCAGTGCGTGATCAGTGCCTCGTCGTTGCGTGGCCCGCTGTGGTCAGTCGCTCAGGGGAGGCGGCTGCCACGTGGCCTGCTCTCGGCGCAACGCTTCTTTATGCCTCCAGGCCTCTTCGTAGCGACCATCACGGGCGACGGCGTCGATTGAACCTGGGCCGGTGACCTCGCTCGGTTTCGACAGGCCAACGAGGGTGTGCTCGGAGGGGTCATCCATTGCGGCCAACAGCATTCTCCGCTGGGCCCGAATCCCCACATCGGAGGGGCTGAGGTGTTCCTTCGTGCGGTCGTGGATTTGCCCCTGCGATTCGACAGCCCACTGGTCATGGACATTTATGTCGGAACCCATCCCGGTGTAGGTCTCGGTCCGCTGTTCTTCGGGATCGAACCCCCAGTTGTTCCATCGGCCCGTCTTTGGGCGGTAGTCGGGCAGCTCCACCGCGTCGATGCGCTGCGCTCGCATGACGTCGGCGTCGACCGGGTCGCCGTAGCTCACAAACATCGAGTACCAGTAGCACCGCCGATCGTCGATGGGCACGTGCCACTGTGCGATCGTCATCTCCTCACTCATGGGGATCACGATGGCATTGGGGAAGAGTCCGTTGGTGACCCGAACGTGGCTGAAGCCGTTCTTGTGATGACGAAGCGTGGTGAGTCGAAAGCCGAAGCCCGTCTGTTCAACCGCTATGTCCGGGTTGGCCACGTCACGCATCAGTTGTGATGTCGACAGCTCGGCGTCCTCCAGCGTCGCCCGAAATTGCAGTCCGTACTCCTCATCAACCTCGCCGAGAAATCGGTGAAGGAATGACGCGTGCGCAGGGTCCACACCCACTTCCTGAGCCTGGAGCCAGTTGCAGTCCCACATGCCCTTGAAGGCAAACACGTGGGTTGAGGGCGCCTCGAACGCATCGAAGGCAGGCATCGGAGGGGGCGTGCCGTCACCCATGTAGGCCCACACGATCCCATTGCGCTCAACGACCGGGTAGGCGGTGGTCGAGACCCGCTCACAGAACGTGCTCCCCGTCGGCTCGGCCGGTGTTTCACGGCAGCTGCCATCGTTGCTGAACAGCCAACCGTGATAGGTGCATCGCAGACCCCCGTCCTCGACCCGACCAAAGGCAAGGTCCGCCCGACGATGTGGGCACGCCCGATCGATCAGACCGTAGCTGCCGTCATCGTTGCTGAAGAGCACGAGGTCCTCACCGAGCAGCGTCACCGGAACGACTGGACGGTCACCCTTGAGTTCCTCGGTTAGCGCCGCCGGTTGCCAGTAGCGCCGCAGCAGCGTGCCTCCGGGAGTGCCCGGACCGACCCTGGTCAGCCTGTCGTTCTCAACGGTGTCTATCATTGCTCGGTTCCTCCAGCCCGGCGGTCAGAACAGCTCAAAATACTCACGCTGCTCCCAGGCGGTGACTTCCAAATCGAAGCGGGCGAGTTCGGCCCGTTTGATATGGACAAAATACTCCACGAACGCGTCACCGAGCCCACGCCGCAGAAGCGAATCTTGTTCGAGGTGTTCCAGCGCATCAGCCAATCCGGCGGGCAACCGTGGCGCATCGACCTCATACGCAGCGGTCGACGGTTCCGCCGGTACGGCCTTGTTCCGCATGCCGTCGACACCGGAAATGACCTGAGATGCCAGGTACAGGTAGGGGTTTGCCGCCGGGTCACCGACGCGGTTCTCCAGTCGAACCGACTGCGGCTCGTCGTCCAGAATGGCCCGAACCATCGCAGCGCGGCTGTCAACGCCCCAGGCGATCCGATCCGGCGCCAGCGAGTTCGGACGGAACCGGCGGTAGGAGTTGATGGTCGGGTTGGTCAATGCCGTGGCGCCGCGCGCATGGTCAAGGATGCCGGCGACAAACCCAAGACCGATGTCGCTCAACCGCCCGCCACCGTCGGCGGACAACACGTTCGACCCGTCAGCACGGCTTCGAAACGACTGATGGAGGTGCCAGCCGCTCGACATGACGTTGTCGACCTGGGGGCGGCACATGAACGTTGCGTGATAGCCGATACGTCGACAGATCTGCTTGATGGCGCTGCGAAGCAGGGCCACGTCATCAGCGACCCGCTCACCGTCGCCATGAGCGAGCGTCAGCTCAACCTGGCTCGGCCCAAACTCCACCTCGATGGAGCGCAGCGGCAAGTCGAGCTCGGAGACCCCACGACGAATCGGTTCAAGCACTGCCTCGAGGTCATCGAAGCGTTGCTCTGTCAGGTACTGGTAGCCGTCGTTGAGAACGACCGGGTTGCCGACATCGTCGATGCGAAAGACCTGGAACTCGATCTCGATGCCGACCGTGTGATCCCATCCGAGTTCGCCAAGTTCACCGCAGACCCTGCGATACAGCGATCGGGTACAGAACGGCGACACCTCCCCGGTCTTCTTCACCACATCGCAGAGCATCCAACCGGTGCGTTCAGCCCATGGCAACACCCGGAACGTGGTGGCGTCCGGGATCATAAGCAGGTCCCCAACACCGAGAAAGTCAGCGTCCGGGACCTTGGCTGCATCCGCTCCGAACACGTTGTACACCGTCGTGTGGGACGTGTCCTTCAACAGCATCGACGATGGAAAGCCCCAGCCTCGACTCAGTGCCGCTTCCAGCTCACCGACGGCGATGGTCTTGCCCCGCAAGATGCCGTGGGTGTCCACAAAGGACAATCTGACAACGTCTACCGAGTCGGCGACCGACGCCAGCAATGTGCGCGCCGCGTCGGAACGGTCATCATCGGTCAATCCATGTCGTTCGACGAAACTCACCGCGTGGCTTTCCTGATTCCCCGAGATTAGGTCCGTGGCCCCGCTTGTCGACAATCGGGCTTGCGGCGCGCTTCTACGGCCGACAGACGGCAACCACCGTTACTCCCGGTCGCGCGCCGCGGCCTTCGCCGCAGGACGTCGACCGAGCACACGACCGACAAAGTCCACGATCGCCGGTACAGCGCCCTGGCGGAAACTCAAGAACAAGATGACGGTGACCACGCCGTAGATCACTTCCCGCACCTGAGCGGAGTCGGCAAGCAGCTCGTCGACGATGGTAAAGACCGTGGCGCCCAGCACCGGGCCGATCAGCGAGCCGATGCCACCAAAGGCCAACATGACAAGCACCCGAACGTCGATGCTTCCGAAGCCGAACGTCGTATCGCCGATGAACCCCCGGTAGTGTGCGAACATCGCGCCGGACAGGCCCAGCATGGTTGACCCGATCCAGCCGGCGAGGATTCGGTAACGGGCAACGTCGACCCCGGCCAGCGATGCGGCAACGTCGTCATCTCGCAGCGCCCGGAACGCCCAGCCGATGTGGGACCGTTCGATGACGCGATAGATGACGAGGTACACCCCGAGCAGCGCAAGGAAGACGTAGTACGGCTCAACCTGTCGTCCGAGCACCGTTTCCGAGCCCGCCGTGATCTGCATGCCGTTCTCGCCACCGGTGAGGTCCGACCGGCCGAGCACAAAGTTCTCAAACGACAGCGCGAACGCAAGGGTGACGATGCCGGTGAAGATGGTGTCGAGCGATCGTCGAACGGCGACCCAGCTCAGCGCCGCACCGAAGAAGCCGGCGAGCATTGCGGCAAGGAACATGGTGAGCAGGAACGGCAACCCGGCTCGCTCGGAGAGGATTGCAGAGCCGAATCCGCCGATGCCGGCCAGCGCTCCGACGCAGAGAAAGAGCTGACCGGTGGAGCCGAAGATCAGGTTGAACGCCACCGCGTAGGTCGCAAAGGCCAGACCGGTGGTGACCACGGTCATCATGGAGCGAGAGTCGCCGGACCAGATCGGAACGAGGGCGAGCAGGGCCAGGGTGATCAGGATCGGGCTGAAGGCCCGGAGCGTTGGGGACGCGTTGGACTCAGGCACGGCTCAGCAGTCCCTGCGGTCGGAGGAGGATGGTCACCGCGGCCGCCATCAGCAAGATGATCGAACTCACAAAGGTGCCGATGTAGGTGGCGCTAACGGTGTTGACCAGTCCGAGCAGGATCCCGGCCAGGAAGGCACCGGAGGTACTGCCCAGTCCCCCGACCACCGCAACGATGAGTGCGAACACCGTCAGCCCGACACCGGCGGTCGAGACGACAGGGCTGGTCATGGCCTGGGTCATGGCGACGATTCCGGCCAGTGCGCCGCTGAGTCCGAAGATGGCGGTGCGCACCGTCGAGGGGTTGATGCCACACAGCCGTGCGCCCTCTTCATCTTGAATGACCGACCGTGTGGCACGCCCGAGCGTTGTGTAGCGGAAGAACACGACGAGGAGTAGGCCAACGCCGCCGATGATGGACGATGCCACGATCGACCCTCGCCGAACCTTGACGCCGAACACTTCGACCGGACCGCCAGCCACCCGCAGATTCAACGCCTCGATCGGATAGCGCCATTCGAGCACTCCGTCGATGATGAAGCCGACGCCGAGCATCAACAGCAAGCCGAGGAGCACCCGGTGATCGCTCTGCTCCCGGTAGACCGGCTGCATGAGCGTTCGATCGATGATGACCCCGAGCAGGGCCACCGCGATGATGCCCGCCCCCACCGCCACTGCCGTCGATGCGCCACGATCGATCAGGCGGGCGGCGACGATTGCAGCGACAACCGCCATCTGCCCGTGGGCCAGGTTGACCACACCACCGAGCCCGTACACCAGGGTCAAGCCGACGCCGAGAATTCCGAATTGAAGACCGAGGACAAAGCCATCAATCAACACTGCTTCCATGGACCACTCGCAACTTTCTCTCGTCGGCTAGATGCCGAGGTATGCCTTGCGCACCTCGGCATTTGAGGCCAACTCTTCGGACGTTCCTGCCAGCGTTATGCGGCCGTGGTCGAGCACCGAGCCCCGATCGGCCAGCTCAAGGGCGAGCGGCACCTGCTGCTCAGCGACCAGGACCGTCAAGCCCTGCTCCCGTAATTCTCCAAGGGCGGCGTACGCCTCCTGAGCCAGCACCGGGGCGAGCCCGGTCGTTGGTTCATCGAGGACGAGCAGGGAGGGTTTTGACATCAACGCTCGGCCGACCGCGAGCATCTGCTGCTCTCCCCCGCTGAGGGTGCCGGCGTTTTGGCGTGCTCGTTCCTGCAGGCGAGGAAACGTGCGGTAGACGATCTGCAACTGCTCGCCGTCTGGTCGCTTCGGATAGCTGCCGAGCGCGAGGTTCTCCGACACCGTCATCCCTGGGAAGAGGTGGCGTTCCGCTGGCACGTACACCATGCCCGTTCTCATCACCTGGTGGCCCGGCACCCGACGCAGGTCCTTGCCATCAAAGCGAACCTCTCCGGCCGATGCCTTCAGCAGTCCGCACATGGCCCGCAACATGGTCGTCTTGCCTGCACCGTTCGAGCCGATCACACACACCACTTCGCCGCGCTCGAGCGTGAGGTCGATGTCGTGCACCACGTCTTCGCCGAGGTACCCAGCGCAGAGGCCTGTGACCACCAGCAGCGGGTCGCTCATGGGGTGTCACCGCCGGTGCCGAGGTAGGCCGAGACAACTTCGGGGTTGGTCATTACCTCGGTGGGTGCCCCATCAGCAAGGGTGCGGCCGAAGTTCAACACGATGACCCGCTCGGCCAAACTCATCACCGCTTTCATCACGTGTTCGACCCAGATGACGGTGAGACCCCGCTCGTCTCTAGCGGTCCGGACCATGGCGATCGACTCATCGAGCTCGGTGTCGTTGAGTCCCGCCATGACCTCGTCCAGAAGCAGCAGACGAGGGGCGCCGACAAGAGCTCCGGCCATGGCAAGAAAACGCTTCTGATGGAGGTTCAACCCTGCGACGGGAAGATCCCCGTGGCTCCCGAGACCAACAAAGTCGATGGCCTCGTCCGCGGCCTTACGGGCAGCGGTCTCGGCTTGACGGTCACGGCCCCCAAAGGTGGCACTGATCATGACGTTTTCCCGGACGGTTAACGAGTCGAAGACCCGGGGATGCTGCAGCGCCATCGAGATGCCGCGGCGGCGAATCACGTGGGGCCGCAGCGAGGAGATCTCGGCATCGTCGAAACAAATGCTGCCCCGTGTCGCTGGCTGCATCCCGCTGACCGCTTTCAGCAGGGTGCTCTTGCCTGCGCCGTTCGGGCCAACGAGGGCGACAATCTCGCCCTCGTTGACCTCTATATCGACGCCATCGACGGCCGGGAGGCCACCGAAGTGCTTCTCAACACCCCGCAGTTCGAGAAGTGCCATCTAGGTATTAGGAACCGGGCACATACGGTTCGAGCACGCCCGACCGTGAAAGCTCAACCGGCCACCAATCGCCGGCGTCGTTGAGTCCGTCTGGAGGCGGACCCTCGCCAACTTCGACGAGCAGCATCGAGGCGGCACTCAGCTCGCCCCAGTCGGTCCAGCTCAGGGGATATGCCATGCCCGGCATGTCGTAGCTACCGGCCCGGACGGCGTCCGCGATGGCGGTGGGATCCTCGGCGCCATCACCGACGGCGTTGGCCACGATGTTCACGACTGCGTACATGGCGATGGCGTCATCTTCCATGAACCCAAGACCGGTGTCGGCGACGTAGCGAGTGGCAAGCTCCGCGTAGGAGTCGCTGAAGTAGTCGGCGCAGGAGTGGTCTGCGTAACGCCCGATCGCGGTGTCACCAGCTGCTTCCATCACCGCCGTCAGCGATGAACCGGGGCCGGTGACGTTCACGTCGAGACCGAGATCAGCGGCCTGGGCCAGGATGGCGCCCGCGCCCGGCGGGTGACCGGTGGCGAGAATCATGTCCGGACCGAACTCATCGAGTGCTCGAAGGTAGGTGCTGTAGTCCTGCTCACCAACCGGCGCGATCTCTGACTGAAGCTCCAGGTTGGCACCGCCGAACACGTTTTCCGATGCGGTCAAGAACGACTGGCCCCAGCCGTAGTCGGCGATGACCGAGCCGACCTTCGTGAAGTCCTGCTCGTTGGCATACGACGCCCACGGTATGGCGAGCATTGGGCCGGCGGGGAGGCATGTCCTGAAGGTGTAGCGGCTCTCTTCGGTCAACAGAGCGTCGGAACCGGCCTTGCTCAAGAAGAGTGGCACCTGCGATTCCTCTGCTAGCGGGCTGGTAGCCCCGCCAACGCCTGAGGAGATGGTGCCCGCAATCGCGACGACGCCTTCTTCAATGAGGCGTTCCATCTGCACGACGGCCTCTTCGGGGTCGGACTGGTCGTCGGCGACGATGACCTCGACCGGGCGACCGTCGATGCCACCGGCGTCGTTGAGATCCTCCGCTGCCATGGTCGCCCCGGCCTCGACGTGCAGACCCCAGGAAGTGAACGGTCCGGTCAACGAGGTAAGCACACCGATCTTGATTGGCTCACCGTCTGGAGCTGCAGACTCGCCCGCTTCATCGGTGCCGCTCTCGTCACTTGCGTCGTCGGACGACGAGTCCGAATCACCGCAAGCAGCGACCAGCAGCATCAACGCCGCAAGGATCGCAAACAATCGTTGAAACTTCTTCATAGTGTTCCCCTCGTAGGACTGATTTCCGCTGCCGGGGGAAGAGCCGAAGGACCGCCCCCTTGGCCACTGCCGCACACCCTAGACCGATTCACCCGGCCTTGGGCCTAGTTCTATCGACAATCTGGCGCGCAATAGGTTGAGCTGCAAGCAGCATGCGGTTTGGCCGCGAGGGAGATTTCCGGGACGACTAGTTCACCGTGAACCGGGCCCGGGGCCACATCGAATCCGGCCTACCTGAGGTGTCCGTGGTGCGAGGAGTCACCGCGTACTCCCCTGGCGGCAGCGGAAGGTCGAGCGACCATCCCGTCGAGGCTGCTCCCGGCGACGTCAACGTGGCTGCGGTTTTCGAGAACGACCCAAACGTGCCGTCGGGTTGGAGCCACAGCCTCGACACCAGATCCTGCACCGCAACCTGGACCTCGGCAACGCCAACATTATCGGTCGCGGTACCTGAGGCGGTGACCACCGGTCCGGAGACCGTCGAGCGATGCACCGGATTGTCGATCGTGGCATCGGGTTCCAGGAGGTCCACCGAGCCACTGGTCACCGTGAAAGGCACCCGGGCCCGCAGCTGATCCTTGTTGCCAGCGGCATCAAAGACGTCGAGGGTAACGGCATAGTCGCCGGCCGGGAGGTTGGCCGACAGGTTCCACCCGGTCGACGTCGCGCCCGGGGAGTCAAGGTTCACATCGACCCTGGCAAAGGAGGACGCCAGCGTGCCGTCCGATTGGAGGAACTCGTTTGTGGTGCGGTTCTTCACCACAACTCGCGCCGAGGAAACGCCGGTGTCATCGGTGGCAGTGCCGACAAGTGAGACCGACGGCCCGCTGACGATTTCACGGTCTGCGGGCTCCGATACCTCGCCGTTCGGGTCTTCGGTGTCGGTGACCGACGCCTCGATGGTGATGAAGGTCGGTACCCGGATCTGGTCGCGGTTGCCAGAGGTGTCCTCAGCTCGTGCCACTATCAGCCACCGGGCCTCGGACAGCGTTATCTGATACGACCAGTCCGTGGTCGCTGCTCCGGGGGTATCGACCGTTGCATCGTGCCACTGGAAGGCACCGGAGGTGCCGTCTGTGCGCAGCCAGCCACCGGTGTCACGGTTGCGGAGGGCGACGACCATCTTGGCCACACCGACGTTGTCGGTTGCCGTGCCCTCAATGGTGACGTCGGTGCTTGTGAGGACGTCCCCGTTGGCCGGTGCGGTGGTGACCGAGTCGGGGTCGGTCGTATCCGCCAGTGCCGGTCGGATGAGGCTGAAGTCCTGCAGCCGGTTGTCGAACTCGTTCGGCAGACCGAACGTCGAGTCGCTGCCGTCGTCGTAGGCCGATGCAGAGGTGATGTCTGCGGACGGGTCGGCTTCGAGTTCGCCGATCTCGTCGCTACCGACACCGGAGGCTCCAGCGCCTTCGCCGGCCGGACCGAAGACGGCCGTACCGGATGCGTCGCGGATCGTCAGCTGCCAATCGCTGTTGTCGACACCAAAGTTGGACTGAGAATCTGCGGTGAAGAACGCGCCGTCATCATCGGAGTTGGCCTGGAGGTTGATGTGCCAGTCGCCGGCCGCTGGGTCATAGGAGGGGTCATCGGCGATGTCCTCGGACACGGTGACGATCGTGCCAGCTCGCAACGACGACAGCAGCGCCTGGTCGGCGAAGGTGAAGACGTCGGTGATCTCCTGCACACCGGCAGCGTTGTCGTTGTCGCTGATCTCCAGACTCCATCCCCGAAGGTCAAGGTTGTCTTCGATGGTGACAAGCTCAAACCAGTCGCCACCGTTGCCGACGACCGTGCCGAGGGTGGCGTCGGTGCCGCCGTTCTTCAGCACCTTGTCGGAATCGACGGCGTTCCACTCGTTGAGAATGATCCGACTGGAGGACGGAGCGGGCCCAACGTCATAGGCGGCCGAGGCCAGCGGTGACCACTCGCCGCCGCCCTGGTCGATCCGAGCGTTGACCGTCACCGACTCGGTGAGGGTGATTGGCCCGGAGTACTCAAACGCTGTGGCCGAGGGCAGTCCGTCGGCGCCGAGGGGGTCGGAACCGTCGAGGGTGACCCAGATGTCGCCCGAACCGTCGACGGTCACGTTGGTGCCGTAGTCGACCGAGTCTGCCGCTGGAGTGATCTCCGGCGGGTCACTCAGTGGCCACAGTCCGTCCTCACGCAGGTACTGCTCCATCACGGTGGTGCGCAGGGCGAAACAGTTGCGCACGGTCTGGACTGCGGGCTCCCAGTCGGAACGGTCGAAGCCGTCGGTCACCCACGTGTCACCCCAGCGGGCAGCCTCGGCATCGACCGCAAGGTCAACAGCGGGGATGCGAGCATCAAGGCGTGCGACGGATTCCGCAACGGTCAGTGCGCCGCCAGGGGTCAGCATGTGCTTCTGCACCCGGTCCTGGAAGATCCGCACAAACTCGGGGCGGGTGAGCGCCGCTTCCATCAACCACGACGGTGCCATGTAGTAGGCATCGTCAACAACGCCGGTAAGCGTGGAGCCGAGATCCCACGGAGGGGTGGGGTCCCAGTCGGGCGGGCGGGTGGCGTTCACGTCGGTACACACCGCCGCTTCGCTGTCGAGGTCGAGGAAGATCCACTTGGCTGCGCCACCTTCGCGGGCCCGGTTGCGCATTGCCACCCAGTTGTTTGACCTGTTCTTCGTGAAGCGCGGCGTTGCGTCGCTGTCTCCCGCCACCCACATCAGCAGGTAGTAGTCGGCCAGGTTGACGACGTCGACCTCGTTCGCGAAGGTCTCCCATTCGGCGTCGGTCAGGGTGTGATCCTCAACGAGGGGCCACAGAGCGAACCAATCGTCGATCTGACCATCACGGACCTCGACGGTTCGGCCGGCCCCGGCCACGGGTGACGTATCCATCTTGATGACGTCGTAGTCGGATTCATTGCCACCGAGATAGTCCGAGCCGAACTGGTTGGTCGGCCGTTCCTCGGTCATATAGAGGCCCCAGTACTGACCATTGATGAAGGTGTGCACAAAGTCGCTGTTGCGGTGGAGGTTGCCCATGTCGCCCTGGGTGTCATGGTTCCAGATGTCTCGCAGCCAGGTGGCCTCGGTGCCGCGATTCACCCTGGCGGCAATGGTGTGGTTCCACGACCACGACTGAGCGGTCTTCAGATCGACTACCTCGAAGGTGTCAACGCCGTCCGGCCCATACAGCGGGTACTCCAGGCCACCCTCATATTCGCTGTCAAAGACGAGCCGCATCGAGTGCTTGAAGTTGTCGATGTTGCGGCTGCTGTTGCCGCGAATCCGGAAGCCACCGTTGATGTCAAACCCAGGCTGGGCACCGGTCGGGTCGATCAGTTCCACCGACACGGGTCGTTCCCACTCCGAACCGCGACCGGCGGGGTTGGTCCAGATGCCGGTGCTCGGGTCGAAGAGGTTTTCCAGGTCGGTGGTGAGTGAAACCGACGGGATCGCGGTGAGCGACGCTGCAACGTCGGCCCGCTGGGCCGCGGTGTAGTCGGCGTCGATGCCGTACACGGTGCGCATGCCGTTGACGGTTTCACCGACAGGCCAACCAGCCGGGGCGGTCTCCGGCTGCTGAACGATGTCGGCGGTGAACAGGTAGGTGCGGGTCTCAACGTTGCTGGGTGCCCAGCCATCGCGGACAGCGACGGCCCGAAGGTTGGTGGTTCCGGTCACCGCAACGGCGGTTCCTGGTGACACCGCGGTGCCGTTGGTTGCCGACGGGGTGCTGGCGTCGGTGGTGTAGCGAATCGTCGCCGACGGCGTGGTGGTGTCGAGAACCACCGACTGGGCCTGGCTGTAGAAACCGTGCTCCACAGAGAATGTCACTGGCTCAACAAAGCCGAGCAGGCCGCCGGTGCCGTTTGCAGCGCCGGGCGTTGGCGGGGCGAAGAAGAACAGGGCGCCTGCATCATCGGGCCCGTAGCTGACGTCGGGATACTGAGCCGGGTAACTGGTTGGCCATGCCGGCTGGCTGACCTGGCCGGTGTCATCGCTAAGGACGAGAGCTTCACCCGAGGCGCCGAGCTTGAAGTCAACGTGGAGTTCGTCAGGCGTTGAGCGGTCTGGGTCACCGGACGCAAAGATGACCAGGTACTCGTCGGCCTGAATTGTCAGCCCCGTGAACGTGTGCACATCCGAGCCTGCGGTCAGCTGCCACCCGGCAAGGTCAACAGGAGCGCCCGAGGTGTTGTGCAGCTCGATCCAGTCGGAGTTGTCGCCTGTGTTGTCAGTAAGACTGGCCTGGTTGGAGGCAACGAATTCGCTGATGATCACCGGTGGCGACGCCGCCGCCTGCGCTCCCGCCGTCCCGGGCGACACCGCACAGAGGGTCGCCAATACACACATCACCGTTAGTGCGCGAAACGATCGCGCCCGAATCCACCGCGTCATACCAACGAATGTAGCGACAAGCACCTAGCAGGCGCCTGCCCGCGGGCATGGTCACCCAAACCGTCCAGGCGAGAACGCGACGCCGATGAGTCAACCTCCACCAATCGCGATTGGGCAGTATCAAAACGGCTCGCCCTTACGACTTCGGTGGTTCGTAGACGCTTACTCCCGTGTCACACCGCTCCCAGTCAGGACGATCCGGCAACTTTGACAACGCCCTCAGCGATGAGGGCGTCAATCTCCTCAGCCGCCAAACCATGGGCCGCCAAGACCTCTCGAGTGTCCCGGCCGGTCTCGCCAATGCGCGTGGTGCGGACCGTGCCGGACTCGCCGAAGTTCCACATTGGCGCGGGCTGGCGGACCCGACCAAGACCCTCAGCGTCGGTGTCGGTCACCAACCCAAGATGCTTGATGGTTGGGTCCTCGAAGACGTCTTCGCGACGCGCAACGGTGCCAGCCGCAAAGTCGTGGGCGGCGAACCGGGCCAGCACTTCCTCGGTGGTGTACTTCGCCACTTCGGTCTTGACCGCTTCAAGGAGGGCGGGGAAGTTCATCACCCGCCCGAGTGGTTCGGCGAAGCGCTCGTCAACCACCCACTCCGCTTTATCCAACGCGAGGCACAGCCCATCCCACGGAGGCACGAGAATGCCGGTGGCAATCTCGCCGTCCTTTGTTTGCAGTACCACCAGGAACGATCCCGGCGCAGACTTGAAGTGGGGCGGGGCCTGGTCCCAGGGAATCATCGGTTCATGTTCGGCCAGGCCGGCGGCGAAGGCGTCTGTCCATGACAGGTGCAGGCCAACGGCGATCATCGGCACCTCGACCTGCTGTCCCCTACCGGTCCGCTCACGGTTGAACAGGGCGGCCAACACACCCTGGACGGCGGCGTTGGCCGATGTCTTGTCGACGATCAGCTGGTGCATGAGGTCGCCCTTGCCGTTCTCGTCCCGCTGGTAGTCGATCATGCCGGTCCTGGCCTGGATGACGTAGTCGAAGACCGGCTGGTCCATCTCGGGGCCCTCAGAACCGAGACCGTTGATGGCAACGTCGATGATGGCGGGATTGCGTGCGGCAAGGTCTTCGTAGCTCAGTCCGAGGGCTGCCGCCTTACCGGCCCGCATGTTGTGAAGGAACACATCGGCTCCGACCACCAACTCGAAGAGCAGTTCACGGCCCCGTTCGCTGCTGGCGTCAATCGAAGCGAACTGCTTGCCACGATTCAGCGAGTAGAAGATGCTGTTGACCGATTCTGGATCGCTGCCAAGACCCGCCCGGATGGGGTCCGGCTGGTCCGGCCCTTCGACCTTGACCACATCCGCCCCAAGTTCGGCCAGCATCATTCCCGCATATGGGCCGGAGTAGATACTCGTGATCTCGACCACAGTCACGCCTGCAAGTGGACCAGCGCTCGCTTCTGCCATGTTGTCTCCGCTCTTCGTCACATGTTCCCAACGGGCAGTCTCGCATGTGGTGTGGATGCACGAAAGGCGAACGCTTAGCGACACAGAAGTGCCGGTCGCTCAAGCAGCAGCACCTGCCATCCATTGCCGCTTGACCTTGCGCCACTCCTCGTCGGTGTGACGGCGTCGCCAGTAGGGCGAGATGGACGCACCATCGAGAGCAACCAGGCGGTCTTCGGCCAGGTGTTGGCGTACCGCCTGGACTTCGGCTGCTTCGCCGTGAACAAAGACATCGAAGGTGCCTTCGGGAAACGCAGCGTTGGCGATGGCGGCGGCGATCCACGTCTCATCAGCCGTGTCGTCTTCGCCCATTGCGGCGGCGGCCAAGCTGTCTTCGCGATAGAGCCACTGGATCTCGACGCTGGGCCGTGATGGAAGCGCAATTTCGGCGCCTCGCCGTTCCACCACCGCGAAGACGAGAGCCTTAGCGTCCGGTTCGAGGCTTTGCAGGCTGGCACCGATGGCGCCGAGAGCACTTTCGTCGCCGACGAGGAGGTGCCAGTCCACCTCCGGCGACGGCCGATACGAACCGCCCGGCCCGTCGAATTGCAGCCGGTCGCCTGGCGTTGCTCGCTGGGCCCAGCTTCCCGCGTACCCGGCGTCACCGTGGACGACGAAGTCAATGGAAAGCAGTTGCTGGTCCGGGTCCCAGTCTCGAATGGTGAACCGCCGTGGGCGGGGTCGGAACTCGGCAGGGATTCCCTCCAGGTCCTCGGCGCTGAACGGAACGGCAACGGGTGACCCCGCTGGAACGAACCGCGCATTTATATAGGCATCGGTGGCGTCGGACATCTCGAACTGGTCGAGGGTGCCGCCAGCCAGGACCACCCGTAGGAGGTCCTGGCTGAGTTGTTCGGTGTGATGGACTTCTGCGTACATAGAGACTCCTCGCTAGACCACGCCGGTGGCGTGGTTCGAATTGATGGCCAGCATGTTGCCCTCTGGATCGGCCACGTTGAACCGATCATGTGGGTTGCCGCGCTGGATGGCGGTCGGGGCGGTGCCTGCGGCCTGGAGCACCGCTCGGGTGTCGTCGATGTCATCGACGATGAGGTCAAGGTGGGCCGCTCCTGCTTCTCCTGACTGGATAATGAGGTGGGTACCGCCACGAAGTTCAAGAATTGATGCCCGACCCATCTTCACCACGAGGCGCATGCCAATAGCGGTGTAGAAGTCGGTCAGGCCATCGACGTCGACGGCGGTGATGGCCATGTGGCCGATGCCGAATCGTGGTCGAAGGTCTTGCTGGTGGTCGGAAACCGATTGTGCACTGTCTTTGGTTAGGTTCACTTAGGTATTCATCCTTACTAGCTGCTGTTAACCATACCTAACTACCGTCGAGACCGCCGTATTCCCGACCAATTCTTCCGAGCGAACGACGTCGGGCTTCGAAGACCCCGCGCCACCCTAAAGTGAGTGCATGAAGGCAACCGCAGCGGCTGCTCGCACCTCTACCGGGCGGACTTTTTCATAGTGGCCAGGCGAGGTCGCAGCGCAGCGCCACCATCAACCTCCCCCCAGATCACGCCGCCGCCAGCCGGGGGTGGCCTCCTCCCCCTTTCAGCGTCGGACCTGCAGGCCATCGTCGACAACGCGTTCGATCTGCTGGCCAAGATCGGCATGGCCGACACACCGGCGCCGTTCGCCGAACGCCTCATCGATCTCGGTGCTCGTCGCCGCGACGACGGCCGGTTGCTCTTCCCCCGACAGCTCGTGGAAGAGGCTCTCGCTCGTCAGCCGTCGGTGGTATCGCTACCGGGATTCAGCGAGGACAACGGGATCGACGTTGGCGGCTCCGGGGTGCACATCGGCACCGGTGGAGCGGCGGTACAGATGCTTGACCTCGACCGGGGCGAATACCGAGACTCCTCGCTCGAAGACCTCTGGACGATGATGCGCGTCCTGGATGAATCCCCCAACATTCACTACGGCCTGCGTCCCGTCATCGCCCGTGATCTGGATCCCGGGTATTCGCTCGACATCAATACGGCGTTTGCGCTGGTCGCCGCAACATCGAAACCGACCGGCCTGAGTTTCACCTCGGCCGAAACGGTCGACCCTGTCATCGACCTGTTCGACATGACGCTCGGGACCGACGGTGGCTTCGCACGACAACCGTTCTGCATGGCCGTCGTTGTTCACGTCGTGCCGCCGCTCCGGTTTGCGCCAGAGGGCTGCGAGATCATGGCTCGGGCCATAGAGCGGGGCATGATCATCCAGACGTGCTCGGCCGGCCAGGCCGGGGCGACCAGCCCGGCGTCGTTGGCCGGTTCGCTGGCCCAGGGTCTTGCCGAAATTCTGGCCGGAGTGGTGTTGGCCGACTCGATCAAGCCAGGACACCCCTGCATCCACGCGTTTATGCCGTTCGTCTCCGACCTTCGAAGCGGCGCCATGACCGGGGGCAGCGGCGAGGCAGCCATCGCCAGCGCGGCTGCCGCACAGCTCCTACGTTCGCTCGACATCCCGCATGCGGTGTCGGCCGGAATCACCGACTCGAAGGTTCCCGACAATCAGGCGGGCTACGAAAAGGGGTACACGGTGGCGCTCGCCGCCCACGCCGGGGCCGACATGGTGCAGCTCTCGGTTGGCATGCTCGGGTCGCTCATGGTGGCCAGCGCCGAGAGCCTCGTGATCGACAACGACATGAGTGGCGCAATCCTGCGCTCGGTACGCGGTGTCGAAGTGCGGCCGGAGTTTCTCGACCTTGGCATTACCGAAGCGGTCGTCACCGGCGATGGCCACTACCTGGGGCACCAGCAGACGCTCGAACTGATGCGTAGCGAATACGTCTACCCCGAGATCGGCGACCGGGCATCGGTGACCGAATGGGTTGATGCCGGCGAACCAAGCGTTGTGCACCGCGCCAGTGCCCGAGTGTCTGAGATCCTCGCCGCAGGTCGCCCCGACCACCTCAGCATTGAGGTCGAAAGGGCCGTCCGGTCCGCATTCGACATCAAACTGGAGGGCCGAACATGACCTCCAATGAAACGGCGTTCGAGGTCGCCATCATCGGTGGTGGTGCGGTTGGCGCGGCAATCCTTTGGCATCTCGCCCAGGCGGGCCGCACCGACACGGTGCTCATCGAGAAGCATGAACTCACCGCTGGTTCGACATGGCATGCAGCGGGCAACGTCCCGACGTTCTCCAACAGTTGGCTCGGGCAACGTGCGGGGAACTACGCATGGAAGCTCTATTCCGAGCTCGCTGAAGATCCGGA
Source organism: uncultured Acidimicrobiaceae bacterium (assembly GCA_964609665.1). GTDB lineage: Bacteria > Actinomycetota > Acidimicrobiia > Acidimicrobiales > SZUA-35 > JAHELU01. Next base: position 81,464 of record CAZSTV010000002.1, read on the forward strand.
ATATCCGATCACCTATCGGCACACCCAGGCGTTCTGGCCGGCTCACACGCCAAGCCGCATCGACCACTTCCACCATCTGCTCGGGATGTCCCGCGGCCTCGGATTCGACCTCCAACTCATATCGAACGCCGAGATGGAGGCAATGCATCCGTTTTGGCAGAACGACGGGTCGGTCATCGCCGGGCTGCTCGACCCCTACGAAGGCGACATAGACCCCAGTGGGTTGACCCAGGGTTTCGCTCGACGGGCCCGCTCCGCTGGGGCTTCGGTGCGGCGCCAAACACAGGTGGTCGGGGTCCGTGACCTCGGCACGCGCTGGCAACTGGATGTTGTCGGCGCCGACGGTCCTTACAAGATCGACGCCGACATCGTGATCAACGCCGCCGGTTTCTACGGCGCCCAGATCAGCGAGATGGCCGGCATCGCCGCGCCACTGGCGGTCTTGGAGCATCAGTATCTGGTCACCGGCAGCGTTCCCGAACTCCAGCAGCGGGCCGACATGTTTCCGCTCGTCCGTGATCCCGAGCTGATGTTCTACCTGCGCCAGGAGCAGGACCGCTTGCTCTTTGGAAACTACGGCCACGCTGGCCGAACGGTATGGGAAGACGGCCCGCCAGAGGTGTTCGACTCGTCGCTGTTCGCCGATTCCACCGACGACATTGCCGAGGTGGCAGAGCAGGCGATGGCCCACGTGCCCCTGCTTGGCGAGGTTGGCATTGCCGAGTTCGTCAACGGACCCATCACCTATTCACCTGATGCCAACCCGCTCGTCGGCCCGGCTCCCGGCGCGCGGAACTTCTATCAGGCGGTTGGCGTGCAGATCGGGATCACCCATGCCGCGGCGATCGGCAAGGTGCTCACCGAACTCATCACCGAAGGTGACACCGAGTGGGACGTGTGGCCGTGGGATCCGCGACGCTTCGGTGATTGGGCCATGGCGGGAACCGGCCGCAACACCTATGCGAACGCCCGGGTTCGTGAGCTGTACGAGCACCAATACGCCGAGCCATTCCCCCATCGCATGTGGGAGTCGAGCAGGCCGGTCAACCAAAGCCCGCTGTACGAAACGCTGGCGGCCAAGGGAGCCCGTTTCGGCCAGATTGCAGGTTGGGAGCGGGCCTTCTGGTTTGGCGCCGAGCCGTACGATCACCACTCGCTCAGCTACCGAGATGAACAGTGGCATGATGCGGTGCGCGACGAATGCCTCGCCGTTCGCGATGGCGTCGGCGTGATGGATCACTGCGGCTTCACCCGGTTCGAGGTAAGCGGAGCAGGGGCTGCTGACTATCTCAGCCGCATGTTCTGCGGGAAGCTGCCGGCGGTCGGTCGGGTTCGGCTGTCCTACATGCTCCGCCCCAACGGCACCATTTGGAGCGAAGCCACCATCGGTCGAATCAGCGACGACCACTTCCTGCTGCTCGGGCCAACAGCGGCCCGTGAACGCGACTACGACTGGCTGGAACGTCATCTGCCGGACGACGCAAGCGTGACGCTCCGTCACGGAACCGATCACACGTCCACGCTTATGGTCATGGGCCCGCTGTCTCGCGAGCTGCTCTCGCGGCTCACCGAGTCCGACGCGTCGAAGGAGGCGGCCCCGTGGATGTCACTGCGAGAGCTAGAGGTTGCCGGCCGACCAGTCACCGCGCTTCGGGTGAGTTTCGTCGGCGAGCTCGGCTGGGAGCTGCATCTCGATGACGGGGACCTTGTGCATGTCTACGAGGCGTTGCATGAGGCTGGAGCCGATCTCGGCTTGCGCGACTTTGGATCCTACGCCCTCAACGCCATGCGCGTCGAAAAGGGCTACCACGGGTGGGGCAGCGAATTCGGGGTTGAGTACACCCCCTACGACGTTGGCATCGAGCGCTTCATCGACCTCGAAAAAACCGAGTTCATCGGCCACGAAGCGGTTCGCAAGATGGCCGCCGCGCCACCGGGGTGGTCCTATGGCGTGTGGACCGTCGACACCTCCGAGGTCGACGGTGCCGCCTGTGACCCTCCCCCGTCGGCATCCATCTTTGTCGATGGCGAGCTGGCGGGGTTTGTCACATCGGCATCGGAGGGTTTCCGCACGAACGCTCGCGTCTGTCTTGGGTACGTCGAAGGTCGGTTCGCTTCCACGACGTCCGGCTTTTCAATCGACGTGTTTGGAACATCGTGCCCGGCCGAGCGCCATGAACACGGCGTCTACGACCCGACGCACGAGCGGCCCCGAAGCTAGGCGGACTCGGACCTACATCTCACAGCTGCCGACCTGGCCTTCTTCATAGGTCACCGCAACGCCGTTGATCTCGGCAAGCTCATCAACGACATACACGTCGTGGACGTCTGCGAGGGCATAGGTGATGTGGAGCTCATCCTCGGCCAGCCACTCAAACATCGCCTCACATAGGTTCCTGCTGTTCGGTGGCAGTAGCCGAGGAGATGGGTTTCCACTGTCTCCGGACCAGTCAGCGATCGGGCCGACCCAGACGTCGGAGTAGGTGTAGCCCGCCGCTCCTCCCCCGCTGCCGACGTAGTACACCGCTAGGTTCGTCCTGGCCGGTGAGCCGGCGACGTCAACAACCCTCAGCGTTTCAGGCGTGGGCTCTGGCGGCGGCCCGACGCAGGCCGTCAGCAGCAGCGCCGCCCCGACCGCACCAACAATCGGCGCCAACCTCGGACTGTCCCAACCCCACCTGAAAATGCTCATGACAGCACCGTACGGACCGCCGGTGTGATCAATTGCCGTCACGATGTGAAGGTTCGGTGCAGCCGTTGCGGGCGCCTGTTGTCATGTCCGGGGGTAGAGCGTTTCGGTGTTGCCGTCGACGGCAATGATCTGTCCGGAGATGTGGCGGCCGTGGTCGCTGCCGAGGAACACGATGAGGTCCGCGATCTCCTCGGGCTCCACAAAACACTGCATCGACGTGCCGACCGCATACGCACGCCGGACGTCCTCGGGGTCAAGCTCCTCGGCAAGGGCGTGGGCCGCCACCACGCGGTCCATTCGGTCACCGTTGACGTTGCCTGGCACCACGCCGTTGACCCGGATATTGTCCGGGCCGAGTTCCATGGCAAGCGTCTTGGTCAGCCCGGTGACCGCCCACTTCGCAGCGGCATAGGGGGTTCGTGTGGGGTACCCAAGGATGCCCGCCCCCGAGATCAGGTTGATCATCGCTCCAGAGCGTTGCGCCTTGAACACCGGGACGACCCGCCGGGCACAGAAAAACTGACTATCGACGCAGGCCGCCATGGTCATCCGCCATTCATCATCGGTGACGTCTTCAACCAGTTTCGTCGGTCCAGCGATGCCGGCGTTGTTGACCATCAGGTCAAGACCTTCTGGCAGGATTTCATCGAAGATGTCATCCAGCTCAGTGGACCGGGTGACATCGGCGGTCCAGCTGCTGATGTCGCTTGGCAGCGTCGCCAGACCTCCCGAATCGATGTCGCAAGTGAACACAGTTGCGCCAGCCTCGTGCATTGCAAGGGCCGTCGCCCGCCCGATGCCTGCGCCGCCAGCGGTAATGAAGGCCCGCTTCCCCTCCAGTGAAATCTGCATGGGTCAGGTCTGGACCGGTGCCAGCGCGATGTGGTCGCACAGATCAAGTCCGCGGTCAAGGTCGACTTCGTCGGCATAGCGCGCCCAGTTCAACCACAGTCCGTTCTGCAGCGCGGTGACATCGATGGCTCGGCGGCGGGCGGTGGGGGTGTCGATGTCAGGAAGCGCCTCGCAGATAAGTGTTGCCAAGGTTTCGAGGTACCGGCTGTTGTTGCGGCGCTCGACGGCTTCGATCTGGTCGTCGGTACGTGAGATCGCCCAGAGCGCTACTCGCAGCGCCAGATAGTCGCTCTCAAGAAACTCCCTCTGGAACGAGCCACGCACAAACGCTTGCACCCGCTCCGTCGCCCCTTCAACGCCGTCGAGCGACTCGACGCTCGCAGCGAGCAGTCGATCGGTGGCAAGTCCGAAGGCCGCAACGATCAGGGCGCGCCTGTCGTCAAAGTGGTAGCTCAGCAGGCCGAGCGAGACATCTGCCTCCCGAGCGACATCGCGCAAGCTGGTGCCATCGAGCCCGTCACGCACGATGCATGACATGGTCGCGTCGAGGATCGCCTCCTGCGTCTCGGTCAGCTCATCGGTAGATCCCATTGATGTGTTTTAACGGAACACTGGACAATCGTCCAGTCTTCGGATTCAATGTCCATCGATGGTGCCCACTCGAGGCGCCCGGCTCTTTGTCGAGGAAGAAATGACAACGGCATTCGCTGCGACCGAGATCGATCTCAATCGCTTCATCGATCTCGATCAGTACCCAGTGCACGACCTCACCAGCGCGACCCGTCGAGAACTTGTCGGAGAGACGCGCGAGCAGATGGCGTTCAAGGGGTGCTTCCGCATTCCCCGCTTCATCCGCCCTGAGGCAGTCGAGGAGATGCGCAGCGAGGCCAATGCGCTCCACGACAAGGTGTACTGGTCAGAGCAGGACCACAACCCGTACTTTTCGCCGGACGACGAGTCGCTCCCTCTAAGGCACCCGAAGCGGACGTTTCAACGTCGCGAAAGCGGCTTCATCAACTCTGATCTGCTGCCACCTGCATCGCCGCTGCGCCAGATCTACGACTCCGACGTCGTCATCCATTTCATTTGGGAGTGTCTTGGCGTCGACCGACCGATCTATCGGTGGGCCGACCCACTTGGCCGCAACCCGTACGGGGTGCAGGCGCCGGGCCAGGGATTGCCATGGCACTTTGACGGCAACGAGTTCACCGTAAGCATGCTGGTCCAGAAGGCCGACAGCGGTGGCGTATTTGAGTACGTGCCGAACATCCGTCGTCCCAACGCCGAGAACTTCGAACACGTCGCCCATGTTCTGGCCGGCGGAACCGAAGGCATTCGTAGGCTCGATCTGATTCCGGGCGACCTGCAACTGTTCGCCGGCCGATATTCGCTGCACCGGGTCACGCCCGTCGTTGGTTCCCAAACGCGCTACAACGGGCTGCCAACCTACGTGTTCGACCCGTACCGAATGAACCGGTCGTACCACTCCGCCTCGATCTACGGACGTGCAACGGAGTTCCACAACACTCGCGAGCGCGTTCTTGTCGACGGACTGGTCGATTGAGCGTGCCCGACATTCGACTTGCCTTCATCGGCCTCGGAAACATGGGTGGGCCAATGGCGAGGAACCTACTCACCGCCGGCTTTGACGTCACGCTGACCGACCTCGACCCGGCCAAGATCGACCCGTTGGTTGCGCTTGGTGCGACCGCAGCCGTCGATGCTCTGACCGCCGTTGCCGAGGTCGACGTCGTGCTCACCTCGTTGCCGGGTCCCCCACAGGTGCGGGCGGTTGGCGAGCAGATCATTCCGGCGATGAAACACGGCGCGACATGGATTGAGCTGAGCACGAACGACCTCAACTGCTGCCGCTCAATCAACGATCTCGCCGCGCAGCACGGAGTCCATGTGCTTGA
>CAZSTV010000003.1:0-11514 GCA_964609665.1 uncultured Acidimicrobiaceae bacterium
GTGCATGCCCGCGGCGTAGTAGCCGAGCGAGCCGTCCACCTCCACCGAGATGTCCGAGGTGATGCCGCTTGCCACGGCGTGTGCGCCCTGCGGGTTGATGACTCGAAACGATCCGGAGCTGGCGTCGTGCAACCGCTGGTTCAGTTCCCGCAAGGTGGTGACCGAAAGGTCGACCACTGTAGGCGGTCCGGTGTTGGGCCCGGCGCTGTTAGGAACAGCGTTGGTTTCCAGCGGTGTGTCGGTGCTCATGCCAGGCTCCAGCTGTAGACGGTTGCGGGGTCCGGTTCGAACACGGTTGCGTGCTCCACATCGGGCAGTTGGGCGATGGCCCGGTACTCAGATGACATGGCCACCCAGTCATCGGTCTCGGCAACGACCGCCGGCTTACAGGCGATCGGATCTCGCAGGATGGCGAAACCGTCGCGAACACCGATGGCGAAGGTGTAGAAGCCGTCGAGATCATCGAGGGCCGTGGTGAGGGCTTGGTCGATGGTGTCGCCCTCGGCCAGTCGCCAACTGAGGTAGCCCGCCGCAACCTCGCTGTCGTTCTCGGTTTGAAACGACCCTCCGGCCTGTTCGAGCTGACGGCGGAGCTGGTTGTGGTTGGACAGCGAGCCGTTGTGCACGATGCAGGTGTCGGCGCCGGTGACGAACGGGTGAGAGCCGTTGGTGGTCACCGCCGACTCGGTGGCCATGCGGGTGTGGGCAATGGCGTGGGTGCCGGAACGACCGGCCAGGTCATAACGCTCGGCCACCAGGTCGGGGTCGCCGACCGATTTGTAGAGCTCAATCTGGTCGCCGTAGCTCAGCACGTCCAGGTCTGGTTTGTTGTCGATGAGCCACTGCCGGGCCGACGCTCCATCCCCGGTGGTCTCGAACACGGCGTGGTCCAGGATCGACCGCATGGTGACCTCGGCGCCAAGCACCGTCTCCAGCTCATTCGCCGTTGCCGCCCAGTCCGGCGTCACCCCTTCGGCCAGCACGGTGATGCGCACATGGTCGGGCCGACCCTGGTCATACACCGCAAATCCGGCGCTGTCGGGACCTCGCTCTCGCATCTCGTGCAGCATGACTGCGGTGAGACGCCCAAGCTCGGCGCGGTACGTCTCTGTCTTACAGAAGATCCCGACAATGCCACACATGCCCGAATCCTACCGGAACTCATTGCAGTAGTGAAGTCCCTTCACCTAGAGTGAAGTTACGCTCAGCGCTGTTCCACGGCGGAAACCCACGACGAAATCACAGATCACGAAAACGAGGAATCATGGAAGCGGACTCGGCGACATTCAGCCAGGGAGCATTCGACCAGGTAGCAAGGCGGGTGAACGAAGATGGCGTGGAATTCATCTACGCGATGTTCGTTGAGATGCACGGCAAACCGTGCGCCAAGCTGGTTCCGGTCTCGGCTCTTGAAGGATTGATGAGCGACGGTGCAGGCTTCGCCGGATTTGCCGCAGGCCCGATGGGCCAGGACCCGTCGAGTCCCGACATTTTGGCCATCCCCGACCCGGCGTCCTACACCCAGCTGCCGTGGCAGCCAAACGTTGCGGCAATGCAGTGCGACCCGACCGTTGACGGTGAGCTGTGGCCATACGCGCCACGGGTGATTCTGCGTCGAGCGCTCGATCAATTGGCGGAGCGCAACCTTGTCCTCAAGACCGGCGTCGAGGCCGAATACTCACTGGTGAACCGGGCCGAGGACGGGACGATCAGCGTTGCAGACGAGCGCGACATCGATGCTCTGCCCTGCTATGACGCGCGGTCGCTGACCAGGATGCTCCCCCACCTGACCGAAGTGTCAAAGAACATGAACGCCATGGGGTGGGGCAACTACGCCAACGATCACGAGGACGCCAACGGTCAATACGAACAGAACTGGCAGTACGCGGACGCCATGACCACCGCAGACCGACTGATTCTGTTCCGGCTGATGATCCACACGATGGCCCAGCGCGACGGCCGGTACGCCACCTTCATGCCAAAGCCGTTCAGCGACAAGACCGGCAACGGGCTCCATGCTCACGTCAGCCTGTGGTCGTCCGACGACCAACCGCTGTTCGGACGCGGTTCCTCCGACGGCGACGCGGCCGACAAGAACGACCCGAAGGGCCTCGGGTTGAGCGACATGGCATACCAGTTCGCCGCTGGTCTGATCGCCCATGCGCCCGCGCTTGTCGCCGTGGCCTGCCCCATCGTCAACAGCTACAAGCGGATGGGTGTCGGCGCGCCGACTTCGGGGGCCACCTGGGCCCCGGCGTACGCAGCGTTCGGTGGAAACAACCGCACCCAGATGATTCGGGTGCCTGAACCGGACCGACTGGAAGTTCGGTTGCCGGACGGTGCGGCAAACCCGTACCTGCTCTTCGCATCGCTGCTGGCGTGCGGCATGGACGGCGTCGACAACGCCATGGACCCCGGAGAGCCGAACACCGCAAACCTGTTCACGCTCTCAGCCCAAGAGGTGGCGGCCAGAGGCATCGCAACGTTGCCACCAACGCTGCTCCACGCGGCGGAGAATCTGGCCCAGAACGACGTACTGGCCCGGGGACTCGGGCAAACCGCAGACGGTCCGTACCGCGACTACTACGCACAGACCAAGCGTGACGAGTTCATGGCTCACCACCATCAGGTGACCCAGGACGAGGTCCGCCAGTACCTAACCCTTTTCTAAATACACTCTTACCGACTTCTTCCAGGCGTCCGACTCCGGCGCCACCGAGGGCCATGCGCATGACCGAACAGCACGACCCCAGCGGAGCACTCACCACCGACGAAGTCTGTCGGGTGATCAGCGAACGTGTGCGCGAGCTTCGGCTCGATCTCGGGCTGACGATGGAGCGCCTCGCCGAGGACGCCGGTCTCTCTCTCGGCATGCTCAGCAAAATTGAGAACGGCCAGACCTCGCCCAGCCTGGGATCTCTGACCGCCCTCGCCAATGCGGTCGGCGTGCCGCTGACCGCATTCTTCCGAGGTCTTGACGAAGAGCAGGATGCCATCGTCGTCAAGGCGGGCGAGGGCCTGAACATCACCCACAAGGGTGACGGTCCCGGCCGCAGCTACCAGGATCTGGGAGCGCTGCGAGGGCCGCTGAGAGAGATCGAGCCGGTGCTGGTCACCATCACCAGACCCGACGAAGTGTTCCCACTGTTCCAGCATGCAGGGGTTGAGTTCATCTACATGGTCGACGGCGTGATGGAGTACGGGTACGGCTCGAAGCACTACGTACTGGAGCGGGGTGACACCATGCAGCTACACGGTGAGGTCGCCCACGGCCCCACGCGACTCATCAAACTTCCGATTCAGTTCCTGTCCCTGAAGGTCCATCCCCGACCGGAGAACTGACCGCACTACCCCGAGCGACCGGCCCCGCTCATATCTAGCTCCGATGCCATCCGTTGCCGAGGTTCTTCTCGGCGGCGGTCCGGGACAATCTGTGTCGGTGGCAAGGGTCGTGCAAACAGGAAACCCTGGAACCGGGTGATCCCGATCTGGCACAGCTGCTCGAACTCGCCCTCGGTCTCAACCCCTTCGGCGATCAGGTCAATTCCGATCGACGACGCCATGGTGGTGAACCCGGCAATCAACGACCGGCTGGACGGTTCGTTGATGCGAGCCACGATGGAACGATCGAGCTTCAGCTCCGCCAGACCGTCGATGTCGAGCAGGCGACCGAGCGAGGAATAGCCGCTGCCAAAGTCGTCGATGGCGAGGCGAATGCCGGAACGACTGATCCGGGCGAGCACGCTACCGGTGCGTTCAACCGCCTCGATCCACTCGTGCTCGACCAGTTCGAGGACCAGGCCGTCCGGGCTGACACCGTGCTTGTCGAGCAGGACCTGCAGTTCGGTGGGGAAGGACGTGTCGCCCAGTTGGCTCGGGTCGACGTTGACATGCATTGTCAGCTCCGGCGGGTGTTCACCGTCGGACCGCCACGCCGCAAGTTGGGGTACCGCAAAGCCGAGGACGATGCGCCCGAGGTCCGGCATCCGTCCCAGGTCGGCAACGACCGGCAGGAACTCCGCCGGCGACACCAGTTGCCCGTTTCGCTCCCAGCGGACCAGGGCCTCGTAGGAGACCAACCGTCGCTGCTCATCGAGGATCGGTTGGTAGAACACCAGCAGTTCGCCGCCATCGAGAGCGGAACGCAGCTCCTGTTCCAGCTTCAGTCGGTCTCGGTCGGCCTCCTGGAGAGCGCGGTCGTACACCACGTAGCCGTTACGACCCCCTTGCTTGCAGTGTGAAAGGGCAACGTCGGCACTGCGGATCAGCTCCTCGCTTCCAAGGCGGTTTTCGGCATCGCTGAAGGCAATCCCGACCGAGAGCGTCGTTGAGAAGTCGGTGTCGCCAAGGTCAAACGGTTCGGCCATCACGGCCACAAGATTGCGCGCCACTTCCGCCCCGACCTGTTCCGGCGATTCGCCATCGGCCACGTTGCAGACCACCAGAAACTCGTCGCCACCGAAGCGGGCGACGGCATGACGGCCTTGCAGTGCCGCGGTCATCCGGTCCGCAACAAGGCAGAGTAAACGGTCACCGACAGCATGGCCCGCACTGTCGTTTACCACTTTGAACCGGTCGAGATCGCAGAACAGCAGGGCGACCGGATCTCCGGTGTGTTCAAGGTGTTCCAGCAACCACCGGCGATTCGGCAAGCCCGTCAGCCCGTCTTTACGTGCAACCTGTTCGCTGCGACTGGCCCGTCGCTGCGCAGCCTGTACCAGCTTGGCGCCGGCCACAATCAGCGTGCCGAGCACCGTAAGCGCAACGCCAACTGCAATCACGGTGCCGATCGGTGGTCCGAACCGGCGAGAGTCGGTGGCAAGCACCACCTCGAAATCCAGGACATCGAGTGAGCGCATGGCCGTGGCTGCAGTATCGGTGTCTTGCTCGCCAAGCCCCCAGTCGGCCAACCCGTTGTTGACGGTGGCCTGCACCTGCAGTCCGTACTCGCTCGGCGACAGTCCGATGATCTCCGATACCAGTGTCTGCACATCCACTTGGACAATCGTCCATGCTCGATAGCTGCTGCCGTCCGGGCCGATCACCTCGTGGGAGATGAAACGTTGGAGCTGTCCATCAACCTGGGCCGAAGTCGGCTGGCGGAAGTCAACGCCGAAGGTCCTGACCTCGCCGATGTCGACGCTGCTGAACATCGGAACAACCCCCGGGAATGTTGACAGGTCCGCCATGCTGGACGGCGCGCCGAGGTCGGTTCCGCGGACGACGACCACGTGGCCGATCTCGGGCGGCGACGGATTGAGACGGCTGACTTCGAGATCCGGGTTGATCATGCGTTCCGCTGCCATGAACGCGTCGAGTCTGGCCGGCGGAATCGCCAAGACCGTCTGTGCCGCCGAGTCGCCGGGAAGGTCGGTCGTGACAGCGTCAAAGAGCTCGCCGTACTGGTCCGAGCTCTGCCATGTTGCCGAGGCGATCTCCACCATGATGTCAACGTTTGCCGCGGCCTGTTCGAGACCGACCACCAGGGTGTCGGCCACGATGTCCGCCTGTACCGATACGTCCTGTTGACTGGCCGACTGAGCCCGGCCGTTAACGACCCGGACCGCGACGGCGGTGGCCACCAGGCCAAGTAGCAGCACTAAGAAGGTGAGGCGAAGCCACGATGGATCGGAGGTGCCCTCGTCAGGGTGGTCGGGGCGCCCAGCCATTCCCGTTACATCGACGGTTCAGCTTCGCAGCTTTACTGACACCGGCACGAGTGCCATAAGAAACTCATCTACCCCGGGCCCGGGCCGACTGGACTTCCACGTGTCGACAACTGAGGGAGTTTGAAACCGTGAACGTCACCTTGAGGGTGCTGCTTGGCCTTGCCGTGACCGCTTCTTTGCTCGGAGGGACGAGCGCCGGAGCGAATTCGAACAACCGTGTGGTGATCAACGAGATTCACTACCACCCCGAAGGTGATGACTCCGGCCCCGGGGAGTTCCTGGAGCTTCACAACCCGAGTGATGTCGAGGCTGACCTCACCGGAATGGAGCTTGCCAACGGAATCACCTCCGCGCTCCTCGACGGACTTCGTATCCCGCCAGGTGGCTACCTCGTCTTGGCACCAACCGAGAACACCACCGAAGCAACCTACGGCGTCGCCCCTGCGACTACCTATGACGGCAAGCTCAGCAACGGCGGCGAAAACATCGAGTTGCTGCTCGACGGTGTCATCATCGACTCGGTCGACTACCTGGACGGCGGGTCCTGGCCCTCCGAGCCGGACGGCAACGGCCCGTCACTTGAGCTAAAGGACCCTCTGGCCGACAACGACGATCCCACAAATTGGCAGGCATCGGACGGCGCACCAACCCCCGGAGCGGCCAACTCCACCCCTGTCCTGCCACCGTTTGCGTTCGGCGAGATATTCGTGACCCCGCCGACGCCCTCCGCCACCGATGCCATCACCATTGCCACCGTGCTCGAGAACGCGACGGACGTGACCCTCACCTTCCGAATCGACTTCGAAGCGCCGGTCACGGTTCCGATGGCCGACAACGGAGACAACTCCTACTTCGCGGTTATCGGTGCTCAACCTGCGGGCACCCTCATCCGCTACCGGGTCGATACGGCCGAAGGCATCTCCTCCCCGGCTGCAACCGACAGCATTGACTACTTTGGCGTCGTCGTCGGCGACCCCACGGTGACCACCGGTGGTGCGCCAATCTTCCAGTGGTTCATCGACAATGCGGACTACCAGACGATGATCGAGGACACGCTCAACCGGGACATTTCGGTTCGCTCCGTGCTTGCCTACGACGGTGTTGTGTACGACAACGTTGCCACCGAGATTCGCGGCGGCAACTACGCCCGCCGTAACAGTCCGAAGCAGAGCTTCAACTTTGATATGCCGAGCGGCCACGACTTTGTGGCCCCAGGGCTCCTCGCCTACCCGGTGGACGAATTCGCCATGCAGGCGGAGTACGGTGACGACCTCTTCGGTCGGGCCGAAACGAGCTGGTGGTTCTTTGAGCAGGCCGGCTTCCCCCACGTTCACTCGTTTGGCGTGCGGCTACAGCAGAACGGCGACTTCTTCGGTGCGTACCGGTTCCAGGAGAAGCTCGACGGAACGTGGCGCTCAGAGACCGGATACGACACCGGTGAGTTCTACAAGGCAGACCTTGGTGGTTTCCAAAGCCAAAACGGCTTTGACCGCAAGGTTCCTGACGGAGACGACCCAACCCATACCAACACGGTTGCCACCGGAATCGACCAGCAGTCCCGGTCAGCCCGCACCGCATTTCTCTTCGACACCTTCGATGTTCCGGCGCTCATCAACTACGCCGCGGCGATAGCCATCGTCGGCCACGACGACTCCAAGTACCACAACTTCTACGCCCACTTCGATGCCGAGGGTGACAACCGCTGGTCGATTGTCACCTGGGATATGGACATCACCTGGGGATTCGATGTTCGCGGCTGCAACGACCTCAACTACACCACGTTGGACTGCCTGGATGATGACTTGATGAATGCCATCTACGAGTCGCCGGAATTGTTCGCCATGTTCTGGGCCAGGGTAAAGACACTGGCCGATGACGTGCTGTCCCGACAGGAACTCCACGACATGCACGACGCTCGCATCGCACTGATGGGAGCGGAAGTTGGTGCGTTGGAAGAAGGGCGGTGGGACCGAGACCTCAACATGGCGGACCAGTCGTCCATCGACGAGTTCCACGAAGCCGTGCAAGACCGGCGGGATGCCTTTGCCAACGAACCCCGGGTCCCAACCCTCGGCGACCCGAGCGACGTGGTCATCTCCGAGATCCTGGCCGACCCGGTCGATGGTGCTCCAGAGATCTTGGAGCTGATCAACACTGGCACCAAGCCCGTCGACATGTCCGGCTGGCAGATCGATGCCGTCTTCAAGGACGGGCAGGCGATGCCCCAGGGCACCATCATTCTGCCAGGCAAGCGAGTGGTGTTGACCGACTCAATTGCCGATGTCGACCAGACCTACCCCAATCTGCCAGACGTCGTCCTGGTTCAATACAACGGTGGCCTGAAGCGGACAGGTGAGAAGGTTGAGCTGGTTACCCCGGACGGCACCGTTGCCGACATGGTCGACTACGGCGACACCGATTGGCCCTCGGACTTGCCGGAGGGAACAAGCCTTGAGCTGATCTCGACGGCCTTGGACAATGGGCAACCGGCGAGCTGGGCAATCGCAACCGTCGACGGCGGAACGCCGGGTCAGCGCAACTCGGTCGATCCCTACGAAGGCACCGAACTCTCGGTGTTCGCCTACGGGTCCACTGGCGAGGAACAAGCCAGCGTGGTCATCAACGGCACCACCAGCTACGAGATTGGGCTCAGCACCGACACCGAGGAATTCACCTTCACCACCGACGAAACCGTTGACGACGTTCGCGTCATCTTCCTCAACGACCAGTCGAGCCCCGTCGACCGCAACCTCACGGTTGACGCCATCACGATCAACGGCAAGCGATACGAAACCGAGGCCGACACCGTGGAGTCGGTCGGCAGTTGGAACCCCGACAGCGGCTGCAACATCGGCTTAAAACGATCCGAGAAGCTCCACTGCGACGGCTACTTCCACTTCATCATCAATGTGGCAAGTGACAACCCCGGATCGGACAATCCCGACACCGGCGGTGAGGATGATTCCGAGGACGGCTCCGACGACGACGGCGACGGCAATGACGGGTCGCAGGACAGCGAGGTCACCGTTTTCGCCTACGGCGCCACCGGTGACGAGCGGGCCAGCGTGGTCATCAACGACGGCACCACCTACGAGTTTGCCGTCACCACCGACCCCGCCGAGTACACCTTCACTACCGACGAAACCATCGACGACGTCCGGGTCCACTTCCTCAACGACCAGTCCCGACCGGTCGATCGCAACCTCTTCATCGACGCGATCGAAGTTGACGGCGAACGCTATGAGTCCGAGGCCGACACCGTGGAATCAGTCGGCAGTTGGAACCCCGACAGCGGCTGCAACATCGGCTTCAAACAATCCGAGAAGCTCCACTGCGACGGCTACTTCCACTTCATCATCGCTGCCGGCGGCGATTCGCCAAACATGGATGACCCGAACTCCGACGACCAGAACTCCGATGACCAGGTGCCGGACATGAGCGACGGCTCGAGCAACAGTGAGGTCACCGTCATGACGTGGGGAGCGACCGGTGACGAACAGGCTGTGCTGTTGGTGAACGGTGACATCAGCATTCCCATCGACGTCAGCACAACCCGGACCCAGTACACCTACGCCATCGACGAGCAGGTCACCGATGTACGCGTGAGCTTCGTCAACGACCAGGCCACCCCTGTTGATCGAAACCTCTTCGTTGACGCCATCATCGTCGACGGCAAGCGCTACGAGTCCGAGGCCGACACCGTGCAGTCACTTGGCAGCTGGAACCCCGACAGCGGCTGCAACATCGGCTTCAAACAATCCGAGAAGCTCCACTGCGACGGCTACTTCCAGTACGTACTGTCCTAGCGAGCGTTCGCACCGACATCGCCTGTCCCGGTTGGGGTCAGCCGGGTCGGGTGAGGTCGAAGCGATCTCGGGTGGTCACATAGGCGTTGCCTGCCAAGCGGCCGACGGCGTCCAATGCGGTGAAGTCAATCCGGGTGCCGTCGACCACGTCGTCGGCAACGTGCACCCGAACCACCTCGCCAAAGACCACCGCATGTTCCATCGGCGCGTTGCCGAGCTCAACGATCTGCTGCACTCGGCACTCAAACGATGCTTTGGCCTCGGCAACCCGCGGTGCAGCAACATCGGTGGACGGTGCGGCGGTCAGACCGGCGAAATCGCACTCGCTTTCGCCGTGGGCCAGCTCCGCCGAGGATGCGTTCATGGCCTCAGCCGTCGCTGCGTCGACCATGTTGCAGGTGAACTCGCCGGTGGTTCGGGTGTTGCGCAGACTGTCCTTCTCGTTGCCGTTGACCACCCCGGCGGAGAACAGCACGACCGGAGGGTTGGTGGCAACGCACTGGAAGAACGAGTACGGGGCGAGGTTTGGTCGGCCGTCGGGATCAACGCTACCAATCCACCCGATGGGTCGAGGGACGACAAGACCTGTCATGAGCTTGTATACGTCGGTCGGATCGAGCGCTGCGATGTCAAACGTTGCCATCGTCCGAGCCTAGAGCCCGACGCCGGTCAGACCCGCAGCCGAGAATCAGGTGTCGCCGTTGGCCGACCACTCCACCGACGGATCGATGGGCCAGCGCGGCCCGTCCGCCCGTGGGTGTTCGAAGTTCTCCACCCGCAAGGTGGTCAAACCGGGGCTGTCGGCGGTGATGATCTCGGCCGCAAGATCGCTGAAACCAGCACGGAAGTGCTGACTGCTCTTCAGCACCACCAGGTCGTACTCGGTCACGTCTATCCCGTGGAGTGCGAACACCTGCGGGTCGAAGACCTGGGAACGGGCCGAACCGACCAAGATGTCAATACCGTCCCGCCCGCCAGCCTGCAGCCGAGCCATCGGACCGTAAGTGGCCTTCACCCCGGCCAACATAGGCGAGGTGTAGATAAACCGACCGTCCGAGGTGGTCTTCACGTACGCGGTCATCTTGATCGGGTCACCGTGAATCTCGTCGTGTTTGGCGCCGAGCGACACCTCGATCGTTGCTCCTGCTCCAGCAGCGTTAGCTTGCTTGGCAACGTCTGGATCGAAGATGAAACCGAAGCAGCTGCGGCCGGGCGGATCCGCCTCCAGTAGTGCTCGGAGTACGTGGGTGGCATCGCCAGGTGAGCCGCCGCCGCAGTTGTCCGCGGTGTCGTTTACCACCACCGGCCCAGTGGAGCGAGCGGCGACGTTTGCCGCCTGCTGTAGGGCAATCTCCGGGCTGAGCGATTCGAGCAGAAACTCGTTCCGTCGCTCCCACACCTCACCGGCGATACGCCGTGCGGTGACGCAGGCCAAGGCCTGGTCTCCGTTGGTGGTCACCACCACCGATGCCCCGGTGGCGGGGATATCGGTGAACGGGAACCCGTGGAAGAACGTACAACGCAACACCCCGTCCTCGTCTTGCAGGTCCAGACATCGTCGACGAATGTCTTTGGCGGGCGCAACGTCGGTGGTCGACGTTGGCAGGAGCATCGGCAGCCGTTCAACGTGCGTGGTCGGCTGCCACTCCCCCGACACCAACCTTGGCACGGCCTCGATGGCCTCATATCCGCGTTCGAACATGTCGACGTGGGGATAGTCATACACCCCGAGCATCAGGTCGAAGACGTCGTTCATCTCCTCGGTGATGCTGCCGTGCAAATCGAGGGTGGTTAGCAGCGGAACGTCCGGCCCGATCACCAGCCGGATCGCGGCCCCGAGGTCCGCTTCAAGGTCATCAAGCCCGTCGACAACGCCTGCGCCGTGGGTGTCGAGCACCACCGCGTCAACGGGCAGCGACTCGGCGATTCCCGAGACCAGCGCTTCCTTCATTCCGCGGTAGGTTTCGGCCTCAATCGTGCCAGACGGTTGGGCCGACGCATGGAACACCGGCACCAACTCGTGGCCGTACTCGCTGCCA
>CAZSTV010000003.1:11524-26208 GCA_964609665.1 uncultured Acidimicrobiaceae bacterium
ACGTAGGTCCGCGTGTTCTCGTGGCGAAGCAGCGCATCGCCTTGGGCCACTCGGAACGAATCGAGCGAGGTCATCCCGAACGACTGCACCGCATACGTGTTGGTCTCGTGGACGATGCCGCCAATTGCGATCCGCATCTCCGTAGGGTACTTCCGCCCGAATCAGCTGGCGATTAGTGCCTCAACGTCCGCTGGCAGCGACCCGTAACCGATGGTTCTGCTTGAGCCATCGTCGTTCACGATGACGTAGGCCCGGTGTTGGCGAACGCCGAACTGCTCCCAGATGTCACCGGTGAGGTCCGGGATGTGGGTGATGGTGTCGGTGCCGTTCGAAGCAACAAACCGCTCCATCGACTCCAGATCACTGAGTCCGGGAACTCCGATGATTCGGACGTCGGACCCAAATTGTTCCTGTACCTCCACGACCGTGGGGGCTTCTGCGTTTCAAAACGGTCACCACGGTGCCCAGAACCACAGCACGACGTCTTGGCCGTCAAGGGATGCAAGGTCGATCGTGTCTCCGCCAAGCGTGTCGAACTCACCGACCAGAACCGATGACGGACCTTCCGGCGCTGCCGCGGCCTCATCATCGGTGGTCGAACTGTCATCGGCGGAACTGTCGTCCGCTGCGACATCAGCTGCAGCTTCAACCGGGTCCGCGTCTAGGGCAACCACGTCCGATGACTCACCGCCACAGGCCGCTGCCAGCAGCGCGAGGCCACCGATACACGCCGCAATCCGACCACGAGGGCCGCGGCGCGAGAGACGGGAAAGAGCAGACATTGAACGGTGAAACCCAGTGGACCGGCAACCCATTCCCGAATCGCTACTCGCGATTCCTGATTCGCCGGACCGCCGACCCGCAGCTATGGCGTTCGGTTGAGAATCCAGGGATCGGCGGGATCATGGGTCATGGTGACCGACAACCCGGGCATGCCCGCATCAAGGATGACCCGGGTCAATTTCGGCGCCACCGCCGGATGGGGCACCGTCACGTCCCAGTTGTGCAGATCACCCATCAGGTACAGCACCGGTTGATCGTATGGTGCGATGGCCTCCGCAAGGCTTCTCCTCGGGTGGGCGTGGCCGAAGATGACAGCAGAGGTTGTCTGCGCTCCGAGCCCACCGAGAATCTCGGCCACCCAGGCCGCATTGTCCTGATGGAGCTGCGCCCAATCGGTCTGACCGACTTTCTGGTTTCCGACATTGTTGATGCCGATGAACGCCACCTCACCCTGGATGAACGCAAAGTTCTCAGAGCGAACGGTTTGGCGAATCACCGTTGGCCCATCGGTGTAGTTCTGCTCGAAGTCGCCGAAGTACTGGTCCCAGAGCGCCCAGGCTGCCGCCATGTCGTCACAGTCGTTCCACTCGTTGTCGCCGGGGATGATGTACGCCGGAACCGGCGCGGTGAGCAGCGCGTCGTGAGTGGTCTGGTAGTAGGACTCTTCGCAACCCCGGTCTGCTCCGGCCTTGATGTCTCCGAGGTGCACCACGAACTGCTCGTCCGCGTTCAAGTTCGGCAGCTGGTCCAGGAGCTGAGCGAGCTGAGTTGCGTTGTACGGCAGGTCAGCAATCGCCCGGAAGGTGAAGGGTGGGGTTACTGGGTCGGGACCGTCGACCACGGAGAAGCGGGCGACCGGTCGAGCGCTCTCAACAACGCCCAGGTTGTCCACGGCGCGAGCAGACATGAAGTAGTTGCCTGACGGAAGATCCATGGCGAACGTCCAGCCGGTCTCCGGCTGATCCGGGTCCGACAGGACCGTGTCGATAAGTGCGAACCCAGTGCCAAACGAACCGTCGGCGTCTTGGACCCACATGTTGGTGTCGCGGTTCTTGATTGCAAGACGAACCTCGGCCACCGCCGAGTTGTCAACGGCGTCACCGGCGAACGTTGCCTGTCCCTGAAACTCTTGCTGGATCACCGGCGTAGTAATGGTCGAGTCCGGCTCGGTGTTCAACTCCGACACCACCTCGAAGCGCACCCACGGCCGTGTTGTCTCCACAACGCCGTCACCGTCGATGCTGCGAACGCTGGCGCCATAGAGACCGGGAGGCAGGTCGAAGTCGATGCTCCACGGAGAGCTCGCTGCGCCGACCGCATCGACCGTTGCCACAAAGCTCTCAAACGATCCGAACGAACCGTCGGATCGAAGCCAGCCGCTGCCGTCTCGGTTGCGTATGGCAACCCGGACTCGGTCGACGGCAACATCATCGGTGGTGGTGCCAGTAAAGGTCACCGGGCTGGTCACGGCCTCGTTTCGCTGCGGCGAGCTGACAACGGTGTCCGGCTCTCCGACGGCAGCATCCGCTGGTGTCCCCGTCAGAATCGACGTGAACAGCAGCACAACACCTACGAGAATCGCCCTACGCACCATGACGAGAGCCTAATTCTCGCCTGCAGGCAATGCGTCATATTGGGTCAATCAGCCCTCGGGACACCGCTTCGGCCGCCGCCTCGGCCCGACCTTTCGCTCCGAGCCGACTCAGAATGGCCGAGACATGGTTGTCAACGGTTCGCCTGGCGACGAACAACTCCTCGGCGATCTCCGCGTTGGTGTGTCCCTTGGCGATAAGGCGCAGTACGTCGATCTGGCGGCCGGTCAGAATCGGAACGGCGCCGTCGGAAGATTTGCGGGGCCCCCTCGGGACGCCCTGGAAACCACGCATCCGCATGCGGTGTCGGACGAGATCTGCGGTTCTCGTCGCCCCGGACCGGTCGAGCAGCCGTAGACCTTGGAACGCTGCTGACGCCTCAGTCGATTCGATCAATTCCAGGGCCTGGTCAAACGGCTCCGCTGCCGCTTCCCACAGTTCCGCCGCCCGGTCATACTCTCCGCTCAGCGCTGCTGCGAATGGCGCCGGACAACCGGGGAACGGTTCGGCCCGCGGCGGCTGCGGACCATCGGTTGTCTCGGTGTCCTCGATGCGGTGCAGGACCCGAATGGCGAGGGCCCGAAGCCGATGATGCCGGTGTCGCTCGCCAAGACCGGCGAGGTAGCGAGCAAACTGCCGAAGAGCGGCGTCGTCACCCTCCACCCAAGAGCGCTCAAGACGGCTGGCTCCAGCGAAGGCGAGCTTGTCTATCTCGCCGGTTGCCACCGCCGCCAACCATGCCCGCTCGACCATCTCTCTGGCCTCGTCGTCGCCCCGACGAATCGCGACACGCGCCAGCACCGCTTCCGCTCCAGCATCGACCACACCGGGGTCGGACATCTCGGCGGTCAGGGTGGTTGCCAACTGCTCGGCCTCGGTCGTCCGGCCACGATGGACGAGGATGCGGGCCAGCTGCACTTGCGACCGATGCCGTAGCCGTTCAAGCCCGTGCTCTCGGCTGCAGCGCACCGCTTCTTCCGCAACCTGTTCGGCGTCCCCGGTCTTGGCGCACCGGAGGTACCCATCAGCCAGACTGAGCAGCACCGAGACGTGCTGGCCCGCCGGGCCGTGCATCGCCCCAAGCTCGCGGGCCCGGTCAAGGTCTTCCAGACCATCGGGTGTCGCAGGTCCGCCAGCCGCGAGGCCCCGGATCTCAAGGGCATGCACCAGTTCCGCGGTCCAGCCGTTGATGTCCGCCGCCTCGACGCTCTTGTTGGCCATGTCCGCAGCGCGGTCGGGCTCGCCCCGGAGCATGGCGGCCGCGGCCAGGCGGGTGTTGCAGCGCACCCATTCGATCGACTCGGTGTCATCGGCCAACAGTTCCCGGGCCGTGCGGAGTGCGGTTCGTGCCCGGAGATGATCGCCGGCATCGCCCTGGAGGTCCGCCATGACAAGCCACGCCGATGCCAGCGCCCGATCCGCCGCCAGTCGATCCGCCACTGCCGTCCCGATATCAGCATCGGTATCGGTGGCAGAATCAACATCGGCATCAGCACTGCTTCTGATGAGAAGCTGCAGCGCTCGTTCACCATGGTGGGTGGCTTCGATGTGTCGATTGATGGCCCGGCCGGCCACCGCCGCGGTGGTGTGCAACCAGGCGGTGCGTTCGGTCGAGAGCTCAACGGTGCACTCCAGCGCAATCCGGGCGAGGGTCCACGCACCACGGTGATCTTCGGCTGCAAGGCCCTGTTCAAATACGTCGAGTGCGAACCGGGTGGCCAGCGGACCGTCGCCGGCCGCTCTGGCGATGTGCACCAGCACCGTTGGATCCTCACCGGTCTCGGTCAGGGCATCGAGGGCTCGATCGGTGGCCGCCATCCGCTCACCGAACGACATTGCCTCAACCACCGCCAGCCGACCGAGCTCATGGCGGAACCGAATGTGGCTCTTGGTGGACAGCAACAGCCCGGTACCCTCCGCCTCATGCAACGCACTCGGCTGGTCGGAGAACAGTGTCCGCACCAATGTCGGCGCCGCCCCTTCCGGGATGACCGACAGGGTTTGCAACACCCCCCGGCCCTCGGGCGACAGCGCGGCGGCCCGGCTCATCAAGGTTTCGCGGGCAAGCCTGGTGGCGTCCTCGGCGTCTGCTGAAAGAAGCTGGCGTACCAGCAGTGGGTTGCCGCCGGTGACCTCGTGCAGGTAGCGACCCTCCAGCGGGGAGTCCGCCGCGAGCTGATCGACCGCTTCCAACGACAGCGGGCCGAGAGCGATGTGTACCGGCGCGCTGCTCGATGAACCGGTGAGGAGGTTTCGGACGTGATGGCTACCGCCTGCGTCATCGTCTCGGGTGGTGATGATGAGCATGGCGTGCAGCGACACAACGCGCCGCGCCAGGTACCGCATCACATCGATCGATGCGTCGTCGGCCCACTGCGCGTCCTCAACGACAAGCACAGCAGGCCGGTTCGGTCGGTCGAGGATGTCGGTCAGGTTGACCAGGATGTCTTCGGAGTTTGGATCGACGGCCAGATCGTCGGAGAGGAGTCCGCTTGAACGGATCATGTCTCGAAACGGGCCGAACGGTCGAGGGCGGATGAGGTCATCGCACCCGCAACGCAAGACGGTCGGTACATCATCCCGCTCGTCGAGCGATGCCACGAACGCCTGCACCAGGCTGGTCTTGCCCATCCCCGCCGGTCCGCAGATCATGACCGCGGTACCAGCGCCGTCACAGGCACTGTCGAAGCACCGGGTGAGCGTCTCCAGTTCGGTCTCACGATCGACCAGGTCGCTACAGGGAACGCGCCGATGGTCACTACCGATATCTCGCGACGGCGTTGGCCGTGCGTCCGCCATGATCGTTCCTCCTCCTCTCAATGCCGTAGCGATGGTCTGCTCATTCCATTTCCGCCAGCGCGCCCTCGCACGTGCGGACCAACACCGATGCGGCGTCTGCCACCTCTCGGGTCACAAGCGGGTGGGCGCCTTTGCGCCGCCACTTATCGATCTCGGCCAACAAACGCCCGCGCACGTCGTCGGGGGCGACGTTGGATGCCACGCCGAGCCGGGCCGACGGCGTAGATCCGGCGGTGCCGAGCAGCCGCTCGATCTCGTCGCTCTCCACGCCCGGGAACGCAACCAGACCACGTCGACAGTCGTTGAGGAGGCGGATCTCGGCAAAGGCGTGTGCGCCTGCTCGGATTCGCTCTATCTCCGATTCCAGTTCGGCCGCTGCCTGGTCGGACAGGCCGTCGAGCGTCCGGTCGACCGCCAGCATCGCAGAGCGAGCCCGCAGCACGTCACGCCGGTTGGCGAAGCGTTCCAGCAGGTCTTCCCGCAGCGCCACAACCCCACTCCGGTTGTCGAGGGCGGTGGCGAGCTCAGAGGCAGTGGTCGCCCGACCCTGGCGAATCATCGGTAGCGCGACCCGAATGCCGAACATCCCAAACCGGTCGAGCAGGTGACGGCGCACCATCGGTGCCACGGAACAGGTTGGCGTGTCGGAAACAAACCGATCGGCGGACAGCATGAGCTTCTCGACAAGACCCCGATCCAGGGCGGACATCTGCTCAAGCGCCTCGAACTCGTCCTGGGTCAGAGTGGCCGCGGTTTCCGCAAGCAGGCCGCCGACGGGTAGCACCGTTTGGCACAGCCGCCGGAGCCGCTCGTCGGTTCGGTAGCGAGCAGCAATGCGCTCCGCCACCCGCATGGCATCAGGGCGACCGACGGCAACCTCATCAGCCCGCGACAGCAGCCCAATAGCGTTGACCGGGCTGGGGTGGGCCAGCTCGTCGTCGTGGAAACTCTCGAGAAATGACAGGTCGTCAGCGTGCATGTGGCGCATGAGGTAGAGGACGGCGTCTGCCTCAACCGGGCGATCGTCGTCAGGTATAAGAAACGAGAGCGCTCGCTTTGATACCGAAGAATTGATGGACGCCACGCCAGGGGTGTCGATCAGGGTGACATCGGCCAGCCGTTTCGTCGGCCACTCCACCACGATTCTGGCCACGTTTTCAGCGGCGACTCCGCCAAGATCAATGTCGATCGCCCCACCCTCGCGGGTGAACCGAGCCGGCTTCTTGGTGCCGTCGACCAGGTCAAGAGTCACACGGTAGGTATGTCCGTGCTGGTACCACGTGACAATCTTTGTGCACTCGCCGGCATCGGTCGGGGCCAGCTGCTCGCCAACCAGGGCGTTCAGCAGGGTTGACTTGCCGGCCTTGACCTTGCCGGCAATTGCAACCCGGAGCGGTTCGTCCAGACGCTGTTGGACGGCGGCAAGTCGCTCGTCAACCGCGGGGTCTGCACTCAGTTGGCGGGCCCGACCCACCAGGGCCTGCACCTGTTCGGTCAACTCAGCCATTGGATGCTCCTCCGGTGGACTGACCGGCGGACTGCCCTTCAGCGGACTGACCAGCCGGAGTGGTGATGGCGTCGACGGCCTGACTCAGACCAGCGAGACGTCCAAGCTCCGCCGTGACATCCCGGAGCCGGTTGGAGCGCTCCTGATTCGATGTGTTCATCGCTTCCTGGGCGGCCGCCATCGAGGTGGCAATCGACCGGTTCATCTCTTCGGCCCTCGTCTGGTAGTGGTCGCGGAGCTGTCGGTGTAGCGAACGCAGCGAGTCCTTCATTTCCTTGCCGACTTCAAACCCGGCGTCATCGATGAACTGGCGTGAGGTCATCTTGGCTTGCTGGCGTTGCATGGTGAGTTGGCGTTCCCGCTCGTCCTTCACCGCTTTGCGTCCCATCAGCAGCCCAACCGCAGCCGTTGCCGGGTTGAGCATGGCGAGGCCGGCCATCTGGGCCATCATGCCGAACATCAGGAGTCCGCCGTAGGAGCCTCGCATGGCGGTCATCGCTTTGCCGCCAGCGCCAACTTTTATCGGCTCAATCCTGGTCCGAGGGTCGATCTCCTCTGCGGTCGACAGCGCGCCGGACGCATCGAGGTGGACCGAAAGTGGTGACTCGCCGTCTTCGAAGTGGTCGGCGACCAGTGCCGACAGTTCCTGGGTTCGGTTGACCAACTCAAGGTAGGTCTGGGCCAGGTCGTGGCTGACCCGGCGACGCAGCCACTGCTCAAATTCGTCCCAGATTTTGCCAGGCTCCTGATCTTCGATGCTCGCCTCGGCTTCAACGGTGGTCTGGCGCAGCCTGCCTCGGAGTCGATGGTCGAAGTCCGAGTTGAGATCCGCCACGCCGTCGTTGAGGGTGACCTGCCATCGCGCCGCCTGGTCTCGCAGGGCGCTGGTGCGCTCCTTGGCATTCTCGAAGTCCGCCATCACCGCCGCGGCAGCGTGAGGGTCCTCCAAGATCTGGCGCTCGCCTTCGAAGGTCGCTTCCAGCTGAGCGATGACGGAGCGAACATCGTTGGCGGCGGAGGCGACAACATCGCCGGTCACCTCACGCACCTTCTCCTTCACAAACTCGATCAGGTGGGGGTAGCCCGACTCAACATTCAGTTCTTTGTCGTTCGATTCGATCGCCTTGAGTCGCAGCATCGCCGAGGCATTGAAGATGGGGATCGGGCTGGGTAGTCGGTCGAGGTGTCCGGCGTTCAGCTCACGAATCTGCTGCCAGTCCGGGTAGAAGTCGTGCTTGGTCATCACGAATGCACAGACCGAACAGACTTGCTGTGCTGTCTTGAGAAACTCGAACTCCGCTTCGGTGAGCTCCTGGGAGGAATCGGAAACGAAGAGCAAAACGTCGGCGCTTGGCAGTGCGGCGATGGTGGCCGCGGTGTGGGGGGAACCGAGGCCACCAACGCCAGGGGTGTCGACCACGACGAGGCCGTCGCTCAGAATCGTTCTTGGAAGCCCGATCTCCACCGCCAACAACCCTCGTTCGTTGCCGGGGTTTCCCACCTCTGAGGCGTACACCGGGACCGACTGAAAGTCGATCGCTTCCACAGCGTTCTGGCCCGCGAGACCCGCATCGTCGGGGCGAATCAGCGACGCCCTCGCCTCTTCGGCGTAGCGGACCAGGGTGGGGACCGACGTTGCGACGTCGTCGTCAACCGGACAGACCGGGGCGTTCAACATCGCATTGACAAGCGAGCTTTTGCCCTGCTTGAACTCGCCGACAACCATGACCCGAACGTTCGGGTCAGAGAGGGCTCGCCCCGTGCCCTCAAGTCTGGCTGCCAAGTCTTCTCGACCGTAGGCCGTTGCGGCCTGGATAGCGGTTCGTACCACCGCCTGAGCCTTCTCTCGCATCACATCACTCCAAGCTCGCCGAACATCCCGTCACAAAACAGAGTCGGGAGGGCACCGATAAATACGATGCCCTCCCATCTCGATCTAGCTAAGCGCCATCACTCAACGATCATCACTCAACGATGAGGTCGGCGGCAGCTTCCGCCCCGGCCGGAGTGAGGTCGATATCAATGTCATTGAGGCCAAGCTCGCTGTTGTTGATGTTGCTGTCATCAATGTCCACGATCTCGGCATCGCCCTCGACGTCAATCGTCGTTTGGATGTTGTTCGTGGTGTCCGCTGAGTTGTCCTGGACATTGCTGGTGGTGGTTGTGGTGGTGGTCGTGACGGAGCTGTCCGTCTGGCTGGTGTTACCCGAGTTGCTGGTGTTGCCAGAGTTGTTCGTGTTTCCGGAGTTGGCAGTCGAAGTCACGTCACCCTCACCAAAGCCGCCGACAGCTCCAGGGGAGTCGTCGATGCTGTTGATTTCACCGTCACCAACGTTGAGGTTGCCCTCGTTGTTACCGTTGACCTGCACGGCGGTGTTGCCATCGCCGGCGGTGCTGCCGTCGCCAATAGCGTTGCCGTCGCCAGAGTTGTTGCCCTGTCCAACCGCATTGCCGTCGCCGGCAAAGCTGCCGTTTCCAGTGGCGTTCCCGTCGCCGACAATGGCGCCGGGGCCGGTCGCGTTTCCGTCACCGACGATGTTGCCGTTGCCGGTCACGTTGCCATCACCGTCGCCAAAGACGTTTCCGTCCGAGCCGACCGCGGTGTTGGTCTCGTTGCCGTCACCAACGACTGCGGAACCAACGACATCGCCTGCGACACCGCTGTTGTCTCCACCAACGATGTTGGAGTCGTTCAGGTCTCCGCCGACCGCAACTGCGCCCTCTTCGGCGTAGGTGGTGTCGAAGTCCTGGGTGACATCGCCATTGGCAATGATGTTCTGGTCGATCGAGGCATCGATGATGGTGTCGTTGTCCTCGAAGGTGTCGTTGTCATTGATGGTGGTGGTGTTGTTTGTCGTGTTGTTGTTCGTGATGTTGCTCACGTACACGATCTGCTGCACCGCGGCATCAAGCTCGGAGTAGCCCTCCGCCGGGTCCATGGGTGGGGGCGGTGGGGTCGGAGCCACAGGCGCCGGGGCCGCACCGCCACCGCCGCCACCAGATGAGGTCGCGGTGTTGGATGGTGAACCGGAACTGGCCGTCCCGGTGGTGGTGGCAATGCCGATACCGGAACCGTTGAAGCTCTGGTCGACGTGGTTGCCGCCGGTGTATGCCTCGAGGACCGAAGACTGGTTCGAAGCGAACACGTCGCCCTCGTCGTACATCAGGTTGACTGCTTCACGGACGTCATATGCAGTGACGTCACCGAAGCCGCCGTCTTGTAGTTTTCCCTCGACAGCGGCGCTGTCCAGTTGACCTTCGCCCTCCTGGAACATGTCGGCCAGGAACACGTAAAACTCTTGCAGCATGGACATTTGGGGACTCCTTTCGTGAACTGACCGGAACTTCCGATCTGATCCCGCCGTCGTGGTGACGGCTCCATGTGGCCATCAAAGACCGGCCGCCGGGTGGGCCGCATGAGTACCCGATACTCATATTGCGTTTGGGTATGCCCAAATCGATTCTCCGCGTATCAACGGCGGTCTGCATCGCTCAATACAGGTTGAAGGCGACAGGAGGAACAGCCATGACTGCGGACCGAACTGCTTATCATCTCGGCATCGATCTCGGCACCACTTATGTGGCAGCCGGGACCCTGGAACAGGGCAGACCCGAGATCATCACCCTTGGCGATCGGACACCGGTGCTGCCGTCGGTGCTCTATTTCCGAGAAGACGGCGAGGTACTCACCGGCGAGGCCGCAACCCGGCGTGGCCTCACCGACCCGACCAGAGTGGTGCGAGAGTTCAAGCGACGGGTTGGCGACACCACCCCGGTGGTCGTGGGGCAGACCCCGTATTCGGTCGACGTTCTTATGGCCAAGCTGCTTCGCTTCGTGCACGATGCCGTCGTGGAGCGCCAGGGAGTCGCACCCCAGTCAATCGCCATCACCCACCCGGCGAACTGGGGACCTTATAAGGTCGACGTTCTTGAACAGGCGGTTCGCATCGCTGAGATCGGTGACGTGTCAACCGTTACCGAGCCGGTTGCGGCCGCCATCCACTACGCAGCGGCCGAACGCATGCAGCCGGGCGAGACCGTTGCGGTCTACGACCTTGGTGGCGGCACCTTTGATGCGGCCGTCCTCCGCAAGACCGCAGATGACTTCCAGGTCCTGGGTGAGGTGGAAGGTATCGAACGCCTCGGTGGCATCGACTTTGACGAGGCCGTGTTCCAGCACGTCGTTCGGTTCTGCGAATCTTCGCTGGCCGAGCTCGACGTCGATGACCCCGCCTCGATGCAAGCCCTGGCCCGCCTCCGGGCCGAGTGCGTTGACGCCAAAGAGGTCCTGTCGACCGATACCGAAGTCACCATCCCTGTCGTGCTGCCAAACCTACAGTCCGAAGTCCGTCTGACCCGGGCCGAGTTTGAGGCCATGATTCGTCCGCTGCTACGCCAAACCGTTGAAGCACTGCAGCGTGCGATCCGCAGCGCAAACGTGGAGCCGCACGAGCTGTCAACCGTCCTCCTGGTTGGCGGCTGTTCACGCATTCCACTCATCGCCGAAATGGGCGGAGCGGAACTCGGTCGACCAATCGCGGTCGACCGCCACCCGAAACACACCGTGGCCCTCGGCGCCGCCATTTCCGCAGGACGCTCCGCAAAGGCACCCGAGCCCGAGGTTGACGATTGGTTCCGCACCGATCCGACAACGTCGGTCCCCGCCCAAGCCATCTCTGCTGCCGGATTCGCCGCCGCGGCGGGCGTAGCCGATCCGACCGACGCAGCCACCGCCGCCTCGGCATCCACGGGTGACGCAGAAGATGCAGGATCGGCCGGAGATGCGGGGCTTTCTGCCGCCGAGAAACTCGGCACCGCTCCCATCAAGCTCCCGACCGCTGCTGAAGTTGCAGCCGCCGCCCCGGCCGCTGCAGCCCCAGCGGCTGCCAAGGCCACCGAAGCTGGAGCGGCAGCGTCGAACGCTGCACCGCCCGTTGCCCAGGCACCAACGCCGGCCGCTCCCACACCAACATCCGCGCCACCTGCGACCCCGGCGTCGAACGCGGCAGGGGGTGGCGATGCCGCATCGGCCCTGTTCCCGGCAACACAGTCCCAGGCGATACGCTCCGTTGCCGCCCCCTCCGGCGATGGACAGGCCAAGGTCGACGCAACCAACATGTCGTTCTCATCCGATCACGCCTACACCGCAAGCCCCCAGGGCTCACCAAACTTCCAACAGCACCAGCTGGCGGCGATGTCTAAGCAACCCAAGCAGGGTGGTGGACGGGGCCTGGTGTTGGCCGCCGCGGCGATTGCCGTGGTCCTCCTGCTCGGTGGAGGCGCACTGGCGCTGGTCCGCTCGGCACCATCGGACAACGTTGGCACAACCGCCGGACTCGATCCGGAGAACCCGACAGCGGACGGCGCTGATGCGACCGCCGATGGCGAAACATCGCCGATCACCGACCCGGTAACGGGCGAGGTGGACCCGACGGCGCAGAACAACCAGAACGGTGGCGAAGCGCCGACCGACGACGGAGCGACCGGTCAGAACAACAACGGCAACACCGATAACACCGCAGGCCAGACTGGCACGACCGTTGGCCACACCGACACCACCGCTGGTCATACCGATACAACTGCGGGAGTCACCACCACCCAGCACGGGGACTCGACCACGACCGAGACCACAGAGGTGACCGAGACCACCGAAGTTACGGAAACCACCGAGGAAACCGAAACAACCGAGGAAACCGAAGAGACGACGCCCACCACCGAGGAAACCACTGTCACCACCGAGGCTGTCGACGATCCAAAGCAGATCAGCATCGTTGGCGGTCCGCGGGTGAACAACCGCGGCACAACGTCGTTCCAGTTCAGCTACACCACAAACGACGTGTGCGGCACCGGGAAGTTTGTGGTCGTTGACACCAGCAGCGGAACGGTGGCCGGGAGCTTTCAGGGCGCGGATGTCTGCGCCGGACCGGTGCACGGAGGGTTCCCCAACGGCTCGGCAACGTTCGCCGGGTTCGACCTATCCCCCGGCACGACCTATCGGGTCAAGGTCACGGTTACCGGCACGGCAAGCGACGGCAAGCGGACCGCTGGCACCGGTTCTGACACCGCATCCTTCGAGGTGACAACAAAAGAGGCGGCCAGCAGCGAGTAGCTCAGCCGCCGACCGGGCGAGGTAGCGGTTCCACGGCCGGGCCGTCCGTCTTGCGAACCAGCATGACCGTTGCGGCACTGGCGCAGCACAACACCAAGACGACAATGGCGAGCGGCAGCACCGAGTCGGTCACCCACCGGGTGGCCAGAACTGCAAGTGCAGCCCCGCCCGCGGTGCGCAACGCTCCGGTGAAGGCCGAGGCGGCACCGGCGATCTCGCCGAGCGGCACCATCGCCGCCGTATTCAGGTTCGGCATGAGCAACATGAACGATGCAAGCACGATGGCCAGCACCGGCATGAACAGCCAAATGCTCGGCGGGTCATCTCCGCCGGATGCCGCCACGATCACCAGCACAACCGACAGGGGCAGGTTCACCGCGAATGCGGAGGACATCATCTTCTCAATCCCGACCCGCTCAACCAGTCGACCGTTGATCAGTGCCGCAATGCCGAACATCGCGGCAATCGCACCGAAGATGAACGGAAACTCGGCCCTGCGGTCAAAGATGTCGCCGATGATCATTTCGCTCACCGCCAGGTAGCTGGTCATGATCCCCTGCAGGAAGACCATCGCGACGGTGTAGCCGATCGTCACGCGAGTCTTCACCACCTGCCGGTAACTGCCGAAGCTGCCGGCAATGCTCAGCGGCCTGACATGCTCGGGCCGAAGCGTCTCCCGCAGCCGCACGCTCCACGTTGCGATCAACGCCGACCACACAACGCAGAACCAGAACACCGACTCCCAGGGGAAGATCGCTATCAGACCGGAACCGATTGTCGGCGCCACCACCGGCACCAAGATGAACACGGCCATGATCTGCGACATCGCCTTGGCCATCGTGTCGCCAACAAAGCAATCTCGGATGATTGCGGTGGCGACCACCCTGGCACCGGCAGCGCCAACCCCCCAGAGAAACCTGCTGGCAAGGAGCAACTCGAAACTAGGAGCCAGTGCGCTGCCGACCGCGCCGGCCATGGAGATGGCGATACCAAGGTACAGCACCGGTTTGCGCCCGTAGCGATCTGCAAGCGGGCCATAGAAAAGTTGTGCCGCCGCCAGTCCGAAGAAGAAGAAGGTAATGACCTGCCCGGTCCGGTTCGACCCTTCGCCAAGGTCATACGCCACCCGAATGTCCTCGAACGCCGGGAGCATCAGATCGATCCCAAGCGCCATCAACGCCATGACCGAGGAGATGAGGATCAGCAGCTCACGAGCGCCGATGCCGGTCTCAATGTTGGAGGTGACCGCAGCAGACGAAGTCGATGATGAAGAATCTCCGGTCACCGCTCCGACCGTAGTTCGGTCGGCCGAAAGAACCCCCATTAATTGGGGGCCAGCTCACGCCGCATCGGGTCGGTGTGGATAGGCTTTCCCCATAGTGACATGGCCGGTCGGGAAGACCGTTGGCAGGTTCGCAGTGGTGGCGGTGGCAGTCGTCGGCGGTGTTTTTGTTGCCCGAGAACTTTCCACCGACGACAGCCAGCGTGTGGACTCCATCGGGCTCGATGAGCTGACTGAATCGCCAAACGGTGATGACAGCGCCGACGGTCCGGCAACACCCACCCCGAACGGGAGCGCAGACGCAGATGATTCGGTGTCGGTCATTGCGGTTGACCCCGACGGTGGGGCAACCACTGACCCGTCCGCTCCTGACTCGGACACGACCACCGGGGCCGACCCGTCGTCTTCCACCTCCGCCACCTCCACCGATGAAGGGGATCCGGCGCTGCCCGGTGACGACGGCGTCGGCCAGGCAGAAACGCAACCTCAAACACAACCCCCGGCGCAGACACCGGGCAACGCCACACCCGGTAGCGGTCAGGACCAAAACCCGACCGCGGGCCCATCCACCCCCGGCGAGTCGCCATCTTCGCCAGCGCCGTCCGGTTCCGG
>CAZSTV010000003.1:26218-84219 GCA_964609665.1 uncultured Acidimicrobiaceae bacterium
GTCTGCCGCATCCACCAACCCGCCGACCACCACCCAGGCCGGCACCGAGCAGCCAACGTCCGCACAACCCGCCGTCACCGCGCCCCCGGCCCCGCCGCCGCAGAACATCGGCGACCTGGCACAACGGTTGTACCCCGGCTGGTGTCGCTCAGGGCCGCTCGCAGCCCCCGGCGTTAGCGGTGGTGTCACCACGGTGGCTCCGGGCCAGTCCATTCAGGCCGCCATCGACGCAACATCGAGTGGTGTGGTCGAGTTGCAGGCCGGGGTTCACACCATCTCTCGTCCGGTGGAGTTGAAATCCAGAGTGGTGCTGCGCGGCGCAAGCCGACAGGCAGTCATCCGGACCTCATCCGCCATGGAACACATGGTGGAGATCGGTGGAGGGTTCACCGGTGCAAAGGCGGGCAACCTCACCGACGCAAAGGCCTACTCTCGGTCCATCACCATCGGTAGCGGCACCCTCAGCCCCGGACTGTGGCTGATCGGTAGCCCCCAGGGTGGGCAGATGGTCCGCATCCTGTCGGTCAACGGCAACACGGCCAACCTCGAACTGCCACTCACCAGAGACTTCTCCGGTTCCTCCATCGCACAACAGAAAGATCCCATCAGTCGGGCCGGGCTCGAGCGGGTCACGCTGCAGCCCCGCCACACCGTGCGGGACGTGGTGGTCGTTCGCTCGGCGCTGGACGTGTGGGTCGACGACATTGAGACCGACGGGTCCGGCGGCCAGGTCCGCTCCGCTGTCTATCTGCGTCAGGCCTATCGGGTTGGGGTGTACGACAGCCGCTTTGTGACCGCCCGGGAGCTCGGCGACGGCGGCCAGGGTTACGGCATCAATATTGCCAACAACTCCTCCAACTCGCTGATTCGCGGCAACCGCCTGGAGCGGCTCCGTCACGCCATCCTCCTCCACGCCGGTGCCGCCGGGAACGTGGTGCGAGACAACGTCAACGAAAACCCCCGACACCCCAACTTCGTCGAGGGTGGCCCCGCTGACATCTCCTTCCACGGGTACGCCTCGGGCAACCTTGTCATGGGCAACAGCATCGAACGGATCCAGATCAACGATGCAGGAACCCCCGGGCCGAACAACGCCATCGTCGGCAACACCCTCCGGGTTGGGCCGCTCACGTTGGACAACAACGTGGACAACCTGACCCTGCTTGGCAATGACATGCAGGGGTCGGTCGAGGCGCTGCGGTCCAAGACCATGCCCCCGGTTGATGCCGTCTCCACCGCGGGTAACCGCTCCCCGGAACGGCAGTACTGGACCTACGGCTACGACCCGTTCGGACGCTCTGGCGATACCGCGTTCAACCGCTTCGGTGATGGCATCCTCGACTGGGGCTCTGGCGACGACGTCTACGTTGACCCCGACATTCGTGCCATCGACGTCTGCAACCTGTAGCGAGAACGCACCGACAGCCTCGCCTTAAAACGGCACGCCGCTCGTCAGCAGCACGTTGGCGTACGGGGTGGTCTCCCCCGTCCGGATCACCACCCGTGCGTCGTTGGTCTCACGCTTGAACTGCTCGTGCGAGACCGACCTTGTGTCGACATCGGGGAACGCCGCACCAAGGGCGGCGATGATCTCGGGGCAGTGCTCGGCCGCCTCGTCAGCGACGGTCATCTCCTCGACAACCAGCTCAGCGGCCAACGCGTTCAAAACGTCGATGAACGTGGGAGACCCAAGCCGGTAGGCCAGGTCAATGCGCTCAACCCCGGGCGGGATGGGCAGACCAGCATCGGCAATGCAGACCTGGTGGCCGTGACCAAGTTCGGCCAGCGCCCGGCTCAGGTCCGGGTGGATGATCCCGCTCTTCTTCACGTCGTCTCCTCCATCGCTGCTGCCACCAACCTAGGACAGTTCGGCCGTGCAGGAAGATAGAGCAGGACTAGATGCGAGGGAGAGATGGAGCGAGGGCGGCGGCCCGGGTCCGAGCGAGGGACGGACCCGGGCCACCGTTCTTTGGCGTCGTCAGCTTGTCGCTGGCGCCATGTTCTCAAAGACGAAACTCTGTCGACCTAGCCGCCACCGCTCGGTCCGTCGCTGGAAGAGTGCAAACCCTGCCGCCTCGCAGCCGACGCGGGCCCCGCGGTTGCCCGCATCGACGTAGGTCGTGGCGTATCGCACCTGCTCGGAGTTGGCCTCCTTGGCGGCCATCGATGTCAGGTACATACCCTGGGCCATCAGGCCGCGGCCCCGAAACTCCGGCGGCACCCAGGCTCCTTCGACCAGGAGCGTGTCCGGGCCGTAGTCGGGAAACAGCCCGCCCCAGTAACTGCGAACCATGTCGAGTTGCCCAAACGGGATGTAGAACTGCAGGTACGCGGGACGTCCGTCCGGGTCCACCGCCACATAGCCACCGGAGAAGCCCTGGCTCCAGATCGCCTTGCGCCGTTCCAGGTACAGCTGATCCTGACCATCGAGGGTCGGCTCGTCGAAGAGCTTCCTGGCCAACGTTTTGTCGAGGGGCGCGATCCGCAGGTTGGGCACGGACTCTTCCGGCGGCGCATGAGGCACCGCGTAGTCGCGACGAAACCCAAAGGACTCTGCATCGGAAGAGATCCAACGTCGCACATCATCTTGTACTTTCGCCCGGTCACCGCGAACGGCGTGGCGCGCCACCTGACGTACTCGACGAACTGCTGGCATCAGCGCACATCCCTCATGCGAAGAACCGATACATCAGATCGCCGGCCTGCTCGGTAATGTCATCCGGCACCTCGGGGTTGGTGAACAGCCTGCTGAGACCGTCAATGATCTCGGCGGATGCAACATCAGGTGCGTTGTAGAGATCCGGCTTCCAGCTGTAGCGAGACAGCGGGCTGGCGGTGGCGCCAAAGCGACGCTTGAAGTCGATCAGGCCCTGCTGAGCGAGATCGCTGCGGCCGAGGTCAAGGGTGTTGTGGCCAAGTTCCAGTCCGAGGGACATGGCCGCAGCAACGGCGCCGTGGCTCGCTCCCTTTGACCGGTAGTCGGGATGGGACGCCGCGTACTTGTAATAGAAGGTCTCCCCGACCGACAGCAACAGGCATCCGCTGGCCACGGTCTCGCCATCGAAGCCGAGCAAAAGCGTGCCATCGCCGGGTTCAATGAAACGGTCCCAAATGGCGGAGAACAGATCGAACGGCTGACACAGCAGCCCGTGGCGGTACTTTCGGACACCGCGATGGAGCTCGTAGAACGCCCGCAGCTCCTCCCGGTTCTCCGCAGGTCGGAACTTGATCCCGGCCCGCTCGGCCTTACGCACGTGACGTAGCGGCTGCGTGGAGAGCCGATCGAACAGCTTTTCCGGATCAGGATCCAGATAGACCTGTTGCCGCACGGCGGAGGTTTCCGCTTTGAACCGATCGTCGGTCAGCACTACCGAATCCGACGGGGCACCGACCCCGATGGGGACCTCAAACTCCATGAGGCGATCTGCCAACGATGCCCACTGGGCCGAGTCCCGCACCGGCAACGGTGAGAAGTCGCTGAACGGCAGCACGACAACTCGTTCACCTCGCACGTCCTCGATGTGGGCAAACGGTATGCCACCGGAGATGCCGTTGGCGTCGCGCTCGACGACCGCTTCGAACCGAAGATCGAAGGCATCGCGAAGACAACTCATCCACCGTCTGGTGCCAAACACCTCACCGTTGGAACCGGCGATCAGGTCGTCCCACTCCGGTGTCTCCATCACATCAATGATTTCCGACATCAGGGCCTATCAGATTCGATCAACGGTGACGACTTCCGGCACCGCTAGAAGGTCGAGTGTTGTGGTCGCCTCAAGGGCGGGACGGCTCGGCGGTGTCCGCAGACCCATCTGCGCTGCGAAACGGACCAGGTTGACCGACCGGGCGAACCCGGAACGATTCGTCGCCACGATGGTTTGGCGGTTGACGCTGTGCACGTCGTACAGCTGACGGATGACCAGCTCAAGCGGGATTCCGTCGTGGGGTACACGGACCCGGGCCCGGCGAAGATCGTTTGTTACGTCTTCGAGGCCGAGCTCGCTCTGGAACAGCACTTCCGCCTGGCTATCGGTCTGCTCGCAGTACTCGTCCAGGGCGTCGATGAGCAGCAAACGGCTCTCGGCCATTTTGAGGTCCGGCCAGATCAGAATCGCGAGCGCATCACCTTCGATGATGTACGCGCCATCAGACCGGATCGCATTTTCATCGACCGGCAGTCCGGTGGTCGACCGTGCCCGTTCGGTCGAGAGCTCGATCCGGAGTGTTTCGATCTCACCTCTCGCCGCCGCCAACTCCTGACTGAACGCTTCGATCTCGCGCTGGTGGCCTTGGGCCAGCCTGCGGTAGCGCGCCGACCACTCCTCTCCCACGTCGTCCTGCCGGGCCCGAAGCTCGCCAATCTCCAAGTCGCGCTCGGCCAGGGCCTGCTCGTAGTGATGCTCGATCTCCAACGCTGCCGTGGTCAGCCGCTCAATTTTTGCGGCGTCCCTGGCCATCTGCTGCTTGACTTGCGACCGCTCCTCGGTCAGATGATCCAGCCGCTCTCGAAGCTGGGCCGACGCCGCCTGTTCGGCAAGCAACGCCTGTCCGAGAGTGGCTCTGTCCTTGCGGACTCGGGTAATAACTTCATCGAGCTCATCAGACCACGCCCCTGACGACTCTGCTTCCTCACTCATAGGTTCCTCTCACTGGCCGGTGTCCACCGGCCGCCTCGCATCGCTTTTCTTCGACCAACCGCTTTCCCTCAACCGACCGCGCTGGCTCAACTCGCCTTGCTGCTTCAACCGACTCTGTCGGTGTCCACCGGTCAACCGATCGCTCAAATCTCTGGCCTCGCACGCCCTCGCCGCACACCGCGAGCGCGGCGAGCGGGTACAAAATGTCTGACGTGCCCCGCAGTGTCAGGTGCGGGTCAAACGTCTGGGCCACAAACAACATCGTCAGCGCGGCGAACAACGCTGCGCCGGCAATCCCCACTGGACCCGGCGTCCGTCTCGTCGCGCGGAACCCCACGTACATGCCAACGCCAATGAAGGCGAAGAACGCAAAGAACAGTGGAAGTCCGCCGCTCCAGATCAGCCACAGATGACCTGACTCAATCCAGATGAAGTCCTCGCCCTCGTTCGGCGATGGGACTCTGGCCTGTGGGGTCACGCCGAAGTAGACGTTGGCAGGCTCGCTGAAGCGTGGGATGAAGAACGTTTCCAGGTTGTAGAGCCGGACGTCCCAACTCGACCCGGGGTTTGCGGCAAACAACGCTCGGGATTCTTCCTGGCCGCCGGTGTCGGCAATGGCTTGGCGGTTGGCGCTGGTCACTTCAAAGCCGCCGAACCCGTTGACCCGCTCAATTGCCAGCGGGGTGATGACGATTGACGCAACCAGCACCATCGGCACCGACCACCGCAGCAACTGGGTGACCGAGCGGGTCATGACGGCGAGGGCGACAAGGCCGACGGCGAATGAGATTGACGGTCCGATTTGTCCGCTACCGAAGACGCCGATGGTGCAACAGATCGCCGCTATCGCCAGTACCGGCCGGGGTCGTTCTCCTCCGAGCAACATGGCGAGGGCGAGGCAGGCGTTGATACCGACGTAGACGCCAAAGCCGATCGGGTTTCCAATCGACGCCGCGCCTCGGCCATCATCGGCGATCGGCCCGGCGTTCGGGAAGTACGGGTTGAGCCGCTCGGCGGTGTTCAAGATGTTGAGCGAATCGGCAAGCCCGACGATGCCGAGAATCGACGCGACCGCCAGCGAGAATCCGATGGCGGCCCGGACCTGGCCGCGGGTACGGATGGTGTAGCGGACTAGCCCGTACAGCAGGCCGAGACGGACGAACACGAGCGCGTAGAGAATGTCGTCAGGAGAGACCGGGCGGAGCCGGGCGAACTGCGTCAGCAGTGGCAGAGCGAATCCCGCCAGCACCAGCGCAATCATGGCGAAGTCCATCCGGTGCAGCCGGATTTCCACCTTCCGCGAATAGACCATCCATCGGATGGTGAGCACGGCGATCAGCACGAACAGCAGCGCCTCGTTCGGCCGGAGCACCGGTATGACCTGGTACCGCTCAAGTCCGACGATGGCGGGCGCCGCGGACACCATTGCGTAACCGGCAAGCGGCGGATGGAGCCACGTCATCACGATGATGACGAGCAGCGCTATTGCGGCCACGCCCATCTTGAGGTCGACCACCGACACCATGGCGCCCGCGACGAACGCGCCGATCGGACCGAACACCAGGATGGCCCGCGCCCTGGCCGACGATGTGAAGTAGCCCGTCAGGTAGTTGACGAACTCCATTGCGGTTGACGGCTCAAATCGTGTTGCACTCATGGCGCCACCTGTCTGTCGGTGCGCTCCGGGGTGATTGAGACGTCTCCTGCCGGGGCAGCGACCGCCGGGACAGCGACCGCCGGCCCGTGGCGGTACTCGGTCACGATCAGACCGATCTGCTCGTCGAAACGCCAGACGAGAAGCCCGAAGAGTCCAAGCGCCGCGCTTGCGGCAATCGTGGTGGTGCCAAGCGTGGTCGCCACCCGCTCGGGGGCGTAGCCAGACCATTCGACAGCGGCA
This sequence comes from uncultured Acidimicrobiaceae bacterium, assembly GCA_964609665.1. Classification (GTDB taxonomy): domain Bacteria; phylum Actinomycetota; class Acidimicrobiia; order Acidimicrobiales; family SZUA-35; genus JAHELU01. The sequence goes on from CAZSTV010000003.1 coordinate 32,753, forward strand.
ATAACGAGGCCGACCGGCACGAACACCGCCAGCATGCTGAGCGTCACCACCCGCAGCCGGGCCAGCGACGATACCGCGACCTGAAGGAGCCTGCCGATACGTCGATTGAGTACGACGGCGCCGACGAGATCGGCGACGCTCATCGATAGTGCGAAGGTGAGCAACAGGATCGGTCCGTCAAAGATCTGGAAGCCGATGCCCAGCCCGAGAACGGTGAGGCCAAGACGAATCACAAGTGCCCGGAACGGTCCAACCGGGTCGTCCATGGCGTAGGCGCCGGAGGTGGCGACCTGGAACAGACCCTCGCCGATGACCGAGCCCCCGATGCCGATGAGGCAGAGCCCAACCATGCGCTGGCCTTCCGGCGTCGCCATTTGGCCGATGGCCAGGACACGACCCGCCGACCATCCAAAGGCGATCGCCGCAGCGCCAGCGGGAAGCAAAATGGCCGCGGCCAGGGTGACGCCCTGGCGGTAGGCGCCGATGAACGATGCCCGATCCTTGCCTTGGTGGGCGAGCGAAAGCCGTGGCAGCGACGCGTACGCAACCGGCTTCGCGCCGAGCGCAACCGGAAGGTTGAGGACGTTCAGCGCCAGCTGGAAAGCGACAACGCCACCGGGAACGACGTTCGCCGCGACCAGTAGGAGCAGCAACCGGATGCTGTTGAGCACCGCCGTGCCTGAAGACGGCACGGCCTTTTTGAGAATGGCGGTGATGTCCGGATCGGTCCAGCCGGCCCGAGGTCGAAGACTGACCCCGAGCCGCCGGACACCCCACAGCTGGACAGCGGCGTGAACGAACACGCCGAGGGTTGCGCTGCCGCCGAGGAGGATCAGATGCTCGGTGCCGACGTCGGCCAGAGCCAGGCCGGTCCCGTACTGCAGGGCAAAGACGGCGAGTCCGCCGATCACGATCAGATTCTCGGCAATCCCGGCGGCCGCAGGCAGGGCGAACCGCCCCATCGCCTGCTGTACCGCCTGACCGGTCATCGCAATCCCGTAGCCCACGAGTTGCGGTCCGGTGAGGACAACCAGGGGAATCGCCGCCCGTACGAAGTCATCTCTGACGGCCGGATCGGTCACCGGCAGGGCGAACAGCTCGGCGATGAGCACCGATGCTGCCATCACCACCACCGTCAGCGCAGTGAAACCGGCGATGACCAGACCGAGGAATCCCCCGGCGATCCGTTCGGTCTCTGCTCGGTCACCGCTGGCAACCGAGCTGACCAGAGCCGGTACCAACAGGGCGTAGAGCAATGAACCGACGGCCAGTTCAAAGACAATCCACGGCAGCTGGTTTGCCAGTTGGAAGAGGTTGCCGAAATAGGTCGGGCCCAGGACCGCGCCAATGAGAATCACCCGGCCAAATCCGGTGGCTCTGGACACGAGGGTCCAGGCCGCGGACGCGGCGGAGTCTCCGACCAGGCTTGATCGGGACGTCTCGTCGGATGGTCGGGCGGTGGTCATCGACGGTGGGTATGCCTGGATTGTCCGGTGACGGTCCGGCTTCTGGTTGCACGCCAGCTGTTGCGGTTCCAGGTGAGCGTCACGATGATCAGACCGAGCAACAGCCCGGCCCCTGCGCCAACCGCGGTGAAGATCTTGGGCCGAGGGAAGACCCGCTCCTCAAAGACGAACGGCTCGGTCACCAGAACGGGTAGTCCGTTGGATTCCTCACCGATCAGAATGATCTCGTTCTCGAGCAACCTGGTCTCCAGGTCGTTCTTCCTGGCTCGCAGCGAATTGATCAACGCCTGGGTTGAGGCCTGCTCGACCTGCGCCACTTCGGTGTCACGCCCGGCCAGCACCACAAGGCGACGCTCGGCAACTTCCAGCTGCTCTTCAACGTCGACCAGCTCCTCGGCGAGGGTTGCACCGATGGTCTGGGGAGTGCGCTCCGATGCCTGTCCCAGGTAGCGGCCGGACACCTCCGACACCACCTCGAGCGCAAGATCCTCGTCCTCGCTCACGTAGTCGACCCGAATGATCTGCGTGCCGGGCACCAGACCGGCGCTGAGCCGCTCCTCGAACTGCTTGATCGGAATGCCAAGATCGCCCGCGACGGGGCCAACGAGCGAACGGCTTTGAATGGCGACGTCCTGCGTCTCGGTCCAGGCGGTGCCGCGGTACTGCACCTCGGCCCGAGCAAGCCAGCGATCCTCAAACAGCATCGAGCTGAAGAAACCGACCTGACCACCGACCAGCATCAACAAAACGGTGATGAGGGCGAACGCGGTCATATGCCGCTTGGTCGGCCGATAGACGGCGTCCCGCTCGGCGAGATGGGTAAAGCCGGTCTGTCTGGTCGGCCGCGGCGTTGCTCTGCCGGGCCGACGCTTCGGCTGGGTGGAAATTGTCCTCATGTGCCGATTTCCTCGTCATGATGGGTTGATGGGTGTGCGACCGGGTCCGGTACTCGGCCGCTGATCGGGCGGAGTTCAGAGACCGCTTTGGTTACCGCTGCTGGTGATCCGTAGACGACCATTCCGGCCGGAACGTCACGGGTCACCACCGACCCGGCGCCGATCAGCGCACCGGCGCCAATCTCGACGTACGGCAACAGGGTGACGCCCGCGCCGATCTGGGCGCCTTCGCGAATGATGGGGCCGCGCATTGCCGCCGCGGAGGCTTGATCGCCGGGGTACAGATCATTCGCGATCGACACGCCCGGTGCGATGAACACATCGTCTTCAATTTCGGTGAACTGCGCGATGTAGCAGTTGCTGTGGATTTTGACCCCCCGGCCGATCCGGCATCCGTAGTCGACCACGGTGTTGCTCCAGATCGATACGTCTTCCCCGATCTCGCACTCCTCCCGGATCACCACGTGGTGACCAAGGTTGAGGCCGGCGCCGATGGTGCTGGCGCTGTAGATGATTGAACCGCTGCGGATGCGCGCCCCCGCTCCTAGCTGAAGGGGGCGAACGGCGCCGCGCTCGGCCGGGTGGCCAACGATTGCGCTCCTGTCAATCGTCGAATCGTCGGACTGAATTTGCTCTCGTTGATCGGTCATCGTGCTCCGTCTCCCCGTATCAGTGCCAGCGGCGTCCGAATCAGAATGAAGAGGTCCCGCCGTAGTGACCAGTTCCATACGTACTCCAGGTCGAGGTCCAGCATTTCGGACGTCGACAACGTGCTTCGACCCGAGACCTGCCACAGGCCGCTGCAGCCTGGGGATGCCATCACTCGAGCCCGGTCCCGCTCGCCAAACAGGCGGTGCTCCCACGGCAATGCCGGTCGCGGTCCGACCAGCGACATGTCGCCACGCAGGACGTTCCACAGCTGCGGTAGTTCGTCCAGCGAGAGCCGTCGCAGTATTTTTCCGACCCGGGTGATCCGTGGGTCGTCGAGTTTGAACGAGCCGTCGGCTTCCGGCATGGCGTCATCGCCGCTCAGCAGCCGTTCCAGGTGGGCACGATGCGCAGAGTCGTCGTTGTTTACATACATCGAGCGGAACTTGATCATCTCGAACGGCCTGCCGTTCTTGCCGACCCGGACCTGGCGGAACAGCGCTGGCCCTCGTGAGGTCAACTTCACCGCCAGCACCAACAGGAGCAGGAGTGGCGCGGTGAGCACCAGCAGCAGGAACGAAATGACCACATCGATGGTCCGCTTCGCCACCATCCGAGAGCGCGTGCCAACCGGCCATTCGGTCGACTCGGTGGGATAGGCATGGTCATCAACAGCGGCGGCGCCGGAAGCGAACGTTGCCGTGGAACTAGAGGTGGAGGTGGCAGTTGCAGTGGCAGTGGCAGTCGCAGTGGGAGTGGCAGTTGTATGGCCACCGCCAGAAGTGCTGAGCGCCGAGCCACGGTGGCCCGGGCCCTCGGTCGAGCGGCGACCCTGGGCGGCGGCCGTTGCGGGATCTGCCATCGCCGTGCGATGGAACGCCAGGTAGGAGAGCAGCAGACCGATCAGGCCACCGGCGGCAGCACCAAATACCAGCGCCTTCAGTGGCGCCGGGGTGACCGGCTCATCAAAGACAAACCCGGCGGACACCACCCGGGGATCGGTCTGGGTCCGCAGTTGATCCTCGTCCTGTTGCTGCACAAGGCGGAGCGTCAGGTCGTTGATCTGCTGCCTGGTTCGAACCAGTTGGCTCTGCAGATCGATCTGGACCGGGAGCGCCAGGCGGTCGCTGTTGTCCAAGCTGGTCACGATCGACGCTTCGAGTTCTCGAAGCGATTCGATGAAGTCCGTGATGACCTCTCGCTGATCGTCGACGCCGGTCGTTGCGAAGCGGGTGACGTAATTCTCCACCACCGCGTTGGTCACGCGCCGGGCACGATCGGGATCGGGGTCGATGAACGTCACCTGAATGATCTGGGTGCCGCCGGCGACCGAAGCGTCGTAGTGCTTCTGGAATTCCTCGTCGCTCAACCCTTCGGCGACGGCGACCGGATGCCAGATGCTCGGGCTTTCAAGCGTTACGGCAACGGTCTCCGGGAGGAGCGCGGGGTCACGGAACTCAACCTCGCTCACCGCCTGCCATTCCTCTTCCTTCAGCAGTTCCACCACAACGGCGCCCTGGGCCCCGAGGATGGAAGTGACTGCACAGAGCACGATGGCACCGATCAGCACCCGCCAGGGTGGGCGTACCAGTTCCTCATCGAATCGGTGAATGTCGGGCAGGCCGAATGCGCCTGGCGACAGCTCATCGTGAGATGCGGGAGGTTCAGCCAGCGTCGAGGTCATGAAGTACCGCGCATACGCGCTCGATGTCGTCGGTTGAGAGATGGGGGTGCATCGGCAGCGAAAGAATGGACTGCGCCAACTCTTCCGATACCGGCAGCGGCTTGGGGTCGCCGGTGGTGTAGCCCGGCTGGAGGTGACAGGGGATGGGGTAATGAAGGCCCCAACCAATGCCCGCCTCGTCGAGGGCTCGGCCAACGGCATCCCGGCCACCGTCAACCGCAGCGGGAGAGCAGCGGATCACAAACAGGTGATAGACCGGGCTTGCGCCGTCGGCGACGGCAAGGGGTTGCGCCCACGCCGGAAGCAATTGGCGGTACTGTTCGGCGGCGTTGGCCCGGGCGGCGTTGGCCTCATCAAGTCCTTCGAGCTTGGCGGACAGGATGCCGGCCTGCAGCCCGTCGAGTCGGGAGTTGCGGCCAACGACGTCATGCTCGTAGCGCGACGCTGCTGATCGGCCGTGATTGGCCAGCACCTGGATCTTGTCTGCCAACTCGTGGTCGTTTGTGGTGACCGCTCCCCCGTCGCCGAAGGCGCCGAGGTTCTTGGCCGGATAGAAGCTGAATCCGGCGGCAACGCCGAGCGAACCCGCCCGCTTGCCCGCCCACTCGGCACCGTGAGCCTGCGCGGAATCTTCGATCACGGCCAGCCCGGCCGGTTCGGTTGCCAGACGCAGGTCGTCAACGTCAACGGTCTGGCCATATAGATGTACCGCCATCACCGCGGCGGTTGCAGAGGTTGTCGCGGCCCGGACAGCGTCACCGGTGATCAGGGCGGTTTCGGGGTCAACATCTACGAAGACCGGTGTCGCACCGCTGGTCACGACGGCTTCGGCCGTTGCAATAAAGGTGTTGGCGGGAACGATGACCTCGTCGCCTGGCCCGATGCCGAGGCCCGAGAGGATCAGCTCCAGGGCATCGGTGCCGTTGGCAACACCGACGCAGCGTTCGGCGTGGCTGTATTCGGCGTAGGCGGTTTCAAACCGCTCGACCGCAGCGCCACCGACAAAGCCGGTGTTCGCAAGGGTCTGTTCCCACACCTGGTCGATTGCCGGGCGGACCTTCTCGGTGATGGTCGCCAAGTCGACGAAAGGAATCTTGCCGTCGCTCACAGGGTCACCCCTTCAAGCAGTTCCGATGGTGCGGCAACCTTGACCCATTCGCCACCGTTCAGCAGCGACTCTTCCGCTGCGGTCAGGGTTGCGACGACGTCAAGGCCACGGTGACCATCAACGGGAGGCGTGCTGCTGTTGCGGATCGAGTCGACAAACGCCGAGAGCTCCAGCTGCAACGGCTCCTTGAAATCGATGAAGGGCGACACGATCGAACCATTGCGGTAGCTGAGCGGGTGCCCGGCATCGTTCTGCGTGCTTGCCGCAGCAGTCACACCTTTGTCGTAAATGCGAAGCCGATCTTCGGTTGCAACATCGTCGTAGACCGCCATGGAATGCTCGCCGACAACCGTGGTACGTCGGACCTTCATCGGATCGAGCCAGCTCACATGGATGCAGGCGCTCACGTCGATGTCGTCGTAGCGGAGCGAGAGGTACGCAACGTCGGACTGGGCACTCATCAGGTTCAAGCCCCAGGCCGAGATCGAGGTCGGCCGGGAGTCCAAGATGTAGTTGAGGATGGAGATGTCGTGCGGGGCGAGATCCCAGATCACGTTGGTGTCGGCCTGGTAGAGCCCCAAATTCAGCCGCGCTGAGTTGATGTAGCGGACCTTGCCAAACTCGGGAGCCCGGATCGCCTCGGCGAGTCCCCACACCCCGGCGTTGAACTCGAAGGTGTGACCGACCATCAGGCGCCGGTCAACGCGCTCGGCGAGTCGGATCAGTTCTACCGCATGTTCGACCGAGGTCGTCATCGGCTTCTCAACCAAGATATGCAGTCCGGCTTCGAGGGCCTGACGGCCGAGTTCGTAGTGCGTGCTCGGCGGCGACGCAATCACTACGGCATCGATATTGGCAGCGGCGTCTTCAAGACTCTCAAAGGATCCTGCAACGGGGTATGTAAGTTTTAGTGAATCTCGCTTGGCGGCGTCTTTGTCAATAAGGACAACACGAACATCCGGCAGTGAGGACAAAACACGGACGTGCTTTGAACCCCAGTACCCACAACCAACGACTCCAATACGGAGCGCTTCCTGCATAGTCTCGACCCTTCTAGTCACAATTAACGCATCGGCAGATGACGGAACTGCTCGACTTGAACGAACACGGACTGACAAACGTGGCGATGCCGCCGCACGATACGCCGCGAAACGTTATTGGGTGATATCACCCAATCCATCGACTCGGCGTATCCACGCCGGGCTGTCTCACGGTAGAGACCGGCAGAACAACAAACGATTCGCCTCTTGCGCGGATCAAAGCGAGAAGACCCAAAAGAGCACGAAGTTGACAAGGCTCAGCATCGGAATGGATAGACGTTCGCCACGCAGCGAATTCGTCTAATTCAACGCGCTCGTCCTGAAATTTCTTCGCTTTCGAGTCAATCTGGAGAAGTTATGGAGCAATCAACCGTATTGCTGTTGATTGGAATCATCGGAAACCTGGTGTTGGTTCTCCTGTTGGTGGTCGCATGGCGACTCCTGATGGGCAACCGAGACCCAAGAGGTTCGGGCAACTTCACGCCCGATGAGCAATATGACGACGACTGGGACGAGTCGGGCTATCCCCTCGCCGCGATCACTGGCGAGATCCCGAACGACCAACTCGCCGGCCTGTTCCGCTTCGACTCCTGGTCGGCTACCGACGCAGGGTCGCCAGAACGCCAGGACGCCATGCGCCGCGACACCGCCCGCCATGAGGGCAGGCGTCGCGCCGCAACACGTCGTGACACCCCACGTCGAGAGACCAGGCGCAGCGCTGCAAGGCGCAACGGCCGCCCCACAACGACAGAAGGCTGATCCAACATGTGCGGAATTGCGGGTGAATACCGCCGTGACGGCCGACCGGTCGATCGTCGGACGCTGGTCGAGATGGCCGACGCGATGGTCCATCGCGGGCCGGATGATGCCGGCTACAGAAGCGAAAACGGGCCGATCGGCTTTGCGTTCAGGCGCCTGTCGATCATCGACCTGGACGGTGGCAACCAGCCGTTGGCCACCGAGGACGGCTCCATCTGGGTCCTTGGCAACGGCGAGATCTACAACTACCGGGAACTCAAGACCGAACTGATCAGTCTTGGTCACACGTTCGCCACCGGGTCCGACATCGAGGTGGTCGTTCACGGCTACCGCCAGTGGGGCATCGACGTTGTCGACCGTCTCAACGGCATGTTCGCCCTCGCCATCTGGGATGACAACCTCAAGCGCCTAGTGCTCGTTCGCGACCACCTGGGCATCAAGCCGCTGTACTACGCAGACGGTCCAGACCGGATCCGCTTCGGTTCCGAGATTCGGGCGGTCACCGCCGATGGCTCGATCCAGCGGACCCTCGACCAGGACAGCGTTCGGCTGTTCCTGCACTTTGGTTACCTCCCGGCCCCTCACACCCTCCTGGCCGGAGTTCGCAAACTCCCGCCAGGGCATCTCCTCATCGCCGATGAGTCCGGTGCAAAGGTCCATCGGTATTGGAACCCTGAGCCACAGCATCGCCGCAACCTGTCGATCGAAGACGCCACCGCCGAGTACCAGGGTCTCGTTGACGAGAGCGTTGCCAGACAGTTGGTCAGCGACGTTCCCGTCGGTCTTCTGCTCTCCGGCGGCGTCGACTCCGCCATGGTGCTCGCCGCAGCGGAGAAGGCATCGGAGGGCTCGATCGACACGTTCACCGTCGGTTTCGGCGAGGACTTTCGCTACGACGAGTCCAATCACGCGGCGGAGACCGCTGCGCTCTTCGGAGGCCAGCACCACCCGATCCGCCTGGACATCGGCTCGTTCGCGTCCACGTTTGAAGAGTCGCTGTGGTCGCTCGAGGAACCGGTGCTCTCGCAGAGCACCTTCGCCTTTCACCTGCTGACCGCCGAGGTTCGCAAACACCTGAAGGTGGTGCTCACCGGGCAGGGCGCGGACGAACTGTGGGCGGGCTATGACCGCTACCTCGGCGAGCGTTACGGCTCGAAGGCCCGTTGGCTCTTCGGCTCCGCCGCCGCTCAGACCGTCAGTGGCAAGTTGCCAGGACTGACCCGTTTCGGTCGGGCAACCAGTTCCCTCGGCGAGGCCGACCCGGTGCGTCGCTTTGCGGCCATCCATCAAGTCTTTGCCCCGGAACAGATCGCCGCGGCGGCACGGGGTCCGCTTGCCCAGAGCGATGCCCGGGCCGAAGACGTCATCGCGTACTGGCAGGAGCCCGTCTCCCACCTCGATGAGTTCTCCCAGTTGCTCTACGTGGACACCCGAATGTCGCTCGCCGACGATCTGCTGTTCTACGGCGACAAGCTGTCCATGGCCAACTCGGTCGAAGCCCGAGTCCCGCTGCTCGACCGTAAACTCGTCGACTTTGTTGAAGAGCTTCCCCCCGCCTTCAAGCTGCAGGGCCGCACCGGAAAACGAGTACACCGCAAAGCGGCGGAACGGATGTTGCCAAAGCACGTCCTGGGACGGCCGAAGCTTGGCTTTGCCACCCCGGTGGATGAGTGGTTCGCAAAGGACCTGACAAGCGCGGTCCGCAGCACGGTCCTGGCCGAGGACTCCTGGTGCACACAAAACCTTGCACCCGCATTCATCAACGGCCTGATCGACGACCACCTGTCGGGCGTCAGCAACAACCGGCGGCAACTCACCGCCCTGCTCTCATTCGAAATCGTTTGCCGCCAACAGCTCGATGGCCGGCCACCGGGCCTCATCGACCACCTGTCCCCAGAGGGACTCGTTTCAAGCACATCTACGACGTCGATTGGAGACGCTCAACAGTGAATATCTCAATTTTCGGGCTCGGCTACGTCGGGACCGTCACCGCCGCCTGCCTTGCGGGCAATGGCCACTCGGTGGTCGGAGTCGACGTTGCCGAACAGAAGGTCAATGACTTCAACAGCGGGATCAGCCCGGTGCTCGAGGACGGCGTCGAGGAACTCCTCGCAGACGCCATCGCCGACAACCGCCTTCTTGGCACGACCGATATCAACGTTGCCATCGAGGCATCCGACGTGGCGCTGATCTGCGTCGGAACGCCAAGTCGCTCCAACGGAGACATCGACCTCACCCACATCGAAACTGTTGTCGCCCAGATCGGGGCAGCGCTGGCAAGCCGCGAGCGTGCCGACCGCTTCACCGTGGTGATCAGGAGCACCGTGATGCCCGGCACCGCCGAGCGGGCAGGCGCCATCCTCGAAGAGCACAGCGGTCAAAAGCTTGGGGAGCGCGTCGACCTTGCGGTCAACCCGGAGTTCCTCCGCGAAGGTCAGGGCGTTGCAGACTTCCTCGACCCGCCGCTGATCCTCGTCGGCGCTGACAACGATGCGAGCGCCGACGTCATCCTTGGCATGTACAACGGCATCGACGCTGGGCGTCGTGTCGTGCCGGTCAGGGTTGCCGAGCTCATCAAGTACGCCAACAACAGTTGGCACGCCACCAAGGTCACCTTCGCAAACGAGATCGGTGTGCTTTCCCAGGCACTCGGCATCGACGGGCGCGAAGTGATGGACGTGGTCTGCAGCGACGAGAAGCTCAACATTTCCGCCGCCTACCTCAAGCCAGGTTTCGCATTTGGCGGCTCGTGTCTTCCGAAGGACGTGCGGGCACTGAACTTCGCCGCCAAGGATCGAGACATCGCCACTCCGCTGCTGTCCAGCCTGCTGACCAGCAACGCCATTCAGGTCCTGCGTCTCATCGACCAGCTGATCGAATGGGACGGGCGCCGCATCGGCTTTGTCGGGCTTGCATTCAAGGCCGGTACCGATGACCTGCGGGAGAGTCCCATCGTCGAGGTGGTCGAGCGCATGCTTGGCAAGGGCTTCGACTGCCGCATCTACGACGCCGACCTGAGTGCCGGTGATCTCGTCGGCTCCAACCGGGCCTACATCGAGTCACAGGTGCCGCACCTCAGCAAGCTGCTCGTCGATGACGTTGTCGAGCTTGCCACGACCTGCGATGTGTTGGTCGTGACGAAGCCCTCTGGTGAACTCGAAGCGTTCCTGGCAACGCCGGGCGACAACCCGGACCAAATCGTCGCCGACCTCGTCGGCATGTCCGCTCCTGCAGCGGGCCGTGAGTATCACGGGGTGGCGTGGTGAATTCAGTTTCCAGCAATCGCAAGGGTCTGCACGCCCTCCTCGTCGTCGAGAACGCCCCGGTCCCCCACGACCGGCGGGTCTGGAATGAGGCCCGGGCACTGGTCGACGACGGCTACGACGTGACGATCATCTCCCCGGCCGACAGTCGGGCCAAGGAGAGCCCCCGTTTCGAGCAATTGGACGGCGTGGACATCTATCGCTTCCGGATGCCCTTCGGCGGCGCCCGCAAGACGGACTTCCTGCTCGAATACTCCTGGGCCGCGCTCGCCATCCACTTTCTGGCGCTGCGAATCTTCATCAAGCACCGCTTCCACATCATCCACGTTGCCAACCCACCGGACATTTTCTTCGGCCTCAAGTGGCTGTTCGGTCTGGCCGGGGTCAAGTTCATCTTCGACCAGCACGACCTCGGTCCGGAGACCTATCAAAGCAAGTTCGATGACAACCGGGTCGATGCGCTGTGGCGGGTCCTGGCCTGGTTGGAGCGACGCACGTATCGGGCCTCCGATGCGGTGATCGTCACCAACGAGTCCTACAAGGCCCGAGCCCTGGGGCGGGGCAGCGTCCCGCCGGAGGAAGTCTTTGTTGTTCGCAACAGCCCGGACCCGGCGCTCTTCCAACCGCGTCCGGCAAAGCCTGAGCTCAAGGACGGGTATGAGCACATGGTGGTGTTCGTCGGGTCGATGGGGTTCCAGGACGGCGTCCAGATCCTGATCGACGCGGCCCATCATATGCGCGAGAAGCGCCAGCGCACCGACGTGCTGTTCATCCTGGTCGGCACCGGAGATGTCTGGGACCAACTCCAGGAGCAGCATGAACGGCTCGGTCTCGGCGATGGCGTGCGGTTTACCGGCTTCATCTCCGACGACGACATGCTCGACTACCTCGCAACCGCAGACCTTGGCGCAGCGCCGGACATCGACAATCCACTCAACGACATCTCGACCATGATCAAGACCATGGACTACATGGCGATGGGCGTGCCGGTGGTCAGCTTTGACCTGACCGAGTCTCGCGCCTCGGCCGCGGACGCTGCGATCTACGTTGCCGATCACACTGCCGAGGCCTACGGCGACGCCGTAATCGAACTGCTCGATGACCCGGAACGCCGCGAGACCATGGCGGCCTATGGGCAGGAGCGGATCAACGGACCGCTCTCATGGTCCCGGAGTGCGCTGCAGCTGACAGCGGCGTACGACGAGGCCCTCGGTCTTAGGCCCAAGGGTCACTGATCGCATTGACGAGCGGTGCCGGGCGACGGCCTGTAAGCAGAACCGCTGCAGTCGCCGTTGCCATCGCGTTGGTGGCCGCGGCGTGCGGTGGGGCTGACAGCGACAGCCAAGATGCGCCATCTGCCGAAGGCCCGACAACCACAGCCGCTGTCGGGTTCGGCGCGGCCGGAGACGACACGTCGGCCGCGGACCAGGACGAGGTTGGCGATGCCGCTGGAACCGGCGACGGCTCCAACGACGAGCAGCCACAGGTTGATGCCCCGGCCGACCGACCGGAGATTGACGCCGCAACCCTGCTGGTCGGCGGCTGGTCCGCCGCGGGCACGGACTACCCGACCGGCGAAGAGGCGGCCACCATCTCCATCCTGGACTTCGGTGCGGTACCGGACGACGGACGCTCCGACTCAGCAGCGTTGGCCAGGGCGGTCGCAAGCAGTGGCGCCGACCCCGACCGGCCGACGGTGGTCGCGGTACCTGCCGGCAGGTTCATCCTCACCGATGAGTTGCGGCTGCGCAGCAGCACGGTGCTCCGCGGCGAGGGCCCGGACAGCACGCTGGTCATCGACTTTGCCAACGCCGACGGGCCGGGCATCACCGCCACCGGCACGGCGGCTGGAGACTGGATGGTGATCCAGTCCGACGTCGCCGTTGGCGCCACCGTCATCCAGGTGTCGGGGGCGGCTCGACTCCGCCCCGGCCAGCTGGTCGAAATCGAGCAGCGAACCAACCCCGAGGAGATCTACACCCGTGAGGAGTGGCGGGTCGACTGGGACGCCGGATCCATCGGAGAACTCAACCGGGTTGTCAGCATCGATGGGTCATCGGTGGAGTTGGCCTCGCCGCTCAACGGGTCCTACCGGTCATCGCTGACCGCTGCGGTCCGACCGATCAATCCCGTCCAGGGGATCGGCATCGAAAACCTCACGATCACCCGGGCCGACGAGGGCTATGGCAACACCATCGCCTTCACCTTCGCCACCGACATCTGGCTGGATGGGGTGGAGAGCACTCGAACCTCGCGGGCCCACATCGGGATGAGCCAGATCTACCGGTGCCGGGTCAGCAACTCCATCTTCCACGATGCAACCGACTTTGGAGACGGCGGCAGAGCCTACGGCATCAGCCTCGCCCGTCACGTCACCGGGTGCCTTGTCACCGACAACACCCTGTACGACCTCCGCCATGCCATCATCATTCAACTTGGGGCGAGCGGAAACGTCATCGCCTACAACGACGCCCGCGGCTCGGCCGGGTATGCGGACCGTCAGCCGCGAGCGGATCTGTCCCTCCACGGTCACTGGCCTCAGGCAAACCTGTTCGAGGGCAACGTGTTTGATCGGGTGGTGTTCGCCGACTGGTGGGGTCCGTCCGGCCCGGCCAACACCCTCTTTCGGAACTGTGTCCTCGACCACGTCCTGGTGGCCGACGCCTCGAACGACCAGGTGGTGGCGGGCAACCTGATCGGGCCCGGTGGTCTTGGCCTGGAGCTTGGCATCACCGGTACCACGCTCGCCGCCAATCGGACCAGCGGCGACAACACCCCGGTCGACGCGTCGGGCCTTCCGGAATCGCTCGTCGCCGCTTCCGGCTTGGCCGTCGCGGACGGGCGCACGCCCATCGACCCGGCCCAGGGTTTCGCGGGTTGTCGCATCCCCGCATCGGAGCGCTCCCCCTTCGTCGATTGACGAAATCGCGGCGTTTGCCCTAAAGGCCTAGGCGGGAGGAGCGCTGCGAGGAGTTCTCCTCAGGTGCTTGGATCAGGCGACCTTTAGAATAAACCGGACGGGCCGTATCCTGGCGGGGATTCGACACGCTTGTTAGGTCGAGGTTACCTATATCCCTTCGCGGCAAGATTCGCGTTGGGGGTTCAGCGAGGAGAAGATATGGGCGGCGCCGTGCGTGCTGGCTTGCGGAGAACAGAGCTGCTTCGGGTCGTGGAGGCCGCGAAGGCTGGCGACAAACAGGCCACGAACGAGCTGATCAGCTACTGCCTTCCCCAGGTGGAGTCCTATGTGGCAAACCGTGGAGCCGCTCATCCGGAAGCACTGGCCAATCTGGTCATGGCGGAGTTCGTGCGGAGCCTTGGCCGGCTGGAGTTCCGCAGCCCGGGCCAGGTATGGAGCTACATATATCAGGTGTCGCGCAGTCGCCTGGTAGACGAACGACGCAAGGTAAAGCTCGAGACGGCGACGGACGCTATTGAAGGTGTCGACGGGCGCAGTAGCGACTTCGACAACCACGTCGTCGACGAGATGTGGGTCACCGACTTACTGTCAGGCCTGACCGAAGATCAGCGACAGGTTGTCGAGCTTCGGTTCAAGGACGACCTCACGCTGGAAGAAACAGCGCGACGGGTCGGTAAGACACTTACCGCCGTCAAAGGTCTGCAGCGGCGAGCGCTGGCAACCTTGGCCGCGGTGGCAGCAATCATCGCCATTATCTGGACTGTCGACGCCGCCGATGTGCGGGTCCTGTCCGCAGACCCCGCCGAATCCAACAACTCGACGCCGGCCCCCGGCCCCAGCGGCCTCGGACCCTCTGCAATCGACCGGGCGCGGGCCATGACCGATGGCAACGCAAGCTCGTTGTACGCGGCCACAATTGAAGCGAACCCACCCGTCGTCACCCAGGACACGGCGGGCACACCGATGTCAGGGCCCGGTGGCCCCACCGGCGGGGAACCCGGACCGGCAAGCTCAACTACAACAGTCCCGGAGAACGCCACGTCGACCACCGTGCCATCAACGGTGCCAGCGGAGAACCCGGTCGCCGACGTCCCCACCACGACGATTCCCCCTAGCGGAAGTGACGGGTCAAACGGAGCCGACGGACCCAGCGGCGAGACCGGAACGGTGCCCACCGTCCCACCGGAAACGGTCCCCGCCGTTGCGGTGAATGACGTTGCCAGCATTGCCTACATTCCGCGAACCCTGATCTCGATCGACATCGACGTCCTAGCGAACGACGTCGAGCCGTACTACCCGCTGTCGCTACGGGTCGTCTCCCACCCACAGAACGGATTCGTCGACCTGATCAGCGGCGGCGAGCGTCCCGTGATTCGCTTCTACCCCGACGCGGCCGGTGACAGCTTCTTTGAATATGAGGTATGCAGCCCGACGGGTTGCCACAAAGCCGTGGTCAACACATCAACGTATTGGTACGGCGATCCCTGTCGGGGCCTGGTCCCGACCATCGTCGGCACCGCTGGTAACGATCTCCTCACGGGCACGACAGGACCGGACATCATCTTCGGCCTTGGGGGCGATGACGTCATCGTCGGCGGCGACGGCGACGACATCATCTGCGGTGGTGAAGGACATGACACGATCAGCGGAGACCCCGGATCCGACATTCTCTCAGGCGGCCCCGGCGAAGACGACATTCGCGGCGGCAAGGGCGACGACTTGATCTTCGGTGGCCAAGGAGTCGACTTCCTCGATGGCAACAATGGATCGGACTACCTCTACGGAGGTGACGATGCCGATGACATCAGCGGTGGCATGGAGCGAGACATTATCTATGGCGAGGCCGGCAATGACGTGATCAACGGCAACGACCGGAGCGATCTGCTGTTCGGCGGCATCGGTAATGACCGTCTCATCGGTGAAGGGTCATCGGACCTGATGCACGGTGGGCTTGGTAGCGACTACCTACAGACCGGGCCGGGGCTTGACCGAATCGTCGACGTTGAGCCTCACGACCGTCTGTTGGTCGATGCAGAGGACAGCATCGAAGGCTGGGTTGGCCCCGAGGGGTGCAACCTTAACTTCGGTGTCGAAACGGTCTGTCGACCGTAGCCAACCGAGCGGGCCATACAAAGACTGGTGCGGACTGGTGCGGTTCTGTATAAACGCGCCCAGGTGAGCGCCACTGACTAGATTCAGAGGTGTCAACCGCCGCAAAGGAACACATGGCTATCGCCCGCAATGCCAGCACCGAAACCTCCCGGAAGGACGCGGTAGTCACCAGCGATGATGGGACGAAGGCTACCGGAAAACTGAGCGTCGTCGGAACTGACCAGGTCACGGTGGCATTCCCAATGGACGGGTCAGAGCCAACGGGTTCACGGTTCATCGGCGACGTCACTCTGGTCTCGTTGGCCAACAGCGAGACCGAGTTCGAGGCGGAGATTCTGTCGACGTCGCTCATGGGCTACGTGGAGGTGTGTCAGCTCCGGGTGGTGAAACATGTCGCCGGGCCGCCGCTCGGCCAGCGGGCAGAACGCCGCAGCTCAGCCAGGCATCGACCACCGCGACCGATGCCGGTCACCGTTGAGGCCATCACCGACAATCTGAGGCCTGGCCACTCCGAGCCGAGCGTGACGGGGAGAATCGGCGACCTTTCCACCGGCGGCTGCGGCGTTGAGATGACCAAGGCCGACTATCGGGCGCTCGGCTCCATAACCAAGGCCACGGTGTCGTTCAGCGTGCCAACAAACGACCGACCGCTCCGACTACAGGTCGACAGACGCAACACTCGATCGGGCGGGGTCAACATGATTCTCATGGGCCTGAGCTGGGCCTCGATCCCGAGTAACAGCGAGGGCCGCAAAGCGGTGTCGGAGTACCTCTCCTCGTTCTGAGGCCGGCCAGGTCAAACAGCAGCGATGAGTACGCCGCTATCACGCATTTCCGCTAACGCCGCTTCGGTTGACTCCGGCGCCACCCCGGCACACATCGAAGTGAGCAGTCGCACCGCGTAACCGTTCTGCACCCCGTCAAGGGCGGTGGCCCTGTCGCAATAGTCGGTAGCGATCCCAACGACATCAAGGCGGGAAATGCCACTGAGTCGCAGCACCTCGTCCAGCGTTCGACCTTGATCGTCCATGCCTTCGAAGCCGCTGTACGCAGCATCGGTCTCGCCCTTTGAGACCACGGTGTCAACGGTGTCCAAAAAGTTGGTTGCGTTGTCCAGGTTCCGATGGAACTCTGCGCCGTGCGTACCAGCGACGCAGTGTTGGGGCCAGCTGTCAACGAAGTCCGGCGTGTCGGAAAAGTGGGAGCCGGGGTCTTTGTGCCAGTCCCGGGTGGCAACGATCAGGTCGTACTCGTCTCCGGTGGAGCTCAGATAGGAGGAGATCGTGTCTGCAACGGCGGCGCCGCCGTCCCCTCCCAAGGACCCACCTTCGCAGAAGTCATTCTGCACATCGACAATGACAAGAGCGGTGTTCGGCTTCATGTGAACCTCGGATCTTCCGGAGTCTGCTGCATCAAGCATTGCGCGGTTGCGGGCGAAATACGAAGCGGATTGACGTGACTTCTACCTCAGGTCTCCCTGGCTGAAGACGAAACCTTCGTAGTTGCTCGCTGCGCACTGGCGGAGGCGCTCGAGGTAGGCATCGCTGTTTGGGTAGTTCAGCAACTGACGCTTCTTGCCCGGCACGTTGGCCGCCATGTACCACGAGTCCGCTTTGCCAAACAGAGAGCCGTCGGCCAGCGTTGCCAGATGCTCGGTCCACGCCACCCCGCTTTCGGGTGTGGAGTCCAGCCTGGTGTAGCCGTGCTCGCCCATCCACTTCAGCAGATCGACGGTCCACTCTCCCTGGAGCTCCGCGCAGACCGGGCCGTTGCAGAACGCTGTCGAGCTCTGCGGACCGTAGAGAAACAGCAGGTTCGGGAACCCCGAGACCGCCATCCCCAGATGGGTGTCGACGCCGTCCGCCCACGTCTCGGCCAACGTCGGGCCGTGGAGGCCACGCATGTCGATTGCGGTGAGTCCACCGGTATTGGCATCAAACCCCGTAGCCAAGATGAGCACGTCGAGTTCGAACAGCGCGTCGCTGGTCCGCACACCCGACGGCTCGATCGAGGCGATCGGGGTGGCCTTCAGGTCGACCAGCTCCACGTTGTCCTGGTTGAAGCAGTCGTAGTAGTTCTGCTCCAGCGACGGACGCTTTGTACCGAACGGATACGGCGGGTCGGTCGGGGCCAGCACCGCGGCCACCGACGGGTCGGCAACGCGGGCCCGAGTGTTGTCCCGCCAGAAGTCGTATGCAGTTCTATTGGCGGCCTCGTTCGTCAGGATGTCTTTGAAGGTGCCAACCCAGAAGTTCAAGCCGCCCTTCTGCCACGCAGCGTCGAACACCTTGACCCGTTCCTCGTCTGACACCTCCAGCGCAGACAGATCAACCCGATGTATGTCGGCAAAACTGCCAGGGGGCGAATTCCGCTTGGCAAACATCTCCGGGTAGCCGGCCTTTGCGGCGGCCTGCTCGTCAGGGTCGAGCCGCTGTTGCTGCATTGGCAGCGCCGTCACCGGCGAACGCTGGAAGACGAAGAGATGCTCGGCCTCAGCCGCAACCTCCTGGACTACCTGCACCCCGCTTGCGCCGGTGCCGAGCACCCCGACCCGTTTCCCCTCGAAGGAAATCCCTTCTTCGGGCCAACGGGCGGTGTGATGACAGATGCCTTCGAAGTCCGACAGACCGGGCAGCTCCGGCACGTACGGCTGCGAGCCGAACCCGGTGCACATGACCAGATACCGGGCCGTGTAGGTGGCGCCATTCTCGGCGTCGAGCTGCCAGACGTCTCGCTCGGGGTCGAAGTTGGCAGAGGAGATCCGAGTGTTCAGGTCAACATCGCGGCTCAGGTCCAGCACGCTGTCGACGTGGTCAAAGTACCGAACCAACTCTTCACGGCCGGGGAAACGTTCGGTCCAGATCCAATCTCGCCACGCCGCTTCCAGCGAGTACTCATAGTTTGGGACATGCGAGTCGACCCTGGCGCCCGGATAGCGATTGGCCTGCCAGACCCCACCGAGGCCAGACCCGGCTTCGACGAGGCGAACCTTGAAGCCCTCCTGGCGGAGCCGGTAGAGCTGGTACAGCCCGTTGAAACCGGCGCCGACGATCAGCACGTCGAACCCGTCATCCAGTCCGGCAGCAACTGGGGTATCGCCAGAGCCCGTCGTCACCGGTCCGTTTCCGGTCGACCCGTTCCCGGTGGACTCGTTCCCCGTCGACCCGTTCCCTGTCATGAGCTTTTGTTTCCAGTCACCGTTCTCTCCGGTAGCGAGTTTCCCGTTCAGGATGGCAGCGGTCAAACCGACCCTGCTTTACTGGATCGCCAGGGGCAACGGAGCCACCGGGGCGACATTCGTCGCTGACAATCGGACCCTCCAGGAGACCAGAATGGCCTACCCGGGCATCCATGCCGCAAACAGACCAGATCATCCGGCGGTCATCATGGCCACCTCCGGTGAGGTGCTCAGCTACGGCGAACTCGACGAGCGTTCCAATCAGTTGGCCCGGTTACTGCGAGCCCAGGGCCTGGGGCGGGGTGACCACATCGCCCTGTTCATGGAGAACCAGATTCGGTACATGGAAGTGGTCTGGGCGGGACTGCGCAGCGGGATCTACGTCACCGCGGTCAACAGCTTCCTGTCCCCCGATGAGGTGACGTACATCCTGAACGATTGTGATGCCAGGGTGATCATCAGTTCCCGGGCAAAGGCCGAGGTGGCAACGGCAATCGACGCCGCCTCCGTGCCGACGGCCGAGCGATGGTTGATGACCGACGGCGCGGCCACTGGAGATGACGCCAGCCCGGCCTGGGAATCATACGAGGCAGCGATCGAGCAGTTCGAGACAACGCCGATCGACGATGAGTCACCAGGGATGCCCATGCTCTACTCGTCTGGCACGACCGGTCGGCCAAAAGGGGTCCGGCGTCCACTCCCGGAGTACGGCATAGAGGTGATGGAGCCGCGGGTCGCCACCTTCTTCACCGATCAGTATCTGTACAGCGAGGACATGATCTACCTGTCACCGGCCCCGATGTACCACGCCGCCCCACTGGCGTTCTCCGCCGGGGTGCAACGCATCGGGGGCACGGTGGTGATGATGGAGCGGTTCGACGCTGCGGGCTGCCTCGCCGCCATTGAACGCTACAACGTGACCCACAGCCAGTTCGTGCCGACCATGTTCATTCGGATGCTCAAGTTGCCGGACGAGGAGCGCCTGGCCAGCGACATCTCAACCTTGCAGATCGCCATCCACGCCGCGGCGCCGTGCCCCGTCCCGATCAAGCGCCAGATGATCGACTGGTGGGGTCCCATTCTGATGGAGTACTACGCGGGCTCCGAGGGCAACGGCGCAACGTTCATCACCAGCGAGGAATGGCTGCAACGACCGGGATCGGTTGGCCAGCCACGAGCCGGTGCGCTCCATGTCTGTGATGACGACGGGAACGAACTTGGCCCCGGTGAGATCGGCACCATATATTTCTCCGGCGGCGGCGAGTACGAGTACCACAAGGACCCGACCAAAACCGCAGACGCCATGTTGCCAGGCGGTCGCACCACCCTCGGCGACATCGGCTACCTCGACGAGGACGGCTTCCTGTTCCTCACCGACCGCAAGGCCCACATGATCATCAGCGGTGGGGTCAACATCTACCCCCAGGAGATCGAGGACACGCTCATCACCCACCCGTCGGTTGCCGACGTTGCCGTGTTTGGCGTGCCAGATCAAGAGATGGGCGAGCAGGTCAAAGCCGTGGTGCAGGTCAGCCCCGGCGTTACCGCAGACGACAGGTTGGCGGCCGAGCTGATGACCTTCGCCCGGGACCGCATCGCTCACTACAAGTGCCCGCGCAGCGTCGACTTTTCCGAGGAACTCCCACGGCTGCCGACCGGCAAGCTGTACAAACGACTGCTGCGGGACCGCTACTGGGGCAACAGCGAATCAAAGATCGTGTAGCACCGGTCCGACGACCCAGCGGTCTATCACCTAGTCACCTAGTCACGCGGCAACTTCTCCACCCCGGTCACCCGCAACGAGCGCGTCTTGACGTGGTCGGTCTCCCATGCGCCGACCGTGGCTTCCAGATCATCGATCTCCCACTGACCATCGGTGGAAGCAACGTCCATCCTGGTCCACTCCAGATAGCGGGCAACCTGGTTGCCGCCGACCCAGTACACCTGACCGGTGGCCTGGCACTTCTCGGTGCAGAGCCAGGCGATCAGCGGGGAGATGTTGGCCGGGTCCCACTTGTCGAAACTTCCGTCCTCCGGTGCGCCGATCCGCTCGCCAAGACCAGGGGTCGCAAGGGTCATTCGGGTCCTGGCCGACGGGGCGATGGCATTGACCCGCACGCCGTAGCGGCCCATCTCCTGGGCGGCGATGATGGACATGGTGGCGATGCCGGACTTGGCCGCCCCGTAGTTTGACTGCCCGGGGTTGGAGTGAAGGCCCGATGTGGACGAGGTGTTGACGATTGACGCCTGCACGGTTTCGCCGGCTTTTGCCTGCTCCCGCCAGTAGGCCCCAGCGTGACGCATCATCAGCCACGTGCCTTTGAGGTGGACGGCGATGACCGCATCGAACTCATCCTCGGTCATGTTGACCAGCATCCGGTCACGAAGAATGCCGGCGTTGTTCACCACACCGTGAAGTCCTCCGAACGACTCGATGGCGGTGTTCACCATGCGCTGCGCACCTTCCCAGTCCGCAACCGAATCGCCGTTGACCACCGCGGCGCCTCCGGCGGCGGTGATCTCGTCAACCACTTCCTGGGCCGGACCGGTGCTGCCACCGCTGCCGTCCTGTTCTCCGCCCAGATCGTTGACCACAACGCTCGCACCCTCGGCCGCCAGCAGCAGCGCGTGCTCTCGGCCCACCCCGCGGCCGGCACCGGTGACAATGACTACCCGTCCATCGAGATGACCCATGACTACTCCTCCTCGGATCGACCGCCGGACCACCCCGGTCGGCAATATGGGCACGACCCTAGTGCATCCGTCGCCGAGGGCCGAATGGACTGCCGCACCGCTGCGGCAGGTCCCGAAGGCGTTTCCACAGATGCGCGACCTGTGCTCTAAGGTGCGGGACATGAGCGACTTTGGCACCTTTGGTGACGTCCACGTAACCCTCGGCGACGATCACGTTGCGACCGCGGAGGTGCAGCGACCGCCGAACAACTTCTTCGACCTTGCCCTTATCGATTCGCTGGCTGAGGCGTTCGCCGCGGTTGACGGCGACCCGAACGCCAGGGCCATCGTGTTGTGCTCCGACGGGAAACACTTTTGTGCCGGCGCGAACTTTGCAGCGCGGGCCGCTGGCGAAGAACCGCCACCACCGCTAAACCCCGACGGCACCCCTCGCCATCTGTATGACGCCGCGGTCGCACTGTTCTCCACCGCAACGCCGGTGGTGGCTGCGGTTCAGGGAGCGGCAATCGGCGGCGGCCTCGGGTTGGCCTGCATGCCGGACTTTCGCATCGCGGCGCCGGAAGCCCGCTTCGCGGCGAACTTCGCACGGCTCGGCTTCCATCATGGCTTTGCGCTTTCCGAGACGCTGCCCGCCATCGTCGGAAAACAGCGGGCCCTCGAACTGCTCTACACCGGTCGCCGGATCAACGGTGAGGAAGCGGCACGCATCGGCTTGGCGGATCGGGTGGTCCCCCTGGCTGACCTTCGCCGGGAGGCCAACGATCTGGCGGCGGAGATCGCAGCGTCGGCGCCACTGGCCGTCGCTTCCATTCGCGAAACGATGCGCGGCGACATTGCGCAGCGGGTGCGAGCAGCAACCGACAGGGAGCTGGCAGAGCAGGATCGTCTGCAACAAACCAATGACTGGCGTGAGGGCGTGAAGGCCATGGCCGACCGTCGCACCCCGGACTTCACCGGAACGTAGTTCGGGGTAAGAGAACCACGTCCCGGCGAAATCAACCAGGGGTTATCGCCGATCGGCGATCTCCTTGGTAATCGTCTCGACGATGCTCACATCCGCAAGGGTGGTCACATCGCCAAGTTCGGTCCCCTCCGCCAGGTCTTTCAACAGGCGGCGCATGATCTTGCCCGACCTGGTCTTTGGCAACTCCGGCAACATCACCACCTCTGCCGGTTTTGCGATGGGGCTGATCAGCTTTGCCACATGATCCCGAAGGTCGATCTCCAGGGCGGGCTCGGCCGAAAATTCTCCTCGCAAGATGACAAAGGCAGAGATGGCCTGGCCCGTGGTTGCATCTGCACCGCACTGGTCCTCGAAGACGACAAACGCCGGTTCGGTCGAACTCGAGACACCAGACTGGTAGACCGGGCTCCTGCCAGACGAGTCATGATGAGCGGCTTCGGCTACCTCATCGTTGGTATGTTGGCCGGCTGGTTCCACCCCATCGCGGCCACCACCTTCCTTGTCCTGACACTTGTGGACTGTGCGGCCGATCACCACGTTGCCCAGGCCGTTGAAGCCACCAGCGCCAGGGCGAACGATCGAACCAGCGGCGGCGGGTGAGCTCCGGGTGGGGCTAGGCGTATTCGATCTCGAACAGTTCTCGCATGGCCTTCGCCGCTTCTTCATCATCGGCGCTTCGCAGCTCCCTGACCATGTCGGCGTACACCCCGAGCGTGTAGCGAAACGCCGGATGTTCTGCGGCCAAGACTTTCCGTAGGACCTTGACCACGGTGTCCGGGTCCTCGACGTGGCACCCGAAGTGACTAACCGATCGACGCAGCGCGTCATAACCATCACCAATGCCAGAGCCATCGGCAAGTGAGCTCGGTGGCAGGTTGTATTCTCGTTCATCCGCCGGCGCGGCTTGGATGGTGGACACACGAATGGCGAACGGCGAAAGCTCATGACGTAGCGCGTCGAGCGCCGCCTCAAACCCCGCCCGAGCCGCACAGGATATTGCACCGCCGGGAAGGCCGATCATCGCAGCGATGGACGTGATGCCAACAATCCGTGCCCGCTCCGACCGACGCAAATGAGGAATGGCGGCCTGCACCAGTTGCAGCTGTCCGATGAGGTTGTGGCCGAGCAGCTCGCTCATATCCTCGGGTCCGACCTGCTCAAGGGGCGCAAACGTTCCTACCACCCCGTTCGCCACCACCACATCGAGACTCGGCAGCAGGTCTGCCGCTGCTGCCACTCCCGCCGCCACTGATGAGCGGTCCAGCAGGTCCATCTCAAGCGGGATGATTCCGAGCCCGAGCGCGCCGGACCTCGGCAGATCTCCCGACCGGGACGCGGCCACCACCTGGTGTCCGGCGTCGGCCAGGCCAACCGCGAGGCGCTCGCCAAGGTTTGAATCCGCTTCGGTTACAAGCACGGTCGACATGTATGTCTCCCCTCACAGTTCGGCGTTACGTAAGCTGCTTACGGCCCAACGGTACCCCGCTACTACCAGTTGCTAGCTATGACTTAGGGCACGCTTGCATTTGCAAGCGATTGGGAATGGGCTTCGGGCAAGTGGGGTTTTGCGCCGGCGATCAGATCCGGGCAATTCCACCCTCCCTCCAGGTGAGTTCACTTAATAGGATTCTTTGAAACCACTACTGAGGAGGGCGGGATGACTCAAAACATGCCGATCCGGCGGACACCGAGGTCCAAGCTACTACTAGTAATTATCGCGGCACTTGGAATGTTGGGGACCCTGGTCGTACCAGGTCCGGCCGACGCTGCGGAAGGCGCCACCACCATCATGGAGGTCCAGGGCGACAACCACCTGTCGCCGATGGTGGGCGAGACCGTGACAACCTCGGGCATCGTCACCGCAGTAGCGTTCTCCGGCTTCTACATGCAGGATCCCACGGGTGACGGCGACGACAACACGTCAGACGGCATCTTCGTTTTCACCGGCAGCAACCCAGGGGTGACCGCTGGAGATGAGGTGGAAGTGACCGGTACGGTCAGCGAGTTCATCGGTGGCGGCCCCGACACTGGCAACCTCTCCATCACCCAAATTTCCGGCGATGCCACCGTGCTGAGCAGCGGCAACCCGCTCCCCGCACCGGTCGAAATCGGCAGGCGTGGTCGGACCGCTCCATCGGACGTTGTGATCTCCGAAGACGAGCTCCCGACCAACCTCCAGACCGACGCCGCCGTCTTCAATCCCGACGTCGACGCCATCGACTTCTACGAGACCATGGAAGGCATGTATGTAGAGGTCGTGCTGCCGGTAGCCACCTCGGCCACCCGTCAGTTCAACTCGTTCTCGAGCGAGTTCTTCGCCCTCCCAAGTCGAGGAAACACCGTGACACCACGGGACGCCCTCAGCGATCGAGGCGGCATCCTTCTTCAGCCGGACCCGGACAACACCGGCGACCAGAACGGCGATCGAATCCAGATCCAGTTCGACGGCACCATCTACCCTGCCGATCCACCGGCGATCAAGGTCGGCGACAGGCTTCGGGACATTCGGGGCGTTGTCGGCTACTCCTTTGGCAACTACGAGGTGAACGCCACCCAGGAGCTGAGCATCCCGCAGGGCAATACCCGGGAAGAGCGGACCAGCCTTCGCGGTTCCGGTAACCGAGTCTCGGTTGCCACCTACAACGTGTTGAACCTCAGCCCAGATGCGTCGGACGACGCGCAGCGGGCCAAGCTGGCGGAACAGGTTGTATACAACCTTCGTTCCCCGGACGTCATTGCACTGCAGGAGATTCAGGACAACTCCGGTGAGCTCAACGACGGTGTGACCGCGGCAGACCAGACCCTTACCGCGCTGGTGGACGCAATCGCCGCCGCCGGTGGTCCGACCTACAGCTACTTCGATTTCACCCCCGCTGACGGCCAATTCGGTGGCATCCCGGGCGGCAACATTCGAAACGCCTTCCTGTACAACGCCGATCGTGTTGACATGCTCGACTCGGTGTCACTGAGCCCGGCGTTGCTGGCCCAACTCGGCGTTGAGAACCCGGATGCCTGGGCCGACAGTCGGTCCCCGCTCGTCGGTCTGTTCTCCTTCGACGGCAAACCGTTCACCGTGGTCAACGTGCACAACACGTCCCGCTTCGGGTCAACCCCGATCTTCGGTGGACCGCAGCCCTTCGTTCAGGCCGGTGAGCAGGCCAGAGAAGATCAGGCCGCGGCACTCAACGTGTTTGTCGACACCATTCTGGCCGACAACCCCGACGCCAGCGTGATGATCGCCGGTGACTTCAACACCTTTGAGTGGACAAACGATCTTGCCGACATCCTCCCCGGCGAAGACGATGTGGTGACCAACCTGTTGCTCACCCCGTCGCTGTCCTCGACCGACCGAGATGACCTGTACACCTTCATCTTTGATGGAAACTCCCAGGCGCTCGATCACTTCTTCGTGACGGAGAACCTCCGGCCCGTGGTCCGCAGCAGGGTCGACATCGTTCACGTGAACGTCGACTTCCCTCGGCTGTTCAGCGAGGTCACGGCCAGCGACCACGAGCCGATCGTCGGCCGGTTCAGAGTGCCGCAGTCCTCGGGGCCGACCGAGCTGCCGAAGCTGTCCGGAGAAGCACTGAGCCTCCAGGTGCTGCATGCCTCTGACCTCGAAGGCGGTGTGGAGGCCCTCGACCGGGCCACCAACTTCGCCGCCATCGTCGATTCGCTTGAGGACTCATCGGACGTTGACGCCTCGGTGACAATCTCAGCAGGCGACAACTACATCCCCGGTCCGTTCTTCGGAGCCTCCGGCAACGGCGGCCTTCGCGATGTCTTCCAGGCCCTGTATCAGGACTTCTACGATGAGCCCGGTCTGACCAACATCCGTGAGGACGGCGGTCGGGGCGACATAACCATCATGAACATCATCGGCTTCGACGCCTCGGCACTCGGTAACCACGAGTTCGACGCAGGAACCGATGCCATCGCAAGCATCGCCGGTCAGGACGTCCGAGGGTCCACCCTCGGCGACGTTCGCTGGCTTGGTGCGACCTTCCCCTATCTGAGCGCCAACCTGGACTTCTCCCAGGACGGCAACCTCAGTGGGCTCTTCACCTCTGACCTGCTGGACAGCACGGCCTTCGCCGCAACTCCAGCTGAGGCGATCGCCGGTGCGAACCCACCAAAGATCGCTCCGTCGACGATCATCAACGTCGACGGTGGTCAGCAGATCGGTGTGGTCGGTGCGACCACCCAGCTGCTCGCGCAGATTTCTTCGCCCGGCGCCACCTCGGTGATCGGCGGGACCGGCAACAATATGCCGGCGCTGGCAGCGTTGCTGCAGCCGGAGATCGATGCCCTTGAAGCCGCCGGTGTAAACAAGATCATCGTCACAAGCCACCTGCAGCAGCTGGCCTTGGAAGAGGAACTAGCAACGCTGCTTGACGGTGTCGACATCATCATCGCCGGAGGGTCCGACAGCCTGTTGGCAAACGATGATGACAACCTGCGGCCCGGCGACGCTGCCGATCGGCCGTATCCGGTGACGGCGACCGATGCTGGCGGTGACCCTGTGGCCATCGTCAGTACCGACGGCCAGTACAGCTACGTCGGCCGCTTGGTCGTCGACTTTGACAGCGCCGGCGTGCTCGACCTCACAGGACTTGATCTGGCACTGAACGGCCCGGTCAAGACCGATGACACCGAAGTGGAAGCGCTCTGGGGTTCGGTTGCGGCCGCGACCGCCGACGGAACAAAGGGCGGACAGGTCAAGACCCTGGTAGACGCCATCAGTGGAATCGTGCTTGCTTCGGATGGCAACGTCCTCGGTGAAAGCTCGGTCTTCCTCGACGGTCGCCGCAGCCAGGTCCGGACCGAAGAAACCAACTTCGGTGACTTGAGCGCTGACGCCAACCTGGCTGAAGCCCAAGCCTTCGACGATTCGGTAGTCATGTCGATCAAGAACGGTGGCGGTATCCGGGCCGCTATCGGTGAAATCGACAGCAACGGCAACCTGCTGCCGCCTCCGGCCAACCCGTTGGCCGGAAAGCTGGCGGGCCAGGTCAGCCAGCTTGACCTCGAAAACAGCCTTCGGTTCAACAACGGCCTTTCGTTGCTGACGCTGACGGCTGAGGAACTGCTGGCGGTCGTTGAGCACGCTGTTGCAGCGACCGAACCGGGGGCTACCCCCGGTCAGTTCGCTCAGATCGGCGGTGCCCGCTTCGAATACGACTCATCAGCAGCGGCCGGATCCCGGATCCAGACTCTGGTGCTGACCGATGCCTCCGGCGCTGACTCCGAGACCATCGTTGCCGAGGGTGCCCTTGTGGTGGATGCGGCTTCGACGTATCGCATCGTCACCCTCAACTTCCTGGCCGGTGGCGGCGACGGGTATCCCTTTGATGCCCTTGCGGCCGGCGACCGGGTTGACCTGACCGACGTGCTTACCGCTGACGGTGCGGCGACCTTCACCGACGCCGGATCGGAGCAGGACGCACTGGCTGAATTCCTGATCGCCAACCACGGCATTGGTGACGGCACGCCGTTTGCCGCTGCCGAGACCCCGGCGGATCAGGACACCAGAATCGTCGACATCGCAGGCTGACCTGACCAGTTGTAACTCGCGGTACGCCGCCCGGTCCCGAGAGGGGCCGGGCGGCGCCGCGTTTGGTCCACTGGCGGGTGAACGGACGCTGCACCGACTGTGGGTGGCACCGTCGAGGGCGTGGGCTCGCAAACCATCGCATACCGTTAGTCCTGAACGATCTCGTTGGCTGACGACCTGGTTGGCTGACGGCCTAGTTGAAAACAAGGGGCAAGAACATGGCACGATCAATGACCAACGACGAAACTGAAGCGTTCCTCCTGGAGGGTTCACGGACCGGCAAACTGGCCTGGGTGTCCAAAGACGGCAGCCCGCACGTCGCCCCCATCTGGTTTCTCCTCGACGGGCGAGACATCATTTTCATGACCGGGACCGATAGTGGCAAAGCCCGGGCGCTAACCCGGACCGGGCGGGCGTCGATGGTGGTCGACCTCGAAGAGGCACCGTACGCCTTCGTCAAGATCGACGGCACGGTGACCGTCACCGAAAACGATCCCGACCTGTTGGAGTGGGCAACCAAGATTGGCGGTCGCTACATGGGAGCCGACCGGGCAGAGGAATTCGGCAAACGTAATGCTGTGCCCGAAGAGTCACTGCTGCGGCTGACCCCGGAGCGGGTCACTGCCCTCACCGATGTGAGCGGCTAGCTGATCGCTCCAATGATCGCGCCCATCATTGCCAGCTGGACAACGTCATGGACGCCGTCAATCACCGTCAGCATTCGGGGCTGTTTGGCGAAACCGTTGTGATAGAGGAGCGAGGTGTAGCGCAAGGCGATGCCCGCAATTGCGCCGAACACCGCGCCGCCTGCCACCGAATCGGTGCCGGTCGCGTGCATCGTCGCCGCTAGAAACGCTGCGGCAATCAGGCTTCCGACTACGGCGCCGCCAAGAGCCTCGCCGATCCCTTCGGTGTCATCCGCCTCCTCCTTCGTCATGCCGAGGAGTCCCGCCCAGGTCTTGCCAAAGACCGGCCAGCTGTACCAAACGAACCCCAGAACGAAACTCGCTACCGCCGCAGCGAGTACCGCCAAGTAGTTGATGTCACCGAGGGTCTGTACCCAATCCATTGATCATTTCTCCCGTTTTGTGTGGTCGTTCGCCTGGTCAACGAACAAGACAGTCCAAATCGGACCGGTTCTCAAAACTTTGCCAACAGTATTCGTCCGGCCGAGATCGCGCTGCGTAAACCGTCGGACTCCGCTAAAACAGAGATGGTGCCTCGTCAAAACCGTGTCGACCCGTGGGGTGATCTCCACGCAGTACGTGCCTCCGGCATGTTCACCGGCAACCGAGGCTGTCTTGTTGGCGACGGCGGTGGCCCACCGATTCGTCATCACAACGGCTCGCTCTGGATCATCTGCGAGACCCGGTTTCGAGATTGGCGGCACCCGCTTGACGCCCCCAGAACCTGGACCCCACTTTTCTTTCTCGATGACGCGGTGGGTCTGGCCGCCGGGCACCGCCCTTGCGGTCTGTGCCGTCGGGTGCAGTACCTCTCATACCGGGCCGGCGTCACTGACGCGCTCGCGGCGGACACCCCCGTGCTCGCGGATGAGCTCAACCGTCGACTTGCAGCGGAACGGCTGCGCCGCGGCAGAGGTCTGAGCCGGGCAAGAGATCGCCTGCCGTGGCAGGCTTCAATCGATCAGCTGCCGGTCGGGACCGTCGTGCTGGACCAGACCATGACCGAGCCCCGCCTCCTCACCGAGCACCACATCCAGCCGTTCACCTTCGACGGATGGGGTAAGCCGACCCCACGGCCGAGCGGAGCCACCATCAGCGTGTTGACGCCCCAAACCTCGGTTGCCGCGTTGGCAAACGGTTTTGTTCCAACGCTGCATCACTCCGCCGCCGCCCCCTCCTCCACACCTACGGTGGCGGCATGAGCGTGCGACGGATGAGCGTGGACTCGCCCATCGGGCGGCTGATTTTGATTGCTGGTGATGAGGGGTTGACCCGCATCCTGTTCGCCAATCAGAGCCTGGCCGATCTTGACCTCGACGATGAAGACGTGCCCCAGGTCGACGATGATCCGGTCCTGCTGGACGCGGCACAGCAGCTTGACGAGTACTTCGCCCGAACCCGCACCACCTTTGACCTTCCGCTGTATTTGGAGGGCACCGATTTCCAGCGGACCGCCTGGTTGGCACTCGCCGACATTCCCTACGGCGAGACCACCAGCTACAAGACTCAGGCGGCCGCCATCGGCAA
This sequence comes from uncultured Acidimicrobiaceae bacterium, assembly GCA_964609665.1. Classification (GTDB taxonomy): domain Bacteria; phylum Actinomycetota; class Acidimicrobiia; order Acidimicrobiales; family SZUA-35; genus JAHELU01. The sequence goes on from CAZSTV010000003.1 coordinate 63,252, forward strand.
GCCCGGGGCGTTCCGGGCGGTCGGCTCGGCGAACGGCGCAAACCCCATTCCCATCGTGTTGCCGTGTCACCGGGTGGTGGGCTCCGACGGGTCCCTCACCGGATTTGGCGGCGGGGTGGAAGTGAAACAGCGTCTGCTTGACCTGGAACAGGGCGCCCAGCAGCTCCCCTTCGCTTAGCAGCCGGACGCGGTAGCCGCACTCGGTAATCAATCGGTAACTTCACCAGCGGCTCAGATCGTCCGAAGAAGAGCTTGCGCAGTACACTGCCGGAGCAGCAAATCGACTGCCGAAGCAGCAGATTCGGTCCACTCCGGAGTACCAATGGCCAAGAAAACCCTCGAACTCGAAACCCCGTTCCGCAAGGGCGAAGTAGTGCTCGCAACCCGAGACCTCGAAGAGATCCCCGGGGGCACGCAGGGCAAGATTCAGCTGCAAAATGGCATTGGCGTGTGGAAGCGCTACTGGGTCATGTTCGACGGTGGTCGCCAGATGGGCCAGGTCGACCACAACGACCTCGTGCGGCCAAACCAGCTCCAGCAGTGGATTGCTCAGAAGCAGGCCGCAGAGGAAGCGGCGCTCAAAGCCGAGTCCGAGAGCGAAGCCGCTGCTGAAGCCTCAGCAGGTGACGGTGGGGGCGGCAGCGGCATCGCGGCCCAGATCCCGGCCGATCTCCTGGAGCGAAGCAAAGCTGCGAAGGCCCGCCTGCTCGGCTGAGCCTGCGCCCCTCTACCCCAGGTAGGACAGCGCAACCGCGGCGTGGGTGGCAACGCCAACCGCCATGGCGTCCTCGTCCAACCGCATCCGGTTGGAATGACAGGCGTGGGCCATCCGCGGCACCTCGCCATCGGGGCAGACTCCGAGGAACGCCATCGACCCCGGGACCTGCTGGAGCACGTAACTCCAGTCTTCGGCTCCCATCACCGGTGCGTCCATGATCGCCACGTTGTCCGTTCCGACCAGGTCACCCATGACCGCCACCGTGAATGCGGCGAACTCGGCGTCGTTCACGGTGACCGGATAGCCGCGATCGATCTCGACCTCGGCACCACAGCCGTGGGCCGCGGCGATCCCCGTCGCAACCTGGGAGATCCCTTCATGCACTGCCGCCCTGGTCTTTTCGTCAACGGTTCGCAGCGTGCCGGACATCCTCGCGCCCTCCGGGATGACGTTGGTGGTGGTGCCCGCCTCGATCTTGGCAATTGTCAGCACCGCCGGTTTGAAGGCGTTGACGGTGCGGGTGATGTGAGACTGCAACGCGGTCACGATTTCACACGCCACCGGGATTGGATCGGTCGCGCCGTGGGGGGCGGAGGCGTGCCCGCCCTTGCCGGTGACCTGGATGAAGACCTCATCGGCGGCGGCCATCATCGGTCCCGGCCGGGTCGCCAGGGTGCCCGCTGGACGGTTGGGCGTGATGTGAATGGCGAAGGCCGCATCGACCGATGGTGACTCCAGCAGTCCTTCGTCGAGGCAGTACTTTGCGCCGTGGTACCCCTCCTCCCCCGGCTGGAAGAAGAACTTGACCGTGCCTCGCAGCTCGGACCGCCTGGCGTGAAGGAGCCGGGCCGCGCCGACCAACATTGCAACGTGGGAGTCATGGCCACAGGCGTGCATCGCTCCGTCATGGACGCTGGCAAACGGCTCACCGGAGTCTTCCGGCATCGGCAACGCGTCCATGTCACCGCGCAGCAACAGCGTCGGGCCGGGGTGATCACCGGTCAAGGTTGCGACCACCGATGACACCGCATCGCCGGTGGTGACCTCCAGCCCAAGACCTTCGAGCGCGTCGATCACTTTGGCCTGGGTGAGCGGCAACTCAAGCCCGATCTCCGGCTCGGAGTGAATCAGCCGGCGCAATTCCACCACCTCGGGTAGCAGATCTTTTGCCTCGGCCAGAAGTTGAGTGGTGTCCAGGTCCGTCCGGTTGCGGAACACAGCCGTCGGGTCGATGCCAGGAGTCGCTGTCATGCCTTCACGGTAGTGGCGGGACAGAAATCGGTCGATGGGTGACCGCTACCGTTGTGGCCGTTCACCGACCCAGGACGCGACGTCGCGGCCGGACTATACGCTTGACGGCGATGTCATCCTCGGCGGTTCGGTATGTGATTGTGGCAGCGGGTCTCGCCACACTCGGGATCCAGGTCCTCGTGCCGAGAATCCTCCATCCATTCTTCGGGTCGGGAACGGACGTCAATGCTGCTGTCGTCGGCGTTGCGCTCGCCGGACTGGCGCTGGGGTACCGCAGCGGTGGCCGTCCGACTCCTCGGCCGAGCGGGCGGATCGTGCCTGCACTGCTCATCACCGCCGTCTACATCGTGGCGGTTGGCATCCTGTTGCGAACAGGCGTGGCAGATCAGACCGTTGTCTCAGGCATTTGGCTCGTGCCGGTCGCAACAGCGTTGGTCGGCGTACCGTCGTTCTTTCTCGGCACGGTGTCACCCCTGGCGATACAGGCGCTTGGCGACGGTCACGATGAGCAAGGAAACGCTGATGGCAACACCAATACCTCAGCGTCGGTGTTTGCAATTGGCACCGCGGCAAACGTCGTCGGCGGACTTGTCAGTGGGTTCGTCCTTGCGCCGTTCGTTGGCATCTCCCTGAGCCTTATCGGCTTCGGTGTACTGCTGGCCGTGGCGGCCGGTCTCGCCGCCCGATCCGGCGCAACCGACAAAGCCGATGTGAAGGTCAAAGCCGATGCCGGTGCCAGGGCCGATGCCGATGTCGGTGTCAGGGCTGATGCCGATACCGATACCGAGGGGTCAGCCGCCCCCGAGCCAATGGTTCCCAAACCGATCACCGGCAAGGTCTACGGGTTCTTGGCGCTGGCGTTCTACAGCGGGGTGGCATCGGTGGCCCTGGAGGTCAACGCCTCGCGGATGCTGGCATCCAACTTCGGGCCGACCACCGGTCTATGGGCAGCCATTCTGGCGGTATCTCTGGGTGGACTGGCCATCGGCTACCGCATCGGTGGCAGCGTCGCCCTCCCCGATCTCGAACCGATTCTGCCCGGCGTCGTACTGATAAACGCGGCCTGGCTGATCGGCGCCACCTGGGCGATATCTGTCCTGCAGCCGGGGACGGGTGTACCCGTGGTGTCCATGGCGTTGATCGCAACGCTGGCCTTCGGTCCACCGTTTGTCCTGTTCGGAATGGAGTCTCAGATTCTCGTCGGAGCGGTGTGGCAGGAGCGCCAGGGGTCGATGTCGGCTAGCGCCTCCCTGGTGTTCGCCATCAGTTCCGTCGGCGGCATCATCGGCGCGCTGGCAGGCATCGCCTTCCTCATTCCCATCCTCGGCGTCTCCGGGCTCGTCCGCCTGTTCCTCGCCGGCTACCTCGTGGTGCTGGCGGCGGTATGGAGTCACTCCAGGAAAATCACCATCTTTGCCGCTGTCCTCGCAGCGATAATGCCGTTGCCGAGTTGGACGTGGGCCGACACCCCGGGTCGGCTTGTGGCCCAGGAAGAGGGTCGCTTTCAGACCATTCGGGTCTACACCGACGACGCCAGCTATCTCCGTTTCCACCTCGGCCCGACCTACGAATCTGAGGTGTGGTTCAACACCGGTGAACCGCGGTTTGGGTATGCCACCACCATCCTCCAACTGGCGGGTGACCTGGAGGGCAAACGAGTGCTCGTCATTGGCGGCGCTGGCCATGCGCTGGCCCACGGCTTCGAGAACCGAGGTGCGACGGTGACCGAGGTCGAACTCGACCCGATAGTCCGGGATGTATCAGACCGGGTATTCGAGCCGTTGGAAGGCGAAACGGTGGTGCAGGATGGCCGCCGATACGTCACCGGCGCGCCGTCGGAGACGTTCGACATCGTGATCGTCGATGCGTTCGCCGGACCCCGGTACGTTCCGCCACACCTCACTACCGTCGAGTTCTTCGACCAGGTTCGGCGGGTTCTCAAAACGGACGGCACGATGTATCTCAACATGATCTCCGCGCTGGATGGGCCGGGCAGCGGGCCGTTTAAGGCCCTCTCGTCCTCGGTCGCCACCTCGTTCGATGCCAGCGGCTACGTGCCGTCCGGCGGCAACATCGTGGTGGTTGGGTCTCGGGGAGAGCTCGGTCCGACCGTCACGCCGGTCGGCGTATCGAGAACGCCAAACACCGACGACAAGAACCCGATGGACATCTTGCTCGAAACCGCTGGCTAGGCGGATGCCCGTGGCACTCAAGGATGCGCCCTACCGATCCGATCTCCACAGGACTAGACTTGGTTGGTCCGATATTCGGACGGCGAGCTAGGAATCAATGCGCTGCAGGTTTCTGTAGCGAGGGCGGGGTGTCATGATCCGGAAGATCGATAGAGCAGACGAGCGAGTCACGTCTCGAGCCAGATTGCTGGTTGGCGGCGCGGTGATCGCCATGGTGTCTTTGGCCGGTTGTAGCACCGACCCCGATGATGGATCGGATGCCGGATCCGATGCTGAGACGATCCAAAGCGACGAGACATCCACAGACCTCAACGACACCGAAGACGCCGAGGCCTCCAGAAGCGCCGGCTCGAACGACGACGCCGAAGACGCAGAGAATTCCGAGAACGCTGAATCCTCCGAAATCTCCGATGAGTCCGATGACGAACGAGTGGCCGAAGACGCCGAGCCAGCGACCGATGAGACCACCACTTCCACTACCGCTGGCGCCGCTGCAAGCGCCAGCACCACATCGGGCTACATATCGTCCTATGCCGCACCAGAGGCTTCACAGCTCTTCGCCTACATCTCGGGCGACCTGGACCTGATTGGTGTCACGGTCGCCGGCGACACGCCGGTCCAAATCACCGATGTGGCTGCGGTCGACAACACGCTCTACGGCATCTCGTTTGATCAGCTGTTTCTGATCGATACCGAGACCGCTGCGGCAACCGTCGTCGGCGGGATCACCAATGGCGATTTCAACAGCCTGGTCGCCCTGCCCGATGGGCGGCTTCTGGCGGGCGGCCTGAGCGGAACGCTTGCAATCATCGATCCGGAGACCGGCGCCGCGGATCAGCTGGGGCTTTACCCCAGCGGGTTGGTATCCAGCGGTGATCTGGTGGTGATGCCTGACGGCACCGTGCTCGGCTCGGCCAACAACGGCGACGCCGAGTTCCTGGTTTCGGTCGACCCTGACACCGGGGCAACAGCGACCGCCGTCGAAGGTTTGCCACGCCAGCTCTGGGGCCTCCTGCTTTCCGCCGAAGGCGAGCTGCTCGGACTCACCGCCACCCCTGCGGATCGGTGCGCGGTCGGTGAAATCATCGAGATCGACACCGCCTCTGGCAGCTTCACCTCGGTTGGCTGCACCGGGTTCGTTCCCGGTGGGGCAACGAACTCAGCTGGCCTCCAAGACCTCCGGTAGGTGCTCCATCAACCGACCGAGTATCTCCTCGCCTGCTGGCTTCAGCAGGTGATCTGCTCCGTCGAGTAGCACCAGCTCACCGGTGCCCGCCAGCATGCGAACCATCTCGCTGGCCTGGTGCGGCAATATTTGATCTGCGGTGCCGTGGAAGTAGAGCAGGTTCCGGTCGGCGAGACGTTCGGCCGGTTCACATCCGGCCGACTGGGTGGCCAGGGTGACAACGCCGGGGACCGACTCTTTCTCGAGGTGGGCGGCGGCCTGGATGGCTACGGCGCCGCCAAAGGAATGGCCCATGGTGACAAACCGCTGGGCACCATGGCGAGCGGCGAGCTCCATTGAGGCCACCGCGTCGTGGACACAGAGCGACAGGTCGTTCGGCCGACGGTAGGAGACCCGCAGCACGCCAATTCCCTTCGGCGCAAGCGAACGACCCAGCTGGTGAAACAGTCCACCGTCGGGCCCGAGCAGCCCGCCCATCGCACCGCCGAGACAGACCACCACCGACTCACTGTCGGCAGGGCCGTGCCAGAGGAGTGTCAGCAGACCCTCCATGGTGTAGATCTCCAGATGTTCCAGGTCATCGTCGATTGCGACGGTCTGCATCGCCAGAACCCCGAGCCGATCCAATGGTGACCCGCCAGCTTCATCTGCAGTTTTCCCGTCATCGGCGGGGGATTGGTCGGTCATCGTCCAAGCGAATCACAGGATGATCTCATCTGCCAACAACGACACCGCCAAAACACAAGCGGTCACGGCCTCCGATGCGATGATCGGGGACCGTGACCGCTGGTAGAGCAATTGTCGCAGAAGCTACTCGACGACGAGTTTGCGGCGACGGCTCCACCACAGCAGGCCGATGCCTGCCACAATGGACCAGCTTGCCAGCATCAGCTGAATGGCCACCATGCTCGGACCGGTGAAGGCCAGCGTGGTGGGACCGTCAGGCGTGATGCCTGCATCGACGGTGAGGTCCAGTTCACCTGGGCTGAGGTTGATGACGTCGGTCCGACCGGTGGGCAGCGGGTCGCTGTCCGCAGTGTCGTCGCCCTGGTTGCGGACCGTCCACCCTCGATCCTCAGGATCGGTGAATGTCACGCAGTAGTCGCCGGGGGAAAGCCCATCGACAATCCACATTCCCTGGGCGTCGGTTACCGCCGAGCCGACGGCTACGTTCGGGCCGCAGCTGTAGACGGTGGCGGTGATGCCAGGCACGGCTGCTTCGTTGGCGTCCTGCACGCCGTCACGGTCCACATCGAACCAGACGTAGTTGCCAATGCCCGCAGCCTGCACAAAGCCGAAGTCAACCGTCGGGTTGTTTGAACCGTTGGGCTCACCAACGGCGGCCAACACGATCGGCTGGGACCGGACGGCGCCACCGAAGATCATGTCGCCGTTGTCGTCGTCATCGTTGTCATTGTCCGGATCGGGTGCGGTGCCGTTGATGTTGTTGCCGCTGGATGAACCGAAGCCGTACAGAGCACCACCGGAGGTGAAGTTTCCGGCGATCATCTCAACGATGTAGGTACCCTCTTCAAGCCCGGTGAAGCTGTAGTTGCCGTTCACATCGGTGCTCGTGATCCGGTTGTTGCCGGAGCCATCGGTGACCGGGTTACCGGCGCCGTCGAATAGGTGCAGGACCGCATGAGCCACCACTGCCTCTGCCGGGTCCTTCACGCCATCGTTGTTGGCGTCGAACCACACCAGGTTGCCAAGCGACGCTGTGTAGAAACCAAAGTCCACCGTGAGGTTCGAGCTACCGTCGGCGATGCCGTTCGGCGACTCATCAACCTCGGCGGTCGGTTCGGTCCCGACCGTCACGGTGACGGTCGAAGAACGAACCGCGCTGCCAACCTGTTCGCCGTCGCTGTTGTCATCGACGTCGTCATCGGCGTTGGTGCTCACCCCTGAGCCGGTCGAAATGTACCAACCGGCAAGCGGCGCACCGGCGGCAAACATCGATGCCGGGATCTCCACCACATACGAGCCGGGTGCAAGGCTGGGGAACGAATAGTGGCCGTCGGCGTCGGTCGTTTCCGAGGCGATCTGATTGCCATCGCTGTCGAGCAGGTTGACCGTCACCCCGGGGGCGGCCGACTCGCCGGCATCCCTGACACCGTCATTGTCGATGTCGAACCAGACCAGGTTGCCAAGCTCAACGCCTGGCACCATGCCGAAGTCGAAGGTGTGGTCGGTGACCGACACGTTGACCGAGATGGACGGCAGGCCGTTCATCAACATCGCGTCGGAGTCCAGCGCATCATCGGACCCGGCATCGGCCACGGTCACAACACCCTTGCCAACGTGTGCCCCTCCGGCGGCGAAGACGCCACCGGCGTTGTAGTTGGTTTGGGCCAGACGGACTTTGTAGTCGGTGTCGGCGGTGATGTTATCGAAATAGTAGGTGCCGTTGGCATCGGTGGTGGTAGTAGCGATCACCGAGCCCGAGCTGTCGAGCAGCTCGACGACGACGCCGTTCAGCGGCTGCTCACCCGGGTCCTGAATGCCGTCCTCGTTTGCGTCGAACCAGACACGGTTGCCAATTTGGATCGAGGCGATACCACAGTTGGCCTCAAGATCGCCGATACCGGCGGCCTTCTCGAACGTTCCGATGTCAATCCCTGCGGTGCGACCGTTGTAGAGCCGGACACCGTTGACCTTGTCACCGGTGGTGTTGTCGAACCAGGCAAGGCCGCCGGACTGCCAGGTGTTGGCAGCGTCGTTCGGGTCGAACGAGTTTGAAATCACATAGGGCCGGCCGGGGATCTGCACCACGGCACCGATGGCGGTCTCTACGTGGGAAGTCGAATAGAAATCGCCGTCGTAGAAGTAGTCGCGGGAGTCATCATCGCCCGCCGGGAAGCTGTAGGACGAGCCACCCCAGACACCGCGGACGATGTCACCGGAGGAAATGGGCTGCTCCGAAGCGAAGCCGGCGTTGGGCTGGATGGCGGCACTCCAGTCCTCGTAGAACGCGTTGGCACCGGTCTGGTGAGCCCAGCGATCCATCACGCTGACGATGATGTCGTCGCCGTCGAAGTCGATATCGGAGACCATCGGCTGCGGGTAGGTGTTGCCATAGTCTGGCAGGTCGGCCGAAGCGTACGGCATCTTGTCCACCCACGGTCGCCACTCCGCCACCTGGCTGAATGCTGTTCCGCCGCTCACGCTGCTGCCGCGAGATGTGGTGGGCACCGGGACGGTGGTCACCTGACTGAAGAAGCTTCCGTCAAAGGAATGCACCCATGCGCCGAGAGCGGATGGAGTACCGAGTGCCGGCCCCGCGGAAGTAATCGGGGAGAACGATGCAGGAACCGTGGATTCTGCAGAGCAGACGGCACCGACGTGGAGCAGTCCGGCTTCGTTGAAGCCAAGGCCGAACGGTCGAACGTCACTGGCGGCGCAACTGCCGCTGATGCCGAGGGTGGTGGCGGTGATGGCAGTCCGTGTGACAGCGCCAGCGCTGCCGTCGGCATTGATTGTCACGGCGACCAGTTCACGGCGGCCAAGGTCGATGGTGTAGAGCGTGGAACCGTCGGGGCTGACTTCGACGTCACCAAGGCCGGCCTTGCCGACATCATCGAAGGCACCGAAGTCATACATCCAACCGTCGAGCGGGTTGCTCAACCCAAGCGCCGTAGCGTCGGCTTCGGCGGTGTGGGGATCGGTTGCGGTGGGGTCGGAGACAAACCATGTGCTGAGCGAACCGGACTCGGTGAGCCGGTAGATCGTGGTGGGGTTGCCAACGAGGCGGGTGTGGCGCTTCACCATGGAGCCGAGGAACACGTCGCCGTTCTTGGGGTTGACGCCCTGTCCCCAGACCGTGCCAACCTGGCCCAGGGTTGCGGTGACTTCATAGGACGGTGACGCCCAGTCGGTTTCGGCGTTCGAGTCCTGCACCCCGTCGACCACCTTCACAACGGCGGGCATGTTGTCATGATCGGCAACGTTGCCGAACAGGAAACATGACGTGATCAGGTGGGGGTTGTTCTGACAGAACGATCCGGGGGCGACAATGCCGAGGTTGCCCGCAGCGCCGTCACCGTCGAACGGAGCGGCGCAGTCGCTCGGCGCGGCGATGAACTGGGTCATCGTGCCGCTGTCCGGTCCGGCGTGGCCGGACTGCCAGCCCGACGGCAGGGTGGAGAACTCCACCCGGACCGGGAACTGGGCATCGTCCACGGTCACGCTCCACTCACCGTTTGCATCGGTGGTGTCGGTAACGACCACGCCGGTCGAGGAGGTCACCGTGACGGTAACACCCGCAACGCCGGGGTCGAGCTCGGTGGAGAACGATCCGGTGCTGGAACCCTGCGAGTCGTTGACCTCGCTGTAGTCCTCGTTTCGTTCACCGTCGGCGTCGTAGTCTTCATAGACGACGCCGCCACATGAGACGGGTGTGGCCGAGGCGACCGACGGTGAGAATGTCACCGTGATCGCGAGCAGTATGAAGGCGAGGACGGCTCGCCCTGCCGATCGCAACGTATACATATGAATGCCGGTTCCTTGGAAGACGGATTTGATGTCCGAAATCTCGTCGGCGCCAGCCCATCAAGTGTGAGCAGTTCGAGCAATCCGCGGCCGGAGCCCCAATGAAATAGGGCCGCTTCCCTACCGGTGCCTCTGCCGAGTAATGTCGTGCCGTGGCCAGGGGGACCAGATACATGCCGTTCGACGCGGCGGATCGCTAGCAGGCGGTACGGCAGTGTTTCCGTCGCTTTTCGAGATCGCCGGTGTACCGGTCGACACCCACACCACCTTCATCGCGCTCGGCCTCATCGCCGCAACCGTCTCACTGCTTATCGAGGCCCGACGCCGAGGCAAGCTTGATCAGCGACTGATCATCATCGGCGTCGGAGCGTTGGCCGCGGCAGGCGTCACCTCTCGCCTCGGGACCGGCATTGCGTACCTAGCGACCGAGCCGGACCCGACCTACCGGGGTCTGCTGGTAGAGGCGGGTCGAAGCCTGCTCGGCGGACTCGTCGGTGCCTACATCGGAGTGGAGGTCACAAAGCGGTTCGTCGGTGTTGGCGAATCCACCGGGGATCTGTTCGCTCCCGGGGTGGCACTCGGCCTCGCCATCGGTCGCATCGGCTGCTTCCTGACCGAGCAACTGGGCACGCCAAGTTCACTCCCATGGTCGATGACAATGAACGAGACTGGCGTGGATCGCGGTCTGCTGTGTCTGGACTGCGGGCAGTGTCCCACCTGCAATCCCGACACCTCGTTCCATCCGTCGTTCCTCTACGAGATCACATTCCACACCATCGCCTTCGTCGTGCTCCGGCGGAAGCGCCACGATCCAAAGTGGCGGGACAAACTCCTGAGGCGCTACCTGATTGCCTATGCCGCGTTTCGGTTCCTGGTCGAGTTCGTCCGCGGCAACGTCGAGTTTCTCTTCGGCCTGACCGGCTCCCAGATCTTCATTATCTGCACCTCAACAATCACCGTGGCGTTGCTCCTGGCGACCAGGGTCCGCCGCAACCCAACAGCGAACACCGACGCCGCACCGGGCGATCAGGAGGCCACCTTCGTATGACCGACGATCCCAACCTCCCGTTTCAGCCGCCGAGTGGGCCGCGGCGCCAACCCGGGCCGGGGTCCGGGCCCGGACCCGGCAAGCCCTCGGTCAAGTCGAGCGGCGGCTACTCCTTGCTCGGTTTGTTCTTCGGGTTGGCGTGGGGACTCGTCGCGCCGCTCATCGTCGGTGGGTTGATCGCTGGGATGCTGGGGGCGATGGGCGTTACAGCCGGCCTGCAGTTGGCGCTGTCGATCATCGGGGCGGCGGTCATCGTGCTCGGCGCCTTCATCCTGGTCATCACCCAGTCCGATCCGAACATCCCGAGCCAAGCGGGCATCCGCATCGCAATGAAGGTGTCGGCCATCACCACCGTTGCTGTGTGGGGCATTGGGCTGCTGCTCGTCGGCCTGTGTTTCGCACTTCTCGTCGGGGCATACCAGTGACAAGACACATCGATTCGCTCGGCGCGGCGCCGGGGATGCCCGTTAGAGAGGACACCATCCGCCAGTACGTGACGGCGTACTGCGGCGAATGCCACCGGGAGAATCCCGACGCGCCGCTCAGCTCGGTCGGCCGCTTGGCCGGCTACCTGTCCGAAGCCGACGGCCAGGTCTGGCTGGTCCGCGGCTGCCCGACCCATGGGCGAGTCATCACCCTGTACGACGAGAGTCCGGAGATTTTGGACTGGTTGGAACGGTGGACGGCGCCGACAAAGCACCACGTGCCGGACACCCCGGGCAACTATGACCCGATCCCCCAGGCCTACGCCAAAGGTCTCGGTGAGCTCCAGACCCAGCACACCTGCATTCTCTTGGAAGACATCATCGAGGGGTGCAACCTTTCCTGCCCGACGTGCTTCACCGACTCACCGACCAGGGCCGACACCTCGGTCCCGATGGACCAGATCCTCGCATCGGTGGATCAGCGACTGGCTCGGGAGAACGGACGTATTGACGTTGTCATGCTCAGCGGTGGCGAACCGACGCTCCACCCGGAGCTGCCCCAACTGCTCGACGAGCTGACCTCGCGCGATATCCATCGCATCCTCATCAACACCAACGGCGTTCTCCTGGCCAGAGACGACGAGCTGCTGCAGACAATCCAAGCTCACGACGAACGGGTAGAGGTCTACCTCCAGTTCGACGGGCTGCGAGGGTCAACCCACCGTCACCATCGCGGCGCAGACCTCGGCCAGATGAAGTTGCGGGCCATCGAGCGACTGAGCGAGGCGGAGATCTTCACCACCCTCACCATGACCGCGGCCAAGGGCGTCAACGACGACGAGATCGGTGATGTGATCGCGGTGGCGTTGGCCAACGACTACGTCGGTGGGGTGAGCATCCAACCGGAGTTTGGTTCCGGCCGCGGTGGCGGCATAGACCCGATCGACCGTCTCACCCACACCGGGGTGCTTGCCAGACTGGAAGACCAGACCGGTGGCCAGGTGACGTGGCGAGACCTGACGGCGCTGCCGTGTTCTCACCCCCACTGCGCAAGCGTCGGGTATCTCCTCAAAACCGACGACCGCAACTGGCAGTCGCTGATATCGCTCATCGGCGAGGATCAGTTGGCCCAGCACCTCGACCTGGTCTCGAACAAGGTGACCAGTCCCGAATTTGCCAGAGAAACCAAGACGCTGGTCAAGCAGGCAATCCTCGGTTTGCTGAGCGACCAAACCTCGCTCTCCCACCCCGACATCGGCAAGGCGTTCTCTACGGTCTGTGCCAGCTGCGACCTTGGCGTCGGAGAACTGGCCCGCCTCGCTGCGGGGCGGTTCGGGTCCGGCCGCAAACTCCGCCGGCTCCTCGCGGAACGCGTGGTCCGGGTGACCGTCAAACCGTTCATGGACATCGACACGATGATCGAGCCACGGCTCATGCAGTGCTGTGTGCACGTCGGCACAAAGTCGGTCGATGACGCTCACCAGTGCGCGCCGTTCTGCGCTGTCCAGGCCTGGGGGCCTCTGTCCGACAGCCGACTGTCGCTGGCCACTGGGCCGACGGCGGCAAGTGCGGTAGGTGCAGCGGGCGCTACGGGCGCCGCGGCTCCGGTCACCATCGGGGTACGGCGATGACCGATCCCCGCGTGCCACGACAGCTCCTCGGGCATGAGTTCAGCGGGGCAACCGCTGCGGCCGACCCGCTCGGCTGGTGTGTCATTGCGACCACCGCACTGCTGACGTGGCTGTTCGGTCCCATCGTTCTGGCCATCCTGGCTGCCATCGGTTTCGTCAAGTATTGGCGGGCATGGCGTTCAGGCCGACAGGACAGCCAGTGCATTCTGGGCGACATGCGCATCGTCCTGACCTACCTGGCCGTGCTCACGGTCATCGGTGTGGTGGCAACGCTCTGGTGGCTCAGCTAATATTTTGCTCGGCGGCTTGCCACGCCAAACCTTCGCTCCCGACGCCCACGCTGTCGGCCTTGGAAGGCAAAGGGGACCTCGAGTGCCCGGCAGGAAGACAAGAACCTCCTGACGTGTCCGGTGCACGTCGGTTGAGCGTGGGTTGACCGGCAGGCCGAGAGGGACACGGGAAGGCAGTTTCACATGAGCAAGCAAGAATCGTTCAAGCGGCGTGTCCGGCAACGTATGGCCAAGACCGGTGAGCGCTACACCACCGCCCGCCACGCGCTGTTGGAGCAGACACCGTCGGGACGACGACGGCGCTGGATGGCCGAACCCGAGAGCGGGGACGAGTCGGTCACTGCCGCAACGGGCAAGAGCTGGGATGACTGGTGTGACCTCATCGACCAGTGGCCGGGTCGAAACGACGGACACACCGCAATTGCGGCCTACCTGGCGTCGGATCATGGCGTCGACCCGTGGTGGTCACAGCAGGTCACCGGTGGGTACGAGCGAATCACCGGGCTGCGTCTCCCCTATGAGCGGCCGGACGGCACGTTCACCGCCGGTAAGTCTCAGACCATCACGGTCGATGGTGGCCGGCTGCGTGATCTGCTACTCGATGATGACTCGCGAACAGACCTGTTCCCCGGCCATCACACCGAGCTTCGTTCAAAGCCAACGTCCAAGACAGTCAGAATTGCGATCGGGCCCGGCGTCGCCCAGTTTGGGATCGGGCCGACGAACAACGGCCGAGCCAAAGTGACCGTGTCGCACGAGAAACTCCCGAGCTATGACCTGGTCGAGGAATGGAAGTTCTACTGGACCGAGTGGCTGGACGCCATCGACCAACCGGTCGATGACTGATGCGGTGACGTCTGCCCGGGAACGTTCAGGATTCGGTCAGGAACCGGTGAAACTGAACGACACCGTCTTGGCGGACGTCACGCCGGTTGCGGTCAACTCCCAAACGGTCCCCGCCTGATCGGGGCTGCAGACCCATCGGAAGGAGAGGTTGCCTGCAGCGTCTGCCACACCGTTCTTGATGCCGGTCGCCTGCGGCGAGGTGAATGCGATCTCCTCGCCTGCGTCGGCACCGGTCAGGTTGCCGAAGACCCGAGCTTCGTCGTTGCAAACGAACGGGTCTTCGAGCAGCTCGACCGCCAACGTTCCCTCGGCTGGGGCCGTGCCGGGATCGGCCGGTGCCGCCGCGCTTTCCAGCGCTCCGGTGAAGCTGATGGTGGCGGACTTGCCCGAGGTGACGCCGGTAGCGGTCAGCTCCCAGGTGGTACCTGCCTGGTCTGGTGTACAGGACCAGCGAATGGGCAGCGTTCCGTCAGCCTCGGCGGTGCCAGAGGTGAGGTTGGCGGTCTGCGGTGAGTTGAAGGCGATCTCCTCGTTCGGGGTTGCACCAGACAACTGGGCGAACGGCCGCAGCACGTTGTCACAGACGAACGGGTCCTCGGTGACCAGCACGTCGAGCAGGTTGGGGTTGACGGTGGTGGGGGGCGGAAGAATGGTGCTGTCGGGAGTGCCGGCCAGGTCGCCATCGGTACCGGCATCGGCTTCGGTGCTTGCGCCCGCGTCCGTCTCAGGCAGCGGATCGCCGCCGCTGAAGACCGACCACGCCGCCAACCCCAGCGCGATGAGCGCCACCAGCAGCAGCGCCAAAATAAACAGCAGAACAAGCCCAGTCCGGCGGCTCTTCACCACCTCGACCTCCTGCTGGTTGTTCTCCCACTCGTTGGCCTGAGGGGCCAGGATGTGAGGCTTCGGGGCAGATGGCTGCTTCTGAGAAAAGCCGGGTATGCCAACCCTGGTGTCGCCAAAGAGCGACTCGTCGGAATCGGCCGGACCGACGCCGGTGCTTGGAAAGTCGGCGTCGAAGGCGTCCATTGGATCCCGCGGAGTGGAGGCGGAGTGGTTTCCACCAGTCGACCCGTGGGGCCGTGGCGGAAGCGAGGGCCGTGGCCCTGCCCGTGTTTCATCGCCTGACGCCATTGCCGCACCTACCTTGCATTCGGTGTTTGGTATCGGATCCGGGGTTGACCGCACCGCTCGGTCAATTTTAGGCCAAACGGTGCCGCCTTCAGCACCAGCTACAACCACAAACTAGTCGACGACAGTGCCGGTGTGACCCCGGCGCCCCAACGCCGTTGGGGTCAGCCGTGGGCCGATGCGGCCCCAGACCCCTTCGCTACCCCACCGGCGAGGGGTACGAGCACGGCCAGCACCGACAAACCGCCCAGAAAAAGGTGGGCAACCAGCCACCGACGCAAGCTGGCGACGCTGACCTCGGACCCGTCGATGAGGAGGAACGTAATGTCCTCCTGGTCAAAAATGGCGGAGAAACCGGACATATTCGTCCCGACCGTGATGGCCTGCAATGCCATCTGATCCCATGGAAGAAACGAGCCGCTGTACGCAGCTATGGCAAACACGACGACCGTTGCCAGACCGTAGAGGCGTCTCCGCATCCCGTACCTGACGGCGACGACGCCAGAGCAAATCAGCAACGCCACCGCCGACACGATGGAAGAGACCCGATGTCCGGCTTGCCATTGCACCGAGCGGTTGGTCGACCCGATGTCGGAAAAGGCGGTAGCGGCGGTCGGCTGATAGTTGAGGTAGAGCCACACCCCGCTGACCGTCACAGCGACGAGTCCGACGGCGGCGATCCAGCCCGAGATACGTCCGACACGCTGCCAGCCGTCCACACCTGGGTGGTGTGGGTCAGTGGAGACGTCCTCGGTCGAGGTCATCGAAGAACGTTAGTCTTCCGCTCAGCTCCTCGCCCGAATCGGGGGTAGGTTCAGCCGATGGTGGAATCGACCACGATCACGAGCGCAACCACAAGCGCGGCCCTGGCGAACCGATGAACTGTCTGATCATCCACGCCCACCCCGACCCGGACTCGTTCAACACCGCGCTCCGGGAACGGGCGGTCGCCACACTCGTTGCGGCGAACCACCAGGTCGAGGTGATCGACCTGTACGGCATTGGTTACACCGCGGCGATGAGTGAACAGGAGCACATCGGCTACTACACAAACGGCCTCGACCACCCCGACGCCGTCGTGGCCGAACACATCGAGCAACTGCGGCGAGCACAGATGCTGGTCTTCATCTACCCCACCTGGTGGTCGGGCATCCCCGCGGTGATGAAGGGTTGGCTGGATCGCACGTTCCTTCCCGAGGTGGCCTTCACCCTTGGCGACGAGACCCCTGGTGAGAAGGCCGAGGTGAGGGGCAACCTCGACAACATCAAGCGTCTGGTCGGCATCACCACCTACGGCTCGAAGCGGACAGACGTGCTACTCCTCGGCGACGCTGGCCGACGGACTATCAGCAGAACGGTCCGACTGGTGTGCGCCCGGCGCTGTCGCACCACCTGGCTCGGCCTTCATCAACTCGACACCGCACCGCCGGAGAAACGCGCCGGGTTTCTGGATCAGGTCGAAACGACGTTGACCAAGGTGGCCGGTCGATGACCAAGCCGCTGGCCAAGACCCTGACCAAGTCCCTGACAAGGACGCTGGTGGTGATCTGCCATCCGAAGCAGACCAGTTTGACCAGGGCCGCGGCGGCGCGGGTGCTCTCCGGACTGGATCGAGCAGGCCATGACGTGCGGACGCTCGATTTGTACGCAATGGGTTTTGACCCCGTGCTTCGCCTCGGAGAGGTTCGTGATCACCTCGGCTCACCCCAGGACCGGCCGGACCTTGCCGAGCACTTCGACGCGCTTCGCTGGGCGGAACAACTGGTCCTGGTCTACCCCACCTGGTTCTCGGGCCAACCGGCCATGCTCAAGGGCTGGTTTGACCGGGTGTGGATGAACGAGGTTGCCTTCACTCTGCCTGAAGGGTCAGCCAGGATTCGTGGCACGCTCTCCACGCTGAAGCGGATTCACATTGTCACCAGCCACGGATCAACCCGGCGGGTGAATTGGGTGCAGGGCAACAGCGGACGCATCCGGGTCACACGGACTCTTCGGATTCTGTGCAACAAGTTCTGTCGGACGACGTGGACGGCGATCTATGACATCGACAACAAGTCCTCGAGCGAGATCGAGGCGTGGTTGTCGACGGTGGAGGAGACCTTCGCCGAGCGCTAGCGTGCAGCCGGCGTCAGTGTCAGCGTGCAGACGGCGTCCGTGTGCCGCTGGCGTCGTTTAGCTTGCAGTGAGGATCTCTGATCCCTCTTCGGCCTTGCGGGCCTCTGCGGCTTCTCGCCTGGTCTTGATCCGGTCCGCCACACGCTTCGACTTCTCGATGTAGGCGATGGCCCGCTCTCGAGCCTGCTCGGCCTCGGGGGTCAACCCTTCGAGGTTCGGGAGGTCCCAGTAGCGGAGCACGATGGGTTCCAGAATCTGCTCGTAGTGGGCAGCGAGATCATAAATGCCAGCGGCGGCGATCGCCTTGGCGTGGATGCCAAAGTCAGGGATGCCTTCGCCCGGCATGGCAAAGCCGACGATTTGGCGCTCCATGGCCTCTACCGCCTGGCTCGGATCAATATCGGTGGCCGCTTTCGCCACGTCCCGGTAGAACAGGAAGTGGTGGTTCTCATCCATGGCGACCCGGCGCATGATGTCGTAGCCGGCCCGGTCCTCGATGAGGGCACCGGTGTTGCGGTGGGAGATCCTTGTCGCCAACTCCTGGAGCGTGACGTAGATCAGACCGTCGATTGCCGAGGGCGGTTCCGGCACCTTGCCGCCGCCCATCTGAATCATGCGGCCGTTCTCGAGCGCCACAGGGTCGATGGCCCGGGTGACCGTCAGGTATTCACGGATCACGATGGCGTGGCGACCTTCCTCGGCCGTCCAACGTCGAACCCATTCACCCCAGGCACCGTCCGCGCCGAACATTCGCTCAATGTCGCGGAAGTAGTACGGCAGGTTGTCCTCGGTCAGCAGGTTGACGAAGAGTGCGCTGCGCACCTCGGGCGACATCTCGGATTCTTCCGGCGACCACTCGTAGTCCGGCTCAAAATCCCGACCCCGGCTCCATGGCACCAGGGAATGCGGA
Source organism: uncultured Acidimicrobiaceae bacterium (assembly GCA_964609665.1). Taxonomy (GTDB): domain Bacteria; phylum Actinomycetota; class Acidimicrobiia; order Acidimicrobiales; family SZUA-35; genus JAHELU01. The sequence continues at coordinate 81,483 of CAZSTV010000003.1, forward strand.
TGCCACTCTTTCGTCGTTGCGTAGTGATTCTCCAAGAGACGCTCGGCCTCTGGCTCAAGCTCTGCAAGCAGTGCGACGTCTGCGTCAATGACCATGCTCGTCAGCCTACCTACCGGTCGGTAGGCTGACAATATCCGAGCGGCCAAAGTCTCGAAAATTGGTCAATCGGGTGAGCAAACGGCCACTTTCGGCGATGGTGCGTAACCTACCGGGCGGTAGGTTACGCCTGACGGCCAGCTGAAACCGGTCGCCAAAAGAATGTACTGCGCAGGCCGAACCGGCCCGACATCACGGGCCGAAAGCGGCCACCGGTATGCTCGGCGTCGTGCCGGAACCGTCTCCATTCGAGTGGATTCCGCCGATGAAGGGCGTGATCGGCGAAGCAACCGATGCGCCCGGCTGGGTGGCCGAACTCAAATGGGACGGCCTGCGGGCGCAGGTCCTGACCGACGGGTCGACCACCATGGTCCGATCCTCCACCGGTCGGGACATCACGGCCCAGTTTCCCGAGTTCGATGACGTTGGCGCCCAACTTGCCACCGAGGCGGTCTTGGATGGGGAAATCGTGGTCTTCGAGGGCGACCGGCCGTCGTTCCAGCGGGTGCTGCAGCGGCTAAACGTCGACCGACCAACCCAGCCGCTCGTCGACCAGAACCCCGCAGTGTTCATCGTGTTCGACCTGTTGCGCCTCGACGGCACTTCACTGCTGAAGCTCCCCTACCGCAACCGACGTTCGGTCCTACATGACTTTCTGTCCGACGGTCCCGTCTGGAAGGTGCCACCATCGGTCGAGGGTGGAGCCACCCAGCTGATGGCCCTGGCCAAGGAGCGGGGCCTGGAGGGGATTGTCGTCAAACGGCTCGACAGTACATATACCCCAGGGGCGCGCACCCACGACTGGCGTAAGGTTAAAATCCAGCTTCGACAGGAGTTTGTGGTCGGTGGCTGGTTGGCCGGACAAGGTGCGCTCGAAGATGAGATCGGATCATTAGTGGTAGGAGTCTGGGACGGCCCGAACCTCGTCGTCGCCGGCACCGCTGGGAGCGGGCTGACCGACGGTGAACGCCAACGCCTTGCAAGCTGTTTCACCGAACGTGCCACTCCCCCGTTCCTGGCCATCCCACCGCTCGACAAACGCCCGACCTGGGTGGAACCAAACGTGGTGGTGGAGATTGGCTTTGGCGACTGGCCGCTGGACGGCATGCTGCGACACCCGGTCTACATCGGTATGCGCGACGACCAGGACCCAGCAGACGTGGCGAGAGAGATCCAACCTCCAGGCCGGAAGCTCTAGGGTTACTACCAATGACCGACAGGACCCAGGACCAACTGCAGGTGGCATTCCCCGCCTCGCCGACCTTCACCAGGATTGGTCGGGTAGCGGTTGTCGGCTTGGCGCTCCGCCTCGGGATTGACGTGTCGACGGTGGAACAGCTCCGTTCCGCGGTGGACACTGCGGTGGCCGCGTTGCAGGGCGGTGGCAGAATCAGCGCCCATGCGTCCTGGACCTCGGACGAACTGACCATCACCCTCAGCAATCCCGAGGCCCTCATCACCGACCCAGGGCGTCTCACCGACGAACTGTTGGAAATGGTCGGAGCGGCAGCGGTTGATCAGCACCAGGTGACGCTGACCCTGCAGACCGAGACCGACTGAGGTTCAGATGACACTGGGGTTCAGATGACACTGCGGTCCACTCTGAACGAGTTTCGGCTGCGACATGACCTACCGGCCGTTGGCGGTGGCGTCATCACCGTCGACGGCGAGCTGGAGTTTGCCGTCGTCGGCAACTGCGTCAGCAACGGTGACGACCCGGTCCGCAACGACGACAGCTGGCACATTGGATCGTGCGCAAAAGCGATGACGGCCATGCTGTGCGCTCGCCTGGTGGAGCGCGACCTGGTGCGGTGGGATACACCGGTTCCCGAGCTTTTTGATGACCTGCAACTCCACGACGGTTGGGGCGAGGTCACGCTCGAAGATCTGCTGGTCCATCGGGCCGGGGTGGCACCAAATCTGGAGCGGGGCGACATGCTGGCCGCGTGGCGCTCCAAGGAACCGTTGGCCGACCAGCGGACGGCCGCCACCGCCACGGCACTCGCCCCGGCCCCGAGCCAACCGGGCGAACCGGTGTACTCGAACCTTGGCTTCATCATCGTCGGTGCCGCCATAGACCGCCTCGCCGACACCACGTTTGAGGAGGCGATGGCCGCCGAGGTCTTCGAGCCGCTTGACATCACCTCGGCCGGGTGGGGAGCGCCATCACGGGTACGGGGCCACCGAAGCCGGCGGGTCCGTGTGATTCCCGGCCGTTCCAGTTCCAAGGCGGTGAACCCGGCAAGTCATGCGTCAGACAATCCTCCGGTCATGAACTCCGCGGGCCGCGTCCACCTCAACGTGAGGGACTGGTCAAAGTTCCTCCGGCTCTACCTCGGTACCGAAGAGACCATCGTTCGCCGTGAAACCATCGACCGGATGCTGACGGCCGGGCCCGACCGGATGGGCGCTATGGGTTGGGTGCCGACCGGTGACAATGACGACGTGTCCTATGGCCAGCAGGGGTCAAACACACTCTGGACCGCCAGCGCTCTACTCAGCGCCGACTGCAGCCGGGCGGCGTTCACGGTCTGGAACGACGGACGCATTGATCCCGGTGGTGAGGCCATGAAGCTGACGATAGGCATCTTCGAACAGTAGGTTCCGCTGTCCGCTCGGACCTGGCCCGACTAGTCCTCCG